>NZ_JAMXOT010000198.1 GCF_024220515.1 Oscillatoria sp. HE19RPO
CCAACAAATAAATCATCCTTGCTTTGATGCGATCGCACCTAACAAGGCTCTTTTAGCCCGCGCAGGCACCGCTTTGTCCGTGTAGCTCCAGGCTTGAGCCTGCGGGTTTTTTGAAGGTTTTATTTTTTGGAGTTCCCTAAGCGGTTCTGGCATCAGGAGGACCTACTGCAATTAAGACCCGACCCATTGCGATAACAAAGGCAACAGCAGGGTAATAAAATAATAAACAAAAGGAGCCGTAAAAATATAACTATCCACCCGGTCTAGGATGCCCCCGTGACCCGGAATCAGCTTACCGGAATCCTTCACTCCTGCATCGCGCTTCATCAGGGATTCGATTAAATCTCCCATCAAGCTGGCAATCCCGAGGAGTAACCCAAATGCCACCCCAGTCCCTACCCAGAACGGCCAATTGAGAAACTTCGCCCCGAGGGTTGCCAAAATGACACTTCCGAGGACCCCAAATACCGCCCCTTCCACGGTTTTTTTCGGACTGATATCGGAAAAATGAGTCCGTCCCAACCACTTGCCACCGACATAAGCGGCAGAATCTGCCATAGAAATACAAATAAACGAAAGCAAGGTTACACTCAACCCCGTGGGTAGGTCTGACAAATTAGGCCAGGTTTGGGGCCAATAGCCGCCCAAGGGCAGATTACTGGCCAACTCAGACCCTAACGTGCGTAAGCGCAGCCAAAAACTGGGTAAATAACCGATATAAAATAGGCCGAGAATGGAGGCAGCTAAATCGGCGATCGTGGCCATTTTTGGCTTAAATAGCAGATAGAAACAAATACAGGTTCCGGCGATCGGCAAGAGGGCATCGGTCAACTGGGAATCTAAGGTCGAAAGCACAACCAACGCCAGACTTAGAAATAAACTCGTTTTGGCTGCGGGGCAAATCCCTTTCGCCCGGACCAGTTCCAAATATTCCCGATGAGCAATACAGACCAGAATGGAGAAACCGACCGTAAAGTACCAACCTCCTAGGAAGGTCGTACCTAGCGCTAGGATGAGAGCAACAATGGTACTGAGAATTCGAGACAAAGGCATAGAACAATTTTATAGTTAATCTAGCTATTAGCAAAATAGAATTCTGGCATGATTCGGGGAATTTTCGCTCTTGTCAACATTTCTTGATATTGCCGCCCCCACAAAACTGTACCCCTATTTTAGGGGAAATCTGGGCATTTATTTGTCATTCTGCAAGCGGTCTAATTCCACCGAGTCCGGTAAACCGGGCGGAATTTCAATCCAGCTTTTCTCCACTCAGGATAAAAATGGGGTCAACCGCCACAAAACTTTGATGAGTTCCCCTTCCTTCTAAGCGGTTGAAGGAGGACTGTACCACCTCGACATTCCGCACTTGTAACTCAGCAAAGCTTTCGGAAATGGCATAGAGATTTTCTAAACTCGCGGCAGTGGCAACGACTCGCCCTTCTGGGAGTAAGTAGGACCAGACTTTTTCTAAGATAGTTTTAATCGGACGGCCTCCTTCAATACAGACGCGATTCGGGGCATGGGGTAACTGGGACAGACATTCCGGCGCACTGCCTTCGATGACTTCTACATTTTGAACCCCGAAGCGATCGCAGTTGGCCCGAATTAAGGCGGCCACTTCCTCATCCCGTTCTACGGCTAAAATCCGACCCTTCGGACAGAGTAATCCCGCTTCTACAGGAATGGTTCCGGTGCCCGCCCCAATATCCCATAAAACCGATTCGGATTGCAGACGCAGGTGGGAGAGTAACAGCAATCTCGTTTCCCGTTTGCTCATCGGAATTCCCGGCAACCGCTCGAATAAATCATCCGCAATACCCGGGGTAATATAAGGCCAAATTTTAGAATTCATAATAATATTTATGTGAATTTTATCAGTAGTTTTAAGCAGTTATTATGTTATTTGACAGACCAAAGTTTAATAATTTTAGAAAGGGTTGTCCCGGGATTAAGAAATTCACAAATCTGGAAAAATGGAAAACTCCAATAATTTGAAGCAATTGTAGGGTGGGCAATGCCCACCTTAACTGGAAAAATGGAAAACTCCAATAATTTGAAGCAATTGTAGGGTGGGCAATGCCCACCTTAACTAAGGTGGGCATTGCCCACCCTACTTCTTCGGTGAACCGGCTAAATTTATAAATTAGAGGATTAAATGAGAGATTCAATCGTCCTATTTTTAACCGATTTCTGGATTATTTCTAGCCCGGTTATCTAGTTCTAACCACTTTGAGGGTAGTTAGAGTCCGATCGCTACATCCGGTGAGGATACCTCCCTGGGCAAGCACTTGTTGCAAATAGGCGATTGCCTCTAAGGTAATCGCCTCTGAGGGCATCAAAATTGGGATTCCCGGGGGATATGGACATACTAACTCAGCACTGACCCTCCCGATCGCCTCAGTCACCGGGATTGCTTCTACTTCGGCGAAAAACGCATCCCTCGGACAGCAGGAAAGGGCCGGAGAAGGTGGCATCAGGTGCCGGTAACCCAGTCGCCGGTTGTCCCCATAATCCTGGGCGAGGGTCGAGAACCCTTGCACCAGTTGGTCAATATCGGCCTGGGTGTTTCCCAAGCTGATAATAAAAGTTAAATGGTCCGGAGACGGTAACTCACAGGTGACCCCAAACCGTTCCTGCAACATTTCATCCACGTCATACCCACTCACTCCCCACTCCCAAACCCCCACTGTCAGACGGGTGCGATCGCCTGCCACAAATCCCGGACTTCTCCCTTCAGGCGGCGTTAACACCCCTAACCCAGGGATTTGGGCAATCTCCTCCCGGGCGCGACTACTTAGGGCCAGGGTTTGAGTCATCAAATCTTGACCCTGTAACGCCATTTGTTGCCTTGCCGCATCTAAGGACGCCAGGAGTAAATAACTCGGACTGGTGGATTGCATCAACTGCAAACTTTGACTCAAGCGATTGACATCAATGCAGTCGCCTTGAATATGCAGCATCGATGCCTGAGTCATCGCCCCCAAGACTTTGTGAATCGATTGCACGGATAGGTCCGCCCCGGCAACCAGGGCCGGAGTCGGTAAATCGGGATGGAATGCAAAATGAGGCCCATGCGCTTCATCCACCAACAGGGGAATGCCAAATTGGTGAGTCACCTGGGCGATCGCCTGAATATCCCCGCAGACCCCCTGATAGGTGGGATACACCATCATCACCGCTTTGGCATCGGGATGGGCCGCTAATGCTTCGGCAACGGATGCTGGGGTGATACTCAGGGCTAAACCCCAGATTGGATCAAATTCCGGGGGGATAAAAACCGGCAATGCCCCGGATAAAATTAAGCCAGAAATTACAGATTGATGGACATTTCTAGGCAGAATAATTTTCTCCCCTGGGCGAACTGTTGCCAGAATTGCTGCAATAATTCCGGCGGTGGAACCATTGATTAAAAACCAGGTTTTGGATGCACCAAAAGCATCGGCTGCCAGTTCTTGTGCCGCTGCGATCGCCCCAGTTGGTGCAAATAAATTATCCAGGTCCGGGAGTTCGGGTAAGTCGGCTAAAAATACCGATTTTCCTAACAGATTGCTCAGAGATTGAGGAATTCCTCGGCCTCGTTTATGCCCCGGTGCATAGAAGGGCGTGTCCGGTGTTCGGGCACAACGGGCGAGGGTTTCTAATAGAGGGGCTTGACGGTGGTCTTGGAACATGGATTAGAATAATGGACGCGATCGGCGAACGAGTCGATCAATTTGTTCAGTGAAATATGCCTCATGATAGTTGAGTTGTCGGGCTACCTCTAAACCGTTTTGAAAGGCTTGGATGGCTTGGGGATAGGCATTTTGTCGCTGATGAATTTGACCGATGCGATCGTAAGTATGCATTATCCCATATAAGTTGTAGGCGCGACGCTCGACGATTAATAAAGCTTCATAAACTTCTAAGGCGGCATCGAATTGTTCTAGGGTGGTATAGAGGCGGGCGAGGCGTTCTAGGGCATCACTGGCGATGTAAAATTGTTGTTGAGTCCAGGCAAAGGTATAGGCTTGTTCGTAGGTGGCGATGGCGGTTTGCAGTTGTCCGAGACGTTCATAATCCGTGGCGATCGCCAGCTTGAGTTGAGGGATTTTGCCAATATCTTGGGGGTTACTATAAAGGGTGACCAGTCGTTGCCTTGTGGCGACTGCGCCTTGGGAATCATTCGCTTGGGTGTAGATAAAAGCGAGTTGTTCGAGGTAGGACAATTCTTGGACGCGATCGCCTCGTTGAACTGCAAAGGAGAGTAATCCTTGATAGGGGGTTGAGGCATTGACATAATCGAGTTTTTCCAGATAGAGGCGACCCATCGTGGTGAGGATGGATTCTTCTGCGGAGGCATCGTTGCGATCGCGTGCATCGGTGAGCAATTGCTGATAAACTGTTAGGGCTAAATCTCGCGATCGCACGGTTTCAAATCCCGTCGCTAAAGCTTGTAACAGGGGCAATTCACACCCTTGAGGCGTGAGACAATACTCTTGATGAATGACTTTGAGTCTTGCATCAATTGCTTGCAGGGCGGTAATTTCTGATTGTTCCCAGGCAGTCGCCCCCACCCGAGTTAAAGCGCGCACCTCCGGCAAGGGTCCAAAATAACGCCATAACCGCAATTCTCGATACCAAATTGTAAATGCTTCTGGGTTATTTCCTGCCGCCAACTCGGCGGAGGCTTCTGCATCTAAGCGATTTAAAGCCAATTCTAATTCCCGCAGTTGTTCCGGGGTTAAGGATTGATTTTTCTTCGGGGGATTCGGCACTAATGGGTCAGGGATCAGCACTTCCAAGGGGTTTGGAGGGAGCAGTGGCGGTGCAGAATTTTCCGGTTGTCCGAGAGCAGTTAAAGCATTAAACCCGGAAAAAGTCAAGCTTAAAATCCAAAAAAACAACCCAAAATAAGCCCGGTTTCGGTGTAGTCGAAATGGGGCGATTGGGTCAGGATTTCCTCCAGGTTTTACTCCGGTTACAATTTTCATCTCGTTTATTTTTGAATTCACTCAACGGGTTAACGGTTCAATTTAATTGCTCTACATAACCGGGGTTCGGGACTGATGAAAGAGATAGGCAAGAGAGATGCACCCTCCCAATAGAGCCGTCAATTTGTTACATTGAAAATTGAACTGTTTAGATTTTCAAGGGTTGGAGGCGATCGTGAACTGGCGCAAATTTCAAATTTTCCCCTGGGTGATGGCATTAGCAGTGGTGCTATCGACGGTATTAACCGCCTGTGCCTTGCCTCAAGTTAATGCACAAGAGCGCATATTTCTCGACTTGTCCGTAGAATTTTTAGACGAGTATGAACTGCCGAAACGGCCCTTTCAGGATACGCCCGTTGGTGGATTATCCGGCATCACCTACGATCGCCAACGCGATCGCTTCTATGCCATCTGCGACGATCGCGGATATTATGCTCCCGCCCGCTTCTATACCCTTAAACTGAATTTGGATTCTAACAGTTCCGATTCCCCTAAAATCGCCAGTGTTGACATTGAATCCGTCACCTTTCTCAAAGGGGAAGATGGCAACACGGTTGCGATCGGTAAAATTGATGCAGAAGGCATCGCCTTTGCCTCCCCCAACAGCGTTTATATTGCCAGCGAAGGGATTGCGCGCAAAGGGTTGGCACCCTTTATCCACGAAATTGACCTAGAAACCGGGCAGTTTGTCCGGGATATCACCCTTCCCAAACGCTACATCCCCGATAATGCCGAGGACCAAAGCCAAGGGGTCCAAGATAATTTAGGGTTGGAGTCCCTCACCCTCAATCCCAGAGGATTTGGAGATGCTACTGTCGATCCCTATCGCCTGTTCACCGCCACGGAAGCACCTCTGGTTCAAGATTTAGATGAACTCGATGCCGAACTCCCCCCCAAAAACCGCTTACTTCATTATCTAATCTCCGATGGACCTCCGATCCTAATTTCTGAAAATCTTTACCCCCTTGATGATAGTGTTCGCTGGAGTCTCTACAACGGGTTACCCGAATTATTAGCGTTAGAACAGGGAGGGCATTTGCTCAGTTTAGAGCGCAATTTTGGGTTTCTCGGTTTCGGTGCAAAACTTTTTGAAATCCAAACCGGCAGCGCGACTGACACCTCCCGAATTGCCAGTTTAAAAGGGGAACTGAAGAAGGTTGAACCGATTAAGAAGCGATTGCTTTTAAACTTACAAGATTTAGGAATTGAGTTAGATAATCTGGAAGGGATGACCCTTGGACCCCGCTTCTCCGATGGGAGTCAAAGTTTAATTATGATCAGTGACGATAATTTTAATCCGGATCAAGTGAATCAGATTTTATTGTTCCGGTTAAAACTCTAGCGGGTTTCCGGAGTTTCAGTCAGGTGTTTCAGAGCGATCGGTTATGGGTCGCAGATAGAATGGAGGAGTCTGAAACACCTTCTCTCCCGGGAATTCGCACGAATTGAACTAAAAAAATTAATGCCCTCAGTAGTCTGAAGGCATTAATAATTAAATTGATTTATCTTAAATTTTTAAATCAACCCTAAGAATTTAACAATTAAACGCCACTTATCTCCGGATCTTCCTGGATAAGCCTGACCCTGTAGGGTTATAAAAATCAGCCAGTTTTATTGATTTCCAGGTAAATTTAGTCTTTCATTGTAATCCATCCGCGTTTGACTGCGTGTAATAGGCGATCGATGAGTCTATGGTCAGATTCGTTAAGTTCCTGATAACTTGACAAAGCAAATTTCAACCTTTTACGATTTGCCTCAGTTATTTCATGATTTTGCCAAACCGAGAAAAATAACTCCGCAATATCTGAGTGAGGTAAAGTCTCATGACCGTAAATATTAGGCTGTTTCTGAGGATAATGGAAGGGAGGGTTAACTGAATATTTAGGGAGTGAAGATTTAGAAAAAGTTAGAGGACTCTCAAGAGCTTGCATAGAGGATTGATTGTTTTTGTAAGTAGTAAATTGTCTGTTGTAGCCTTTATTTAATAATTTGATAAAGGGCTAATTTAGGGGATGGAATTTAAGGGAGCAAGCCCTTGGGAAAGAAATCAAATTAAGTAGTCTGAAAATCTATGTGATTTGGCTAAACTTTACCATCAGACTCCTGAGATTTTCAGTTAATCCCTGGCTAGAGCATTTTTAACATTGCTCCACTATATCTAGGACGGTCCCTCTATCTGAAGAGGTAACTCAAGGAAATGTTGATCCCGGCCCGAGCATTCTTGGCATTGCCCCACTCTATATAGGTAGGATAGTCTGATGAATCTAAACAGTCCCTCTACCTAAAGAGGTAACTCAAAGAAATGTAGAGGCGATAGGCTGGGCAGAGTCGCTAGGGAGGGTATGAAAACCTGGATTAGGGAGGTCTAGAGGTATTTTTTAAAAGTTTTGTAGTCCGGAGTGAGGCAACTTCAGTTAGTCCAAAAAGCCCTATGTTTCATGGATTCAATCTTTTAAAATTTCTGATAACTTGGAGACTTGAGACTCCCAGGGAGGAATGGAGGGAATCCCGCTACGCGAGGACCATGACTCGCCTCTTTAAGGCAGAAAAGGGGAGAATCTCCTACGGATGGGATGAGTAAGGAGGCATTTGTTGTGTCACTGGGGTGTAACTAAATCGTTACACCTCTCTATTGTGAGGGGGATAAATTGGGGCCTGAAAAACGAATTTGCTGCGGGATAGAGGGTTGACGATCGCCCTGTGATTAAAAGATTACAATATGTAACGATTTAGGAGATGGTAGCGTAAGTAACTTCGGAAATTTGGTAAATCTTTGTTAACTTGAGAGAGCAAAGACGTTCTTCTATTTTTTTCAGATATGCAAAGCTGTGAAACTTGTAAGCATCGAGGCACCAAGCACTGTCCCGTCCAGACCAAAGCGCTGATTGTTGGAGAAACCAGCCAACTGACGAGCCAGGGATTCTGCGATCGCTATTCCCCGATATTGGCAACCTAAACCCTGCTGCTCGTGAATTGGTTCTAAATCTCCAGTGCAACAAGCACTCCAGGTCTAAATTATCCGATCCACCGTCGCCATAGGCGGACAATCCATCGCCGCATCCAACGGATCACACGCCCCACAGGACTCGACGATCGCCGCACTGGGGTGGGGATCGGGACTATCTCCGGGGAGGGAGCCTCCACCGGAGTCTCCGTAGTAGTCTCAGTCAAAACCTCCACAGCGGTATCAGCAGGTTCAGGGGTGATTGTAGGGGGCGCGGGTTGCAATTCTAACGCCCGCTCATAACTTTTGAGGGCTTCTTCCTGTCGCCCTAACTGTTTCAGCGAGACTCCCCGAGATTTCCACCCCTGCCAATTGTTCGGATCCAGGGAAATTGTCCGATCGTAGCTGGTAACCGCTTCCTCATAGCATCCTAATTCTGCTAAAGCACTGCCGCGATCCAGCCAAGCTTCTGGATCATCGGGATACCGTTCCACCATGCGATCGCAGGCGACGAGTTTGGGATTGTCCAGGGGAACCACCGGCTGACTCGGCGCTGATTCCGGGACAATTTTTTCCTCTTTCTCTTTCTGAGCAACAGGAGTTTGCACAGGTTCAGGGGTTGCCGGTTTTGGACGGGAGGGCATCTCTTGTAACTTTGCCATCGCCGTTCGTCGCAACCGTTTCGTTTCGCGCCAGGTGGGTTTGAGGGCTAAGACGCGATCGTAACAGGCGACTGCCTCTTCATAGCGTTCTAACGTTGCTAACGCTTCTCCTTGGTTATGCCACCCTTGACAATAGTCTGGAGAAATCGAGATCGCCCGTTGGTAACTCGCCACTGCTTCCTCATAGCGTCCTAACTCCACCAAAGCATTCCCGAGGTTGTTCCACCCTTGGTAATAATCCGCCTTCAGGGCGATCGCCTTCTCATAACTCGTCACCGCCTCTTCATGACGTCCCAAACACTTCAGGGTCATCCCGCGATTATTCCAGGCATCCGCATAGTCCGCATCAATGGCGATCGCCTTCTCATAGCTCTCTAGCGCCTCTTCATAGCGTCCTAACCGATAAAGAGACCCAGCGCGATCGTACCAGGCTTTCGGATTATTCATCTCGATGACAATCAAACCCTCTTCTTCGTTCTGCTCTCCCGAGTTAGGGGGAGAATTAAAATTTTCTTGCGCTTCTTGCCCTGTCATTAACTAGCTCTCTCCCTTCGTAAACCCTATCCAGTTCAAACACCCCGATGGGAGCAATTTCCTGTATTTTCCTCTCCTGTGCGATCGCCCTTAATTAATCACCTGATAATCGGCAATTTTCCACTGACCATTGACCCGTTGTAAATTGTACCGGATTAAACTCGTGCCAAAACTAGCGCGATCGCGATTGATTCGTCCATTTTCATATAACGTATAATCTTCCGTCACCCTGGCTTCTAACGTCACCCGACTGCCTTGCGTAACAAACCGCTCAATAGATTCTACTCGCTGCACCCCATATTGATAGAAGGCATTATTATTTTCTAACCAACTCACGGAATTGAGAGAATCTGCATATAAAATTCCCGTCGTTAAATTTCCCAACAATTCCCGATCAAATGGAGGGGCAAAAATATTAGCTTTCGCCGTTAACCAGTCCCGCAGCAATGCCGCTGCTTGCCTCTGATCCAGTCCCCCTGTCTCTGGTGACGGATTGGGTACCGGATTCGGTGCCGGATTCGGTGTCGGATTCGGTGACGGATTCGGTGTCGGGGTAGGACGAATGCACCCCGCCTCTTGTAAATTGACCCCTTGTAACCGAGCATCTTGACGCTGCCAACCGCAAGTATTTGCCCCTGTCACCACCGCATCCTTGAGATTGGCTCCTCGGATATCAACTTCCTGTAAATTCGCCTGACTAAAATTAGCCGCTTCTAAGTCTGCCGCAATCAGAATCGCCTCAGATAAATTCGCACTGCGAAAATTGGCATACCGCAAATCCGCATTTCGCAGATTGGCCCCCTGTAAATTGGCTTCCGACAAATCTGCACCGCGTAAGCTAACCCCTTCTAATTGAGCATCCCGCAAATCGCATCCCTGACAACGATTAGTATCCAGGAGTTGCTGTAGGTGTGCTGGGTTAGCAGCAGCAACAGGTAAAGCCAACCCCCAGGGGACGAACAGAACCGTGATTATTCCTACATTTTTGATCAGCATAGACGGGTGATAACAGTAGCAACAGTTACCAGGGTAGACGGAATGAGGGTTCCCGTATCAATGGGAGCCGGTAACATTTCTCCGCGAAAATCGAGTAACTGAACAACAACGAGGTAGGCGATCGCCAGCAAAATGGAAATCGCACCCGTAATGATAGCTATAACTTTAGACCGATCCATTGGATTTTTCCTCTTGCTCCCTAAAACCATTCTATTTCGAGTCGCAGCAGGAGCACCAAAAGCATCAAAGCAATAGTTTGTAGTAACGACTTCAGTCGTTATACGGAATCCGGTTGTCAAAGGTCTGTAAAAACCCGCAGGCTGTTCTATGAGCGTTCCGCTAGGAAAGCCTGGAAGCTCACAGGACGAAGCGGTGCCTGCGCGGCGTCATTCAGAAAACCGACTTTTAACAACCGGATTTGGTATTATCCCCAAATCGAAGGAAAACCCCCCAAACCCCCCTAAATCAAGCCCCCATCCTCAGTTCGTAGTAACGACTTCAGTCGTTATCCCCCAAGTCAAAGGAAAAACCCCCCAAACCCCCCTAAATCAGGCCCCAATCCGTCCTAACATCCGGCGCAATCCAGAGAATCTGGCCTCTGAAAGGATGTAAAATGAGGCCAACTTGGGTAAATTCGGGACAAGATAGAACTAGATTAGATTGCACGAAATTGGGAAACGGACATGGATTCTGTCGTAGATTGGCCTACCGAACCGATAACCACTGAGCGAGTGCCTGCGATCGAGACTTTTCAATTGCGAAAGGCTTACCGCACTGGGTTTTGGATGAATAAACAAGTCGAAACCCTGAAAAACTGCACCCTAACCGTCTATGAGGGAGAAACCTTTGGGTTGCTTGGCCCCAATGGAGCCGGAAAAACGACCATCTTCAAAATTTTATTGGGCATCTTGCGTCCGAGTGGGGGTCGTGGGTTATTACTGGGACAGCCTTTGGGCGATCGCGCGGTTCGAGAACGGATCGGTTATCTCCCTGAAAACCCCTATTTTTATAAATATCTAACCGGCTGGGAATTTTTGGCCTTTACTGCCAACTTATTCCAAATTCCCGCCCGAGAGCAGCGCCAGCGCATTCCCGATCTATTGGATCTGGTTGGCATCGCCAAATCTGCCGCTCGTAATAAAATCTTGCGTAACTATTCTAAAGGGATGTTACAGCGAATTGGCATGGCCCAGGCACTGATTAACAATCCCGATGTGGTGTTTTTAGATGAACCCATGTCTGGATTAGACCCTTTGGGACGCTATCAGATGCGGGAAATTATTGTTTCTCTGAAAGAACAAGGGAAAACGATTTTTTTTAATAGTCACATCCTGGCTGATGTGGAAAAAATTTGCGATCGCGTAGCCATCCTCGCCCAAGGGGAATTAATTTGCTCTGGTTCCCTCAAGGAATTATTGGGGACTTCTGACCTTTATTTTGTCAAAGGTACTGGAGGGAATTTAGAAGTGCTCAAACAGTGGTTACCCGACTTGGAGTTAGAAGACGATCGCTGGCAAGGGCATTTAAAAGGTTCGCCCCAGGATTTTCTGGCTAGTTTGCAACTCATGGGGGGTAAGCTGATTACAATTGACCTAACGGGTGCTTCCCTAGAAGAGTTTTTTGTCCAACAACTGCGCGATCGGGGAATTACCGTCAGTCAATAAGTTCACCCTGAATTTCCTCCCTGTGAAAGAGGGCTTAGGCTGATTTCTCATGTTATTCCTAAACAGAAATCAACATAAATCCTATTTTTAGGGAGAAATCACTCATGGCTAACTTGATAGAAACCGCCCAGGAACTGGGGCAATTCAAAACCCTGATGACTTTAGTGGAATCCGCAGAGCTCCTCGATTTGCTCAAGAGTCCCGGACCCTATACCGTTTTTGCACCCACGGACCAAGCCTTTGCCGCCCTGCCTTCTAATACCATTGCCAATTTGATGGAAGATATTCCGAAGTTGCAGAAAATCCTCTCCTATCACGTTCTGAATGGAGATGTGCGGAAGGATAATTTGGAGGAGTTAGCTTCAGCAGAAACCGTGGAAGGTTCAGTGGTGGGGGTGGATACCTCCGATGGAATCAAAATCAATGATGCTAAAGTGTTGAGTGCCGACTGCCTGACGGACAATGGGGTGATTCATGCGATCGACAAGGTACTGATTCCCAGTTTGGTTTCGGTATAAGATAGTTTCTAAAAACCCACACCCTCAAGGGTGGGGCTATACGGACAAAGCCCGCCTGCGCGGGCTACTCTATAAAAACGACTCCCAAAGTCAATTGAGTGGGGTATTTAACCCCACTCAATTGACTTTTACCATTCTGGAAAGGCGTGGGATAATCAGAGTTATGAATGGAAAGATAGCGAGCAAGATGCTCGCACTCCAAGACTGAAAGTCTTAGATCCATTGTCAAACTGATTTAGACTAGCTATATGCCCGTCGCTGGGGCATTGAGACGCTTTTCGGTGCGCTCAAGACTCGCGGCTTCAACCTCGAAACGACCCATTTTCGAGACTCGCAGAAGTTGAGCAAGCTGCTGGCATTACTCGCGATCGCTTTCACTTGGGCGATGACTGCCGGTCTCTGGCTACACCAACAGCAGCCTCTCAAGCGCAAGTCTCATGGACGGCGCGAGCAGAGGTTGTTTCGCCTTGGCTTGGATTTTATCCGCCGCTTCTGCCTCGATTTCTACCTCCACCGCTCCGAGTTTCGTAAGGCTCTACAATTTTTGTCCCCGTACTAAGTATTCAATCAATTACATAACCAAACTCATATAATTTGTGTGAACCAATATTTATAAATATTGGTTCATTCGGTGTTCCTTGAAAGTGAATTCTATACTTTTCATTAATTCTCATTCTATAAAATGATATTTGGTTGGACAGTGTAATTTTCTTTAACTTTATTCCAGAAAAGCTTCCACTTATTAAATTGCTAATTGCTTTTTCTGCCAACTTTTTTATATGGTCTTCAAGCATAGAGAAAGATTCTTCAAATTTTTTTGTTGTTTTCAATCCCTCAAATCTACTAAGATTTCCTGTAATTTTAGGGTCTACAGACAAAAGCAAATCTTCAGCATTATCAAGGAAGTTTGCTATGGCTACATCTAAATTGCAGGCTAACGATGACGAAACTATAGAATCCCTATTAGTAAAACCATTCGGCTTTAAAAATTCTGCAACCTTCAATTTATTACAAAAAAATTCTTCATTTTGAGACTCAATCATTGATATCCCGGTCAAAACACTTTCTAACAAATTTGAATCTAAATCATTGCGCATGAAATTTCGTTTTACTAGATATTTGTATCGTGTATTAATCACTAGCAAGCATGGTAAAAATTCTTCTGCATTTTGAAAAATACTTTGGTAAAAAAGTTGTTCTAGGACTATACGTTTCTGATCAGTTAAGCCAAGTTCAAAACATTGCTGCATCAACGAGATTGACTGAGTAGAGATTTGTGAAGGACACTGCTCTCTCCATTTTGAATAAAGATAAGCACGGAATTCTTCATTAGAAGGTAGAAAATCAAGAAAAAGTATCTTTTCCTTAGAAATAGAAGCTAAATCAGGAATACTGCTTTTTATTTTATTTATGGAAGCGGGTGAATTTTCCATATGTTCACCATAGAAGAAAGCAATAATCCAACTAAATTCTCCTATACATCTAGAAACAATAAGGTTAGCCTCATTCTTATCCAATTGACATAAAACTAAAGGTGAAAAACCCATTACTTAGAGTTCCTTATTAAATTACTTTCTTGAAGAGTTGAATTGAGCGATTGAAAGCAACTTTCGCTTTCAACAAAAATATTACAACTTTGTCCGCTTCAATGATTCGTTACGCCCCGATCTCTTCTTGATTTTTAAACTTTGCGATCGCCTCAACAGTCATCTTTTCAAGTTTGTATGAGGCGATCCTCAGTACAGGGACAAAAATCTGTGATGAATAGGTGAAACCTTGCCAGGGATGTGAATTGACAGATTAGAGAAAGAGGAGGTTGAGTGGAATAACCACAAACAACCCAACCCCCTCATGAAAGAGCAATGCCTAATCGTGAGGTTGGGAAGCCCTCGGTGTAATCTTTAGATTCACCGAGGGAGGATGTCACCCCAAAATGCACCCACTGCGAGGGGGAACCGTTAAACTCAGCTGGTCATCCTGCCAAGACACCTGAGCTTTCCCATATAACAACTTCTCAGGATGAGCGTTCAACCCAGAGACATCCACCGTCTGCTCAGAGGCATTCGTGCCGACATTAACGGCGACAATCAGTTCTTCCTCCGGTAACTGCCTTGCGAAGACATAGAGGGTTCCCTGAGCGGATAACACCTTATAAGTGCCGGTCCGCAAAGCCGGATGAGCATGACGCAGGGTAATTAGTTGGCGGTGATAGTCGAGCACTTCCCGGTCCCAATCTTCTTCGTTGGGAAAACCGCGACGGGAGTCGGGGTCCACACGACCCGGTAAACCGACTTCATCCCCATAGTAGATACTCGGAGCACCGGGGAAGGTCATTAATAGGAGCGTTGCCAACTCGACCGAAGGTTTATCATCTCCGGCGATCGACAGCAGACGTGCCGTATCATGAGAAGCCAGAAGGTTAAGCTGAGTCAGTTGGATTTCCCAGGGGTACATTTCCAACAACTCCTGGATTTTTTCCGCATAATCCCCGGCAAACATCGGAGGGGTGGTTTGGTAGTCCCGGCCCTTGACTTGACTCAAATCAACGCGATCGCCCGCAGTAAAGGCAATGGTGGGTCCGGTAAACAGATAGTTCATCACCCCATCGAACTGAGTCCCATCCAACCAGGGACGGGAGTCACCCCAGACTTCGCCGACAATGTAGGCATCGGGATTAATTGCTTTGACGCGATCGCGAAACTCCTGCCAAAACCCTTCCGTTTTCACCTCAAACGGCACATCCAACCGCCACCCATCAATTCCAAACTTAATCCAATATTCCGCAATCTCCATAATGTATTCCCGCACCTCGGGATTATCATGGTTGAACACTGGTAAAGCCCGATTATCCGCCCACCCTTCATAATTAGCCGGAAAATCCCCATTGTAGGGAGACACAGGCCAATCATGAATTTTAAACCAATCGACCCAGGGAGAATGAGGGCCATTTTCCAAAATATCGTGAAAAAAGAAAAAGCCCCGACTGGCATGATTAAAGACCCCATCCAGCACCACTTTAATATTCCGGTTATGCGCCTCTAACAACAGTTCTCGAAACGCCCCTGTTTTCCCCAACATCGGGTCCACCTGATAGTAATCATGGGTGTGATAACGGTGGTTACTCGCCGATTGAAAGATGGGGGTAAAATAAATAGCATTAATCCCCAACTCTTGTAAATAGTCCAGTTTGTCTATAACGCCCCAGAGATTTCCTCCTTTATATCCTTGCAGAGTCGGAATAGCGTGCCAATCTTCCCAACGACTGTGCTTCAAGAGTAGCTCACGAGGCTGAGTCCCTCGGGCGAAGCGATCGGGAAAGATTTGATAAAAAACCGCGTGTTTTACCCAATCGGGTGTTTGAATTTCCATAAATTTTCGTATGCCTCCACCGCTAATGCTACAATCGTGGGCGAACAAATGGATCTAACCTCCGGTAGAAAATCTCCGCCACAAGATTGCAGAAGGTCAAGAAAAGTCAAAGTTAATAAAATTTCGGCAGAGTTAGAAACCGGGTTTCTCGACAAAATCTCTGGCTATTTGCAACATATTAAGGTCAGAAACCCGGTTTCTGGTTCGGTTGAGTCAAGGCTGGCCCTGGGGTCTTAGGTAAGGAAGGGGGAGAGGAGCGATCGCCCTGTCCAAAACTACCGCGCAGTTCCAGGCAGAAGCAGGTCCGAAGTGTTCTACAATACTCCGTGCGGGTTTAAACCGCAATCGGTTTAGCGGTCTGGCTAGGACTTGTCCTCATCCCATAAATTAGGAGAACTTAAACGATGTCTGGTGAAATTTTCACAACAGCCTCTTTAGCCTTTGCCTTAGTCATGGTCGGTTTAGTCCTCGGTTTCGCCTTACTCAAAATTCAAGGCGCAGAAGAATAAGCCCCCAACACCCAACCCCATCCATAAAACAAGCGATCGCCCTCCTGAATCTTCAGGAAGGCGATCGCTTGTTTTATCCTTCAGAAAAAACCCGCACCCTAAAGGGTGGGGCTATACGGACAAAGCCCGCCTGCGCGGGCTACTCTATAAAATCAGTGAGCACTGGAGACTTCAACCGGCTGCGGACTGTCTGCCACCTCCGATCGCAAACTGTCTGCGGTGCTTTTGATAAAACTAGCTAGAGGCACTGCAATCAGAACCCCCAAGACTCCTCCCAACTTCGCACCGATCAACAGCGAAATTAACACCCAGACTGGATTAAGACCCGTAAATCCTCCCAACAATCGCGGTGCCACGCCACTTTCGATACTTTGCTCGATCGCCACCGACACAATTAAAACTTTCACCCCCAGCCAAAAATTATTAAACGCAACTAAGATACTCACCAAACTAATACTTAAACCGGCCCCAAACGGAATCAGGCTCAACACGCCAACCACTAAACCGAATAACAGACCAAACGGGACCCGCAACACCAAAAACGCCAAAGTCATTGAAACTCCCATTAAAGAAGCTACCGTGACTTGACCCACAAAATAATTATGGAAATTTTTGCCGAGAGAGAACCGCATCTCTTTTGCCAGACGGGGAGGCAACCATTGTAATAAGCCCTCCCAAAGGCTACGTCCGCGCCAGAGCATATAGAACGTTAAGATGACCGTCACCACCACATCAAAGACGCGACCCACCGTATCCACGGCAAAACTCAGGACTTGACCCGTGAGATTTTGTAACTGACCCGAAAGGCGTTCGGTGAGTTGAGTCGTCAATCCACTCAAATCTACTGGCCAATTTCGGGCGATCGCGATTTCTTGCAGGGTCTGGAGTTGCGCCGCACCGGATTTAATCCAAACCGGCAAACGATTGGCTAACTCCGTCAATTGTTCCAAGGCGATCGGGACCAAGGTGATCCCCAACCCCACCAACGTCAGTAAGGTCAAGAGAAACACCAGAATCACCGCAGGGGTATGTTTGGCCCCATATCGCTCTAGGAGATTCACCGGATAGTCCAAAATAAACGCCAGCAACGAGGCTGCAAGCAGGATACTGATGATCTTGTCAAAATAATCAAACGCCACCAGCAACAGCCAACTGTTGAGGAAAATTAAGGGGAAGGCGAATCCCAAAGTCAACCATCGAGGCATTGTTTCGCTGATTTTCATAATGAGAACATTGAACCGGGGATACTGAAACCCCAAAGAAGGCATCTTTTTAGTATGGTAGATGGGTGACCAGAGGTTTCGCTGAAAACTCCCGGAGGCGTCCGTAGCGCCCACCCTATTCTGGAATTCTACCGAATCCTCCCAGACTGGTTGTAAACTATCTTAAATTTCTACAATAGAGATGCCATATCCTAAATCGCTCGGAGTTTCCACCCCAGGCGATCGCAATTGATATCAGGACCCCTAAAGCGTGAATATAGACACTATCCAAGATATTTTTGAGAAAGGCGGCGTATCCATGTGGCCGTTGTGGCCCTTGTTGATATTATCCATCCTAGCCGTCGCCACCATCTTAGAGCGCAGTTGGTTTTGGGCAACCGTCGTCAGCAAAGAAAAAGAAACCGCTAATCGCGTCCTAGAAGCGGCGCGATATGATTGGCGAGTCGCCCAGGAAGTGGCCCGACAAGCCAGCAAACGCCCGATCGGGCGCTTTCTCCATGCCCCTTTGCGCTTACAAAATGCTGACCCCGAAGTCTTTCGGTTAGCATTAGAAGCCGGGGCAGAAGAAGAAATCACCACCATGCGTCGGGGTGATAAAGTATTAGAAGCTGTCATTGCCTTAGCACCGTTACTCGGGTTACTCGGGACGGTTCTGGGGTTAATCGAATCCCTCGGGTCCATCCGCCTGGGAGACATCGGCACAGGAGCCACCGCTGGAGTGACTACCGGCATCGGTGCAGCCCTTGTCAGTACCGCATTTGGTCTGATTGTGGCGATTACGAGTTTAGCCTTCTATCGTCTATTTCAAGGTTTGCTCGTTAACCAGGTCAAAATTTTCCGCAAATGCGGGAATGAATTGGAGTTGCTGTATCGCCAATATTGGAGCCAAATCCACCACAATCGCAGTGGTGCACCCGAAACTACCGCCTCTTGGGCAACTAGAACGGTGCCAGACAGTGGGTTTACGGTTAAGCCCGAAGGGTCTGTGAATCATAGTAAAGGCTACCCAGAAATAGGGGATCAGCCCCAGGATAGAGCCAACAAGATTGATGGTTTGAATTCCTCGGATCAGTCGTCGAATTAAGTTCAATGAAGCGGGGGGAGTTCCTACCGCTTGCCACTCACCCCTTTGAATTTCTGGGAGGCGATCGCCGGATGAAGATTAACGGGTATGATTCACAAACGGAAGAAGCTCGGATTGAGCTGATTCCCCTGATTGATGTCATCTTTTGTATTTTGACCTTTTTCCTCCTAGCGGCATTGCAACTGACCCGCCAACAAGCGGTGAATGTAGATTTGCCCCAAGCGGAGACAGGGACAGTACAGATGCAAGAGTTGAAACTGTTTGTCAGCGTGGACCAACTGGGACAAACGTATGTGGATAAACAGCCGGTGACCCGGGAGCAACTGTATCAGTTATTGTTGACTTATAAAAGAGCCAGACCCGAGGGATTGATTGTGCTTTCGGCGTCGAAGATGGCCAGTTATAATGACGTGATGCAGGTGCTGGATTTGCTGAGGTCTGTGGGAGGCGATCGGGTTGCCCTAGCCACGATCCCCACTTCCGGTGACCTATTGCTACCTGGTGGCGATCGGCCCAATAATGGTTCAGCAGTGCCAAATCCAATTGTTCCTGAAACAGGAGGAGAAAATGCGCCAGGGATGGGCGGCACCGGAGAAGGGAATGAATGAGTAGGGAGCGGGGCGAGCAATGCTCAGGGAAGAGTCCTTGTATTGGGTTGAGCAGTTCTATCTTACTCTGCCTCGTCCTGACCAGAAAAACAATACCTTTGCATGGTCCACATAAGTAGTCAGCCTAAATGAATTATTGCACATTTTAATTGACTCAACTCTGACCTCCTTCATGCCGAACGGTTCAAGTATTCACGTTCCATTGCTTATTTAGATAATATACATCAATAATGGATAATAAAAACTTAGAAATCCTCGAAAAAATCCGTCAACAATTTGAAAAAGGTCCTTATCCTAGAAGAAGCATAGAAGACACTCCTAAAGACAACTACAATTTTTTATTTAAACATAATTTGGCAACCCCTTTTTATTTAAGAAATCAAAAATTCATAAATAGCGAAGGGAAGTTTATTTTAGATGCTGGATGTGGTAGCGGATATAAATCATTAGCTCTTGCCGAAGCAAATCCCGGCGCTAAAATTATAGGAATCGATATTTCAGAAGAATCTGTAAAGCTTGCACGTCAACGCCTAGAATATTACGGGTTTGAAGCAGATTTTTATGTTTTGCCGATAGAAGAAGTGGCAAGCTTGGGCATGACATTTGATTATATTAATAATGATGATGTTTTGTATCTTTTACCTAATCCAGTCCTCGGACTGGAGGCGATGAAGTCAGTGTTAAAGCCCGAAGGAATTATCAGAACTAACTTTCATAGTTCCCTACAGAGATATTTCTGGTATCGGGCACAGGAAATTTTTAAAATCATGGGATTGATGGATGAGAATCCAGGAGAGATGGAAATTTCTGTAGTACGCGATACCATGAAGGCACTCAAAGATGGAGTTCTTCTGAAAACTAAAACCTGGCAACAGGAGCATGAAGACAATGAAGAGTGGTACATGATGAATTATTTATTTCAGGGAGATAAGGGTTACACAATTCCTGAGATGTTCGCCGCATTGAAAGCAGCCAAATTAGAATTTATTAGCATGGTAGATTGGCGACGGTGGGAGTTAATGGAATTGTTTGAGGAACCAGAGAATTTACCGATCTTCCTGGGAATGAGCTTGCCCGAACTCTCTGTAGAAGAACGGATGCATATACTGGAGTTGTTGCACCCAGTGAATCGGCTGCTCGACTTCTGGTGTGGTCCTCCTGAACAAGATATTTCATTTCTTCCGGTTTCCGAATGGACAGACTCGGACTGGCAGGGTGCTTCAGTTCGTCTGCATCCTCAACTTAGAAACCCAAAAGCTAGAACGGATTTGCTTGAGTGCATCACCCACCAAAAATCCTTTGAAATCAGTCGGTATGTTCATGCTCCCACCTTGGCCCCAATCTTTATTGAGAGTAGTATAGCCGCTTGCCTGTTGCCGCTTTGGCAGGATACCCAATCGGTCAAATCTTTGGTAGAACGCTTCCTGACTATCAGACCCGTACATCCAGCCACCCTCGAACGCGAGACCTCAACAACGGCGTTTGAGACAATGACTAAGCTTTTAACCTACCTAGAAACTTTTCTGTATGTGCTTTTGGAGAGATCCACCTAAACTCAAAAAAATTTTTACGCCCGGTGATATGAAACTGAACAAAGGTGGGTAAGTTATCTCCAGGAGTTAGAAAGCAAGCATCCCACACCCCAAGGAGACATATTCTTATGAAGACCGAATTTAAAGCCAAATTCCTCCAACATATCAATCAAAAAAATCGAGAAGAGGGTTTCACCTTAATCGAACTGCTCGTCGTGGTCATTATCATCGGTATTTTGGCTGCTGTCGCATTACCCTCACTGTTAAGCCAGACTAACAAAGCCAAACAGGTTGAAGCTCGTAACAATATTGGTGCTATGAACCGGGCGCAGCAAGCAGTATTTTTGGAGCGTAATGGCTTTGCCACAGATATGGCAAATCTAGGCGTGGGTATTCAAACCCAAACAACAAATTACGAGTATTCGATGGTGGCTGCAGGTGGTACTTTACCAAGTAGCGTTAACAACCAAGCGAAAACTCGTGTTAACAGCCTCAAACCTTACGCCGGACTCGTCTGGTCTGTCACCGATCCAACTACCTCTCAAGCTACGACGCGCGCCATTCTTTGTGAGGAAGCCGATCCCAAGCCACCTAACACAGCCCCGACTGTGGCTGCAGCACCTGGTGTTGGTGCAACCTGCGGTGCTATGAAGACTCTTGAATAGTTAGGATATTAAAGAACTGCTAAGAACACTCAACTAACTCAAGAGCAATTAGAGAGGGGAGTTTACACTACCCTCTCTCATTTTCTTAAACTAGCTATCACCAACCCAACTACTTAATACACCTATCCAGAGGGCCAAACCGACAATATAAACCATCCCTCAAACTATTGAAAAAATCGAGAACGGGCCGCTATAGTTAATAGAATTCATCCCTATTATATCCATACCATTTATTCAATTCATTTAACCTAGCTCTAAATAAACGAAGACCACCGATATTTACCTTTTGAGAAAAATATAGTTCCTGCACCTAAATTGATTCATTGATTCTATGACCTTTGATAGTGTTTTAAGTCAGTTCAGTAATTGGCACGAGCAGGCCTATCAATATCTCCTTAAGGGTGAGTATAGCAAAGCTGCAAGTCTTTATGAACAAGCTATAGAAATAGAACCCGATGTAAAGTTGCACTATTGGTATCTGGGATTAATGGTCCTATTACAGGGCCAAGAGGCAGAAGCTCAAACAACGTGGCTTCTAGGAATGCTGGAGGGCGACCCAGAAGAATTGGAGCAGTGGACACAAGAACTGATAGAAGTTCTGAAAAAAGAAGCCGATCGGCAGAAAGCATTAGGAGAATATTCACCGGCTTGGCTGATACTAGGGCATATCCGCGAGATTCAGCCTACAAATCTGAATAACCTACTCGATCTGATTCAACTGGCAATCCAACTCGAAAAATTTAGTCCAGAAGAAATGATTGAATGGAGCATCATTGAACTGCTTCATAATCAGCAACCCGGGAGCATTGATGCCGAGCGGCTAATGCCAATTTTAAAGAAGGTTTTAGAATTGGCCCCATTACAGCGATCATCCTTAGAGTTTGCAGCACTGTGTATGCCCCACGTCCACCCCCATCCTGATTTTTTCAGGGTTATATTGCACGCTGTTGCAGACATAGGGTACTCCCTGGGAAACCTATCAATGGCTTCATCGCTCATGGAGTTGTGCCTACGGATAGATGACAGTAATCCAGAAATCCTGCGACATTTAGCTGCTTTTTATCAAGATTCTGGATACTATTCTTTGGGAATTGAAATCGCTCGGTGGTGTTATTCGATTGTTGAAAAGCTACCGCATAAAATTTTTGCCAATCACTTGCTACTTCGAGGATTGATGTGCGCTGGGGGGTACTGGGACGAAGCCTGTGAGCTATTAAAGCGACACGAATTACTAATATCAAACCTAGTAAAGGAACCTCCCACAGAGATAGACCAACCTACAGTAGCACGTTTGATAACTTCCAGCTTCTTTTTACCTTATTTTCAGGACGTACCCCAACAAACCCGCTTGATGCAAAATCAACTCATGGGTCTTTGCCAGTCTTATCTTCAAAGTTATGACCCTGAAGCAGTAAAACGCTATAAACAAAGACATCTTAATCGTAAAAAAACTGGCTTGGGGGCGGAATCCGCACCTTTGAAAATTGGCTATGTCTCCCATTGTCTGAAAAGTCATTCGGTAGGTTGGTTAGCGCGATGGTTGTTCCAACATCACGATCGCGATAGGTTTGAAATTTATATTTATTTTGTGAGCTATCGTTACACCGGAGAACCTTTACAAGACTGGTATGAAAGTCAAGTATTTAAGGCTCATAAATTTGGAGGAGATAATATAGAAATAGCCGAACAAATTTCTCAAGATGAAATTGATATCTTAGTTGATTTAGATAGTATTACTCTCGATGTCAGTTCTGAAGTTATGGCCCTAAAACCCGCGCCAGTTCAAGTAACTTGGCTGGGGTGGGATGCTTCCGGTTTACCAGCCATTGATTACTTTCTGGCGGATCCCTATGTGTTGCCAGAAGAGGCTCAGGATTACTACTCTGAAAAAATATGGCGCTTACCCGACACTTATATAGCAGTGGATGGGTTTGAGGTAGGTGTACCGACTCTTCGTCGGGATCAGTTAGAGATTCCCAATAATGCAGTCGTATATTTCAGTGGACAGCGAGGATTTAAGCGCCATTTGAATACAGCGCGACTACAAATGAAAATCATTAAAAATGTCCCTAATAGCTTCTTTTTGATTAAGGGTTTTGCCGATAAAGAATCTATCAAAAGCTTCTTTACTAAGCTTGCCGAAGAAGAAGGAGTGGATCCTAATCGGCTGCGCTTTTTGCCTCCAGCTGCCACAGAATCAACTCACAGAGCTAACCTTGGTATCGCAGATGTGGTACTAGATACATTCCCCTATAATGGTGCTACAACTACTCTGGAAACCTTGTGGATGGGTATCCCTTTAGTTACAAGAGTTGGACAGCAATTTGCGGCTCGCAATAGTTATACGATGATGATGAATGTGGGTGTAACAGAGGGAATTGCCTGGAGCGATGACGAATATGTGGAATGGGGAATTCGCATAGGGGAAGATTCTGCATTGCGGAAAGAAATATCCTGGCGACTGCTGCGCTCTCGCCACAATGCACCACTCTGGAATGGTAAAAAGTTTGCTCGGGAAATAGAAAATGCTTACCAACAAATGTGGCTTAAGTATCTTGAAACAACGCCTTAGATAGAGATAATTTTAAGTTTGTATAAAAACTAAAATTATTTTTTATACAAAAATAGTAATTGTTTTATTATAAATAATAGGAGTTGATAGGGTGATTTTTGAAAACCAGAGTAACATTTTAGAGCCAAAAGCTTATGAACTTTGGATGGAAGGTGACTACGAAAGATCTGCACAACTTTATGAACAAGTAATTGTTGAGGAACCGTCACAAATCTCCTCTTACTGGCATTTGGGATTAATGAGGTTACTTCAGGGTAAGAAAGTAACTGCTAAAATCACCTGGGATGCAGTCAGATCAAAACTAGAGAGAGAGGAGAATCGAGCCGATACAGGAGATTTGATTGACATTTTACAAACAGAAGCTATCCGACAAGCATCTCTTGAAAATTATACTAATGTTTACTCGATTTTGGACTGCGTAATTGAGCTGTTCCCAGACCAGTTAGATGAGGTTTTAAATCATACAATTTTCTCTTCTAATTTCCCCCAAAATGATTATGCTCTGCTCCATCCTATGTTGATAAAACTGTTGGATTATAAGAAGAATCAAGGAAGCTCTAATTTCTTGACTTTTTTAGAAAAATTTTTAGATTTTTTTCCGCATTCAACACATACAATAGACTGGTTAGAAAAATTAACATTTGAAAACATAGATATTTTAAGCTTTAAAAAACTACTTTTAACCAAACTTGATCGGTTCATCAAGAATCAAGTGGTATCGACAGATATCATTATAAAATATGCCGAGTTATCCTTAAAACTGGAACCTCATAACTTGTCAGTCCTGATTAATTTAGCTGAGGCATATCAAAGGATAGGCTTATTTAAGCAAAGTATAGAAGTTTGTAATCAAGTATCCATAAAATCTTCTACATCTCTTGAACACCAGATTAGCGCCAGCTATCTAACAATGAAATCTCTGCTAAATCAGGGAGGAGCCTGGCAAAACTCCTATGAAACTTCCCTAGATTATCAGAGGTTAATGCGTGATTTGATGGATAAAGATCCCCCCTTACCATTAGATTTTCTTCTAGGTTTGATGGGAACACTTAGTTTCCCCCCCTATTTCACTGACACTCCTCAAAATACCCATGAATTTCGGAGTCAGTTTGCTCAGTTTTATCAAACAAAAGTTCAAGCTGCGCTTGCTGAGGGAGTAAAACAGGATAGGTATAAATCGTCTTATCTCGGATCTCGTGGTAACTCTCTAAGAATTGGCTACCTCTCAAGCTGTTTTTGTAGACACTCCGTTGGCTGGATAGCGCGTTGGCTATTTGCCTATCATAACCCCGAAAAGTTCCAGATTTATGCTTACTCGTTACGCTATCAAAATGATGATTTACAATCATACATTGCTGAAAGAGTTTTTAAATTTCATGATGTATCTCGGCTCAGTCCTATTGAAATTGCAAAATCAATTTCTGACGATAAAATTGATATATTAGTTGATTTAGATAGCCTAACGCATCATTTAATTGCTCCAGTTTTAGCTTTAAAGCCTGCACCCATTCAAGTGACATGGTTGGGTTCAGATGCCTCGGATTTGCCAGCCGTCGATTATTTTTTAGCAGATCCTTATGTTCTCCCTGAATCGGCTCAAAACTATTATGTAGCAAAGATCTGGCGGATTCCACAGGTTTACCTTGCGGTGGATGGATTTGAAGTGGGCATTCCCACCTTGCGTCGCGATCAATTAGGGATTCCAGATGATGCCGTCGTCTATTTTAGCGGACAAACGGGGTATAAACGCAATCCTAATAATGTAAAATTACAGTTACAAATTATTAAACAAGTCCCCAAGAGTTATTTTTTGGTTAAAAGTAGTGGAGACCAAGAGTCAGTGAAAGGCTTTTTTAAGCAGATGGCGAACGAACTCGGATTAGAAGACGATCGGTTACGATTTTTGCCCGAGGTTGCCTCAGAGGAAATTCACCGTGCTAACCTCAGTATCGCGGATATAGTTTTGGATACTTATCCTTACAATGGTGCAACTACTACATTAGAAACATTGTGGATGAGAATTCCTTTGGTGACGAGAGTTGGAGAGCAATTTGCCTCGCGTAATAGCTATACGATGATGATGAATGTAGGTGTCAACGAAGGAATTGCTTGGACGGATGAGGAATATGTAAACTGGGGAATTCGTTTGGGTAAAGATGCACCACTCCGTAAAGAAATATCCTGGCGTATGTTGCACTCTCGCCAAATATCTTCTCTCTGGAATGCTGAAGAATTCACCCGAAATATGGAGAGAACCTACCAAAAAATGTGGTCCAATTATATGAACCTAATATCAAACTAAAGGGGGCTAACCAAAGGGGTTTATTTAAAAAATGCCCGAGTATAGAATTATTTTAAATTCAAAATAGTGCTGGCTGGGTTAATTTTGTAAATGCCTCAAAATTAAGTGATAATATAACTTTGGATTTGTTGAATTACTGAAAGCGATTCTAATCCATTTTTCACTAATTCTGGAAATTGAGATAGCCCTTCTACGATCTGCTTCGCACAATTGTATTTAGGATTACTTCCATGTTTCAAAGTCAGATATTGGAGCAATTCCAGGGCATAATCTGTACAATCCATCAAGTCAGCGATGCAAGCTAGTTTAAGAAGATGGTACGGCGTTTTTAAATCTGTAGGGCTATTGCCTAAAAGATCTCGCATATAAAAAGCATCTCCCCATAGTAATTGTCCACCATAATGAGATACAATAGGGGAACATTGGCGAGGACGGTATGCAGTATTTAAAGTAAATAAGCTAAAGCCTTTGTGTCTCATGAAACTATCTACATCAGCGAATAAGGGACATTTTTCATATAAAGGTGCAAATAACACTTCAGATTTAACGGCTAAAATGCTTTTACCCAAAAGATAAGAACACCCTTGCAATACATCTAAGTCCGCTCCCTGAACATCAGTTTGTAAAAAGTCAATTTTCTCAATTTCTTCGGACTGACAGAAAAAATCTAAAGTGGTAGTTTCTATTTCAACTGTAAAATCTAACTTCATGAGCTCAGGAATCATCCCTCCCAACCTTTCTAAATAGGGTTCATTAGGTTGGTATAAAGAACTGCACATGGGGTGTTTTGTAACATAAAGTGTAGATTCTCCTGCAGAATTTCCCAGTGCAAGCGGGATATGGATTTCATTCCAATTTGCTTCTTTTTTTTCTAGATCAGCATTAGCTGAATCACAGGCATCAGCGTCAGCATCAAATCCATAGATAGTCAACTTAGGTGCAAAGATATCCCACCCTTGATTACCCCAGTCATCTTGCTCTCCTAATTTACGAGAACCCACCTGACAGAGGGTTAAATCAATTTGGTCTAGGTGTCCACTTTTCTTCAAGCTATCAATAAAAACGGGCATATAATATCCTTGATTGATTATAGAGTTAAGTAATGATTAGGGAGGGCTAGATTGTCTCAAATTTTAAGTTGGAAATTTACTCAACACAAACCGAATTCCTCACGATATAACGCCACTTTACCAAGACTTACGCATAAACCCCATATACTTGTTCGGTTCATTTTAAAATCAACCCTACTGCGTTGATCAAAGGGTTTTTATACCCTAGTCAGTCTTTACAGACTTGCTAGGGTCTGGAAATTTAGTTTCCGAAGCTATACTGTAGCACAGGTAAATTATTTCCTCTAGGATTCAGTCACCGTTAGCATGGAGATTTAAATGATATGCTCAGATTAACATATTGAACGGACGCCTTACCTCTGTAAAAAAGTTACAATTTGTTAAGCATTTAACCCATTTCCCCTTGATTTGGTCGGAAGTTCAGAAAACAAAACTTAAGAAAGCCTTCCCTGCTCAGCAGTTTAGCCCAAAGCATTTTTCTACAATCCAGACTGATTGAATCATGCTCAAGCATGATATTATAAGTCTGATCGTCATTTTATGGTTCTGGGTCAAACACTTGCCGTGCGCTCATTGTTTTTAGGGGTTCGGAGAATACCGAAGCACTATCTATAGCGTTTTCACTTTCGCGCTGAGAATAAACCAGTAACTCTGGCATGAAATACACATCAAGTGACTTTCGTCAACATTTGTTTAGGAAGTCTGTAACCCTCATTCACTCGTAGGCCATCTCAAAAACTCAATTAAAAATGAGCTAACCGTAAGAACCATATCTTGGCGATCAAAGTTTACAATTGTAAGGGCGTTAAAATCAACTATGAATCAAGTCAAGCTCCATATCGGGGGTACGGAAATCAAACCAGATTGGAAAATTGTAGATATTGAAGATCGACCTGAAGTAGACTTTATCAGTGATGCTTCTAATCTGAGTCAGTTTGAAAGTGATTCGGTGGATGTAATTTATGCTAGTCATGTTTTAGAACATTTTCATCATAGCTTAAATAATGAATTAATTGATACATTAAAGGAATGGCATAGAGTTCTTAAACCCGGTGGGAAACTATTGTTAAGTGTTCCCGATTTAAAAGCCCTATGTTGGCTGTATCTTCATCCTAATATGACGCCCATTGAACGTCTTCATTTGATGAGAATTTTATACGGAGGACAAATCAATCAATATGATGTACACAAAGTCGGCTTTGATGCTGAAACTTTAGCTTTTTATTTGGAGGAAGTAGGCTTTAAGGATTATGAACCCGTTTCGGAGTTTAATTTATTTAATGACTGTAGTAGCTTAAGGATTTTAGATACCTTAATTAGCTTGAATGTCATTGCTACTAAATAAAACACCATTGAATTTTAATTGTTGATTGTATTGATTATATGAACAAACCATTTCTTTCATTTTGCGCTATTGTCAAAAATGAAAAAAATAATCTTACCCGATGTCTACAGAGCGTCAAACCTTATGTAGATGAAATGATTGTTGTAGACACGGGTTCGCAGGATGGAACGCCGGAAATTGCCCGTCAGCAGAGTGCTCAAGTTTTTTACTTTGAGTGGTGCGATGATTTTGCAGCCGCTCGAAACTATGCGGTATCTCAAGCCTCGGGTGAATGGATTTTGAGTTTAGATGCTGATGAAGAGTTAGTTGTCAATTCTGAAAACTTTAGAGAAGCCCTTGTTGCTAATTCAGAGGTTTTAGCCTATTCGATGATATTAATAGATGTTGGGTCAGAAACAAAGGAAGTAGGTGGGAAATTTCAGAGATTATTTAGAAATCACCAAGATATCAAATATGAAGGTCGCTTACATGAACGTTTAATGTATTGTGGAGAAAAAATTGCCGGTCGTTTTCGAGGAGATTTAGATAGTCTCAAAATTTTACATTACGGTTACAGCAATCCGGAATTTACACAACAAAAAGCCCGAGAGCGGAATATTCCTATCTTAGAACGGATGCGCGAGGAGGAGGGGCTAAGTTTGTCCAATCTCTACTGTTTGGCAAGTATGTGTCAGGATGTAGGACAAAGCGAAAAAGCGCAAGAGTATTATGATGAACTCTTCGAGGGTCTTGTTCACTATGTGCTTGATGGAGAAGCCCCTACGGAATTTTTGTGGGTTCCGACTATGCTTTATTTCTTTGGATCTCAAGCTTTGAAACAGGAAGACTATGAAACGGTAAGGATGTTGTGCCAACGAGGACTAGACTGGTGTCCTAATTTTCCTCCTTTGAATGCACTGGCTGGGGATCTACTCATAGCGTTAGGATTTACCGTGGGAGCGGTTCCTTATTTTCAAAAGTGTCTGCAACTAGGTCAAGAAGGAAATTACTACACACGCGATCCATTTGATGTTAGTTTTCTCAATACTTATCCCGCTTATCGGCTGGGCTGTGCATACCAAAATTTGCAACGCTGGCAGGAAGCAAAAACAGCTTGTGAAATGGCCCTCTCTTTTGATGAAAATTATAATCCCGCTCAACAACTACTAGAGCAAATTTTACAATTTTTGCCGGATAAAAAATAGTTAAAGCCCCAATGTTCTACAACGGCTCTCTGCACGACTCTAGCACCCTCGAACTCTCAATTACTGACCCTGCTCTCCTGTATGGGGCCACTGTTTTCACCACTCTACGGGTTTATGAGCAGTCCTTGGATTCTCCCCTGACTGCATGGCAGGCGCATTGTCGGCGGTTGAAATCCTCCCTGGAACCCTTTCAGTGGGCTGAACCGGATTGGGTGCGGGTGCGGGAGGGGGCGGAGTTGATGATGGCTGGGTGGCCAGTGTTACGGATTTCGATTTTCCCGGATGGGAGAGAATTAATTATAGGGCGTATTTTACCATCGGAGTTGGCGATTCGTCAAGAAGTTGGGGTGAAGGCTTGGGTGGCGGCGGATTCTTTGTTTATGAGATCGCTCCCGACCCATAAAACCGGCAACTATCTCTCCGCTTGGTTGGCGCTGCAAGCGGCTCAACGGCAGGGTTGTCAGGAAGCTATTCTAATAGATGGTCAAGGGAATTGGTTGGAAACCAGTACCGGAAATCTGTGGGGATGGCGGGAGGGGCGGTGGTGGACTCCGCCTATTGAGGTAGGGATTTTACCCGGGGTGATGCGATCGCAACTTCTGAACTGCCTCAACCATCAAGGTCATCCTGCCATCCTCGAACCCTGGACAGCCGACGTGGTGAGCGGGTTTGAAGCCTTGGCCTATAGTAATAGTGTGGTAGAAGTCATTCCTTTATGTGAAGTTTTCTCAGAAACCCAAACGATTGCTTATCCTTACTCCCATCAAGGGTTCAGCCAATTGCGGCAGCTTTTCCTTGACCACTCGCCCCGCAAATTCTGATAATACGTTAACATTAGTTAACAACAGTAGAATAAAAATAGCCCAAACACCCCCCCATTCCAGAACTAGGAGGACCGCTGGTGAATAAAAAATGGAGAAACGCCGGACTATACGCAATGCTGGCGATCGTTGTTATCTTTGTAGCAACGACATTTTTTGAAAATCAAACATCAAACGAGGAAACCTGGCGCTACAGTCAGTTTATCCAGGAAGTTCAAAACAACCGCATTGATAAGGTAGTCATTACCTCCGATCGCTCCCGAGCTAGAGTCACCGCTCAGGATGGCAAAAAGGTTGTCGTCAATTTACCCAATGACCCGGAACTCCTCAACATCCTCACTGACCACCGAGTCAATATTGAAGTCTCCCCTCAAGGCGATGAAGGCTTCTGGTTCAAGGCACTCAGTAGCTTATTCTTCCCTGTTCTCCTCTTAGTGGGCTTAGTCTTCTTGCTTCGTCGTGCTCAAAATGGCCCAGGTTCTCAAGCGATGAACTTTGGCAAATCCAAAGCACGGGTGCAAATGGAACCTCAAACCCAAGTCACCTTCGGGGATGTCGCCGGTATTGAGCAAGCCAAGCTAGAACTGAGCGAAGTAGTAGACTTCCTGAAAAACGCCGATCGCTTTACCGCTGTTGGTGCCAAGATTCCCAAAGGTGTTTTATTAGTCGGCCCTCCGGGAACCGGCAAGACCCTCCTGGCCAAAGCAGTGGCGGGCGAAGCGGGCGTCCCCTTCTTCTCCATCTCGGGCTCAGAATTCGTGGAAATGTTTGTGGGAGTCGGTGCCTCTCGCGTCCGCGATTTATTTGAACAAGCCAAATCCAACGCTCCCTGTATCGTCTTTATCGATGAAATTGACGCCGTAGGTCGTCAACGCGGTGCCGGTTTAGGCGGTGGTAACGATGAACGGGAACAAACCCTCAACCAACTCCTGACCGAAATGGATGGGTTTGAAGGCAACACCGGCATCATTATTATTGCCGCCACCAACCGTCCCGATGTCCTCGATGCCGCTTTATTGCGTCCCGGTCGTTTCGATCGCCAAGTGGTGGTCGATCGCCCTGACTATGCCGGTCGTCGGGAAATCCTCAATGTCCATGCGCGCGGTAAGACCCTGGCGAAGGATGTGGACCTCGACAAAATCGCCCGTCGGACCCCTGGTTTCACGGGTGCTGACCTCTCCAACCTGCTCAACGAAGCCGCAATTCTGGCGGCAAGACGCAATTTGACCGAAATTTCGATGGATGAAATCAATGATGCCATCGATCGCGTCCTTGCCGGACCGGAGAAAAAAGACCGGGTGATGAGCGAAAAACGCAAAACTCTGGTTGCCTATCATGAAGCGGGTCATGCTTTAGTCGGTGCCTTAATGCCCGATTATGACCCGGTGCAAAAAATCAGCATTATTCCTCGGGGACGTGCCGGTGGGTTAACCTGGTTTACCCCCAGTGAAGAACGCATGGATTCCGGTCTGTACAGCCGGTCCTATCTGCAAAATCAGATGGCAGTGGCCCTTGGCGGTCGGATTGCGGAAGAAATTGTCTTCGGTGAGGAAGAAGTCACCACCGGTGCTTCCAATGACTTGCAACAGGTGGCACGAGTCGCACGGCAGATGGTCACTCGCTTTGGAATGAGCGATCGCCTGGGTCCAGTGGCCCTCGGTCGTCAGCAAGGCAATATGTTCCTCGGTCGCGATATCATGGCAGAGCGTGACTTCTCCGAAGAAACCGCCGCAGCGATTGATGATGAAGTTCGCAATCTGGTGGAACAAGCCTACGGACGCGCTAAAGAGGTGCTCGTTTCCAACCGGGAGGTTTTGGATGAACTGTCTCAACTCCTGATTGAGAAAGAAACCGTTGATGCCGATGAATTGCAAGAGTTGTTAGCGAACAGCGATGTGAAGATGGCGGCGATCGCCTAATCGACTATCGAGCAATCCAGGGTTGATGATTCATTTCAAACTCAACCCTGATTGAGCTTTTCCCATTACAAAAGTCGGGGAATTTCTGGAGTAACCTCCAGGAATTCCCCGACTTTTTTTATTGGAGTTGTTTTAAATGGCTTTTCCCAGACTTGTTGTGATGGTTACTGTTGAAAAAGCATCTGCGGATTCCCTAGAAATCGCAGTCCGATCCTTGGAAAAATCCATTCCATCTCCAAGGCGATCGCGATTACGCGGTTTGCATCACCTTTTGCAGGTGTTGACGGATCTCTTTGACTTGATCCATTTCCGATTCCTTGAGCTTTTGCAACAGTTCCACGCAAGGCTGTGATCCGGCGGCTTGAGCATCTTCAATATAAGTATCGTAAGCATTCACCGCTTCACACTTGTTGTGCATGACGGTCAGCAAATCGTACTCTAAATTAGGGACGCACTTTGTCTTTCCGTTAGTAGACATAAATTGATCCTCTTGTCATGTTTTCTAACACTTTAGTTTGGCTCCTGCTCCCCTGATGAGTCATCTACCCAAAAGAAGAAGCACCCCTAAGTCAAAAGGCAGGTGTCTTTTATCCACGGAACACCGTTTGAGTATTGCTCGCTACAGCGCTAGGCATCGGTTTACAACCCGGTTGACCAGATGGCACCGTCCCCCCCACCCAACGGCCAAGAAACCGGGTTTCTGCGACAATTTTTGCTGATTGTCCTAAATTGAGGAAAGAAACCCGGTTTCTGAACCCCCTGCGAAAGGCCAAGAAACCGGGTTTCTGCGACAATTTTTGCTGATTGTCCTAAATTGAGGAA
>NZ_JAMXOT010000480.1 GCF_024220515.1 Oscillatoria sp. HE19RPO
AAAATTCATAGCGAATCTTGGAAGAAATTGCCCTGGAAGAAATTCCGACGCAATCTATTCCGCCTGCAATGCCGATTGTGGAAAGCGGTTAGAGTTGGAGACCGCTCAAGAGCTAACAAATTGCAAAAGCTCATTCTGAGATCTCGAAGTGCTAGATTCCTGGCCATCCGTCAGATAACTCAACTTAACGCCGGAAAAAAAACCGCCGGAGTTGATGGCAAAAAATCTCTAAATTGTCAGGGAAGATTTGAGTTAGAAAGGGTATTAAAAACACAAGCTCAACATTGGCATCACAACCAACTAAGAGCCATTCCCATTCCGAAAAAGGATGGAACAACCCGCCTTCTTAAAATCCCAACACTCCAAGATAGAACATGGCAATGTCTTGTCAAATACGCCATCGAACCGGCCCACGAAGCAGTCTTTCACGGGAGAAGCTATGGATTTCGACCCGGACGCTCAACCCATGATTGTCAGAAAATACTCCATATCAGTCTCCGGTCTTTTGCTCATGGCAAAGACAAGAGAATCCTAGAACTGGATATTGAAAAATGCTTCGACTGCATCGACCATAACTTCTTAATGAAGCAAATTATAGCCCCGCAATCTATCAAACAAGGGCTATACTCATGCTTGAAAACAGGAGTTAACCCCGAGTTTCCATCTCAAGGAACTCCCCAGGGAGGTGTGGTCAGTCCGGTATTAGCCAACATCGCTTTAGACGGAATTGAAAATATCCATAATTCGGTTAGATATGCCGATGATATGGTATTCATCCTCAAACCCAAAGATGATGCTGAGAAAATCTTACACCAGGTCGAAGAATTCCTAGCGCTCAGAGGATTAAAGATAAAAGCCAGCAAAACAAGGCTCGTAGCTGCGACAGATGGGTTCGACTTTCTGGGCTGGCATTTCCAGGTCCAAAACAACGGAAAATTTAGAACTGTCCCCTCAGAGGACAATTATAAAGCATTTCGGAAGAAAGTCAAAGCCATCGTCAACAACTCTAATTATGGGGCGTCAGTTAAAGCGCAAAAGCTCTCAAGCCTAGTCAGAGGATGGAGATATTACCACCAATATTGTAGGTTAGACGGGTCGAGGTTTTCGCTATATTTTATGGCAAACCGAGCCTGGAAAGTGTTCGCGAAAGAAACAAAGCTCAACCGCTATGAAGTTGATGCTTTAATACAACAAGCATTTCCTCGGGTTCCTTATCACGAACACCGACATATCAACGTCAAAGGGGACAAATCTCCCTATGATGGAGACCTAACCTATTGGTCCGAAAGAAACTCTAAACTCTATACAGGCCCTACAGCAGCCGCGTTAAAAAGACAGCACCATACTTGTGGATATTGTCAAATGAAGTTCTTAGGTGGAGAGCGAGTACAACTTCATCATATTGATGGAAACCATGACAACTGGAAACCTAAAAACTTGACGGCAGTACATGAATCCTGTCATGATTATATCCACTCCAGCAAGCCAATTGGCTAGATTATCGGGAGCCGGATGCGGGGAAA
>NZ_JAMXOT010000199.1 GCF_024220515.1 Oscillatoria sp. HE19RPO
TAAGGGAACTCCAAAAAATAAAATACCCAAAACCCACACCCTCAAGGGTGGGGCTATACGGACAAAGCCTGCCTACGCAGGCTGAAGAGTCAAGTTTTTCACCGCAGAACTTGGATAATTTATTTTTTTGGACTCCCTAATCGTTGCAGAGAGAAGGTTGCTGCTTCAGAAACTTGGAAATGACTATCTTTTTCCATGTATTTGAGGGCGGAGATGCTTTTTTCACTGGGGAGATGTCCCAGGGCTTCGGCGAGGCGTTGACGCACCAGCCAATCTTTGGATTGGACGAAACGCAAGAGGCGATCGACGGCTTCAATACATTTAATTTCCCCAAGGGCAGCGATCGCCGCTTGTTGCAAGACGATTTCATCGCTATCCAAGGCACTGAGCAACACATCCCGAGCCCGAAGGTCCTTGAGATTTCCCAGGGAGACTGCGGCACTAAAGCGAACTAGCCAATCGGTATCTTCATAGAATGCGCGAACTAGGGGTTCCAAGGCTCTTTCATCTTCGAGATATCCCAGGGCCCCGGCTGCACCGGCACGAATGCTGTAATCTGGTTCGCCTTCGAGGATTTTTACCAGAATGGGAAAGGATTGGGCGGTGGCTTTAATGCCTAGGGCAAAGACGGCCATCGATCGCACTTGGAGGTTCTCATCATTGAGGAGTTTTTCGATAAAGGGGAAGGCATCCGCAGCGGGGACGTTCCGCAAGGAAGCCAAGCCTACCATGCGATCGCCGGAATTTTCACTGTCGAGCTTGACGGCTATTTCTTCTAAACTTAATAGGGACATAGATTCAGGAAATTTACATAACTTTACATTCACTTTTTTATTATAGAGCGAGGACCGCAGGAACGGGAGAAAATCGGCCCTCTGAGCAGGAGGGATTTCCGAACTAGCGATCGCCTCTTCATGGGTTATTCCGCATCCTTGACAGCAGCCTTGTGCTTCCGTTCATAAAGCTGCAACAAAATCGCCCCATGAACTTCCCGGGTGAGAGGATAAAAATAAACCAAAATTAAACCCCCGATTAAAAACAGGGTGGGTAGAGGCCCGATCACCATGCGAATGGCAAACAAAGCGGAGTCTGGTTGTTCGGGAATCGTGGTATTTCCAGCGGATGCGATAAAACCGGACCATTTGAGAGTTTGTCCTACGAAGAAAATTCCCAAACCTAAGCCGAGCTTTTGTAAAAAAACCATACAGGAGTAGAAGATTCCTTCCCGACGTTGGCCGGTATTTAATTCATCTAAATCAATCACATCGGTGAGCATGGACCAAGGAATCAGATAAGCCGTTGCTACTCCCACACCCGCTAGAACCGCGAGGAAGAACATCAAATCTGTGCGATCGCGGGGTAAAAAGAAGAGGCCAGCTTGAGCAATAATCCAAAACCCCATGCCCATAAAATAAACGGCTTTTCTCCCCACTGAGCGGCTAATCGCGCTCCAGACAAATAGCATGATAATCGCCACCATTTGCACAATTAAGGCCACTTCAAAAAATGAATCTCGCCCCATCCAACTGACGACAAAGTAGGGAATAACTGCTGTAGTTAATTGCAGAGCTAACCAAGAAAACAGATAAATCCCAATCACAAACTGAAATGGACGATTGCTCAGGGCAATTTTGAACTGAGAAACCAAGGATAAATTGCTCGGGTCTGAGGGGGTTTGATACCGTTCTTTGGTTCCGAAGACACACCAGTAGAGAGGAAACATGGAAAGAATCGCACAAATGCCGCCTAGGGTGACATACATCTGTTTGGGGTCAGGAATGAGCTGACTCAAAACCACACCCAAAATGAGAGCTAAGATACTCCCACCAATGGAGAAGGCAAACCGAAAGCTATTGAGACTGGTCCGCTCGTTGTAGTCCTGAGTGAGTTCGGGGGTGAGGGCTGTATAAGGTAGATTGACTGCGGTGTAAGCGGCGTGGAAAAAGATACTCACCAGAACGTAATAGCCGAACAGTATCCACTTATTCAGGTCGGGGTCGGCACTGAAGTGAGGGACCAACCAATACAGGAAAAAAGACAGACCAAAAGGCAGGGAGCCAAAGAGCATCCACGATCGCCTGCGTCCCCAGCGAGACCGGGTGCGATCGCTCAACATCCCAATTACCGGGTCATTGATGGCATCCCACAACTTACCAATCATCAGGACCGTTCCTGCTAATCCGGGGTCTAAACCTGCCACCTCAGTTAAAAATATCAGCAGGGTAAACGAGATTAAAATTGTGGTGATCCCAGCCCCCATATCTCCAGCACCATAAGCTAGTTTTGTGGAGAGCCTGAGTTTTTCGGGCTGGGATCTGTCGTTCGCTGGAGCAGAAGGGGACGAGTGATTCATGGAGTTTGTTTTTTCCGGGGAAAGAGTATGGCGAGATGACCGCCATTGCTGGAAGCCAAATTTCAGCGGGGCTTTTCTGTATTGTGGCATACGATACAGCCTGTAAATTCTATGCTATCTTTGTCTATTACCTTTATTTCTGCTTCCTGTTGCTACTCTTGGAAAAAATACCCCCATGCGTGACCTTCATATCGGTTGGTCCGAGTACCACCAAAAAATAGAGCAGCTTGCGGTCCAAATTTATCAGTCGAATTGGCATTTTGACCAAATCGTTTGCATTGCCAAAGGTGGACTGCGGGTGGGGGATATCCTTGCCCGGATTTACGATCGCCCGTTAGGGATTTTATCTACAGCCTCTTATGGGGGTGCAAACGGTCAGCACCGAGGCTCCTTGAAAATTGCCCGCCACTTAACTGCGATCGGCGAGACCCTCGGCCCTCATGTCTTATTGGTCGATGACCTAGTAGATACGGGAATTTCTCTCAAGGAAACCCAAAGTTGGCTGAATTCCCATTATGAAAATCAAATCCAGGAGATTCGCACCGCAGTCCTCTGGTATAAAGCTTGTTCGGAAATTCAACCGGATTATTATGTCGATTACCTAACGGATAATCCCTGGATTCATCAACCGTTTGAAGGGTATGAACAACTTACCCCGGAGCAACTGGCTCAGAGTTATGAAACGATCGCAAGTTAATCTCGGAGGGAGCATCTCAATGTTGAAAAGAGACCTAACCCCCCAGCCCCCTTCCCTAAGAGGGAAGGGGGAGCAAGACGTAAATTTCCCCCTTCCCTCTTAGGGAAGGGGGGTAGGGGGGTTAGGTCTCATTGGTTTTTAGACAAAATTGAGATGCTCCCATCCAGGATAACGAATTTAAGGCGAAAATTGTCCTTGAAATTTGGCTGGGCCAGAGCTTACCCATTACCGTGAGTCGTCGGGTCAATTCCCGTTTTCGACCCTACATTTAGGTAGGGTTTGCAGTAGCTTAAGCGGTGGGAATTCCAAACATTAAGACCCAAATCGGTAAGGTGATTAATAAGCCGACAGAACCCAGTCCCAGGGCAGTTACGGCTAAATCGCGATCGAGATTGTAGGTTTCTGCTAGGACTAGGGTAGCAAAGGCTGGAGGCATGGCCATTTGTAAGACTAGAATCAGCAGTGCAGGGCGATCGAGTCCCCAGAAAGATAGGATGATGCCGAGAAACAAGGGCACAATTAGCATTTTAATCACAAGACTGACCGAGGCGGGTTTAAGGCTACTCCAGGAGTGTAATTGGCTCAGTCTCATGCCACAGAGAATCAGGGATAAGGCGATCGCACTCCAAGCAAACCGTTGTAAACTATTTTCCAATAGGGGCGGTAGGGGGATATCTCGCACCAATAACCCAAACCCTAAACTCCATAGGGTGGGATTGTAGACAATGGCATGAATAAACTGTTTATAACTTTTCGACCCCTCTCCATATCGAGCGGCTAATAAGGCACCCAAACCATAAGCACCGATTACCGTACCCAACAAATCGTAAAATAGCGCCCAGGCAAAATATTGTTCTCCCACTAATGCCAAGGTGACGGGATAGCCAATAAAGCCGGTATTACCCACCATCGTTGAAAGGACAAAACTGCCTTGGGTGGGTTGATGGGACCATAGGGATGATTGTCCCTGCTTTTCAGAAGCAGAACCGGAGTTGGTTTTACTCCTGATCCACAACCAGCTAAGTCCCACTCCCAGTAGAATCGCCACCCAGGCGATCGCCGGTGCTAACCAGATTGAACCGGATAAATCCGAGCGACGCACGAAGGCAATCACCCCGATCGGAACACCAATCCAAAACAGAAATTTGCCGATATAAAGAGGGATTTTCGGAGGCAGCAGCCGACCCAGAATAAATCCCAATAACGCTAATCCCCCAAGTTGGAGGTACAGTTTTAGGAGTTGACTTCCCAGAACGAGCATAATAATTTAAAAGAGGATTAGTTTTCATGAAGTTGGGGTGTTATCCCCTGATTCAAACGAGTTTTTTAACTGCGTCTCAATGGAGAGGATAACGGTGCCGTGGCACATCCCAATTCAATTGCCGGATTTCCTGACTCTCAACGGTGAAATCAAGAAGAAATAATGGAGCAATTGAGGATTAATATTGCCATAGAACCTAGGGTTGAGTCCGTAGCACTTGACGCTAAACCCGGGAATTTTTGTCATGGCTTGTTGGTCCCTAGTCCCTAGTCATGGGTCACTGGTCCCTTGACAAATGACAAACAACAAATGACAAATGACAAATGACCCTCTGTTGGTCCCGATCTACAAGGATTCGGTAGAATGCTTTTTTAACCCGGTAGGGGAGTAGGTAAGCTCTATCTACGAAGGAGGAGCCGTCTAAGGATCCATCACCGCTTCCGCCGCTGTTCAGTATCATAGTTTAGGGAATCCGAGTCAATCTGTTAGGAGTCGAGTCATTGAATAAGGCATCTGTGTCGGGACAAGCGTCGAAAACCTCGACATTTATGGGGGAGGACATTCCTCAAGCGGTTAGAGATACCTCCGAGAAAGTCTCTAAGGTTCAGGGGTCCAAATCGGTTAAATGGGTTGTAATTGCCGTGATTGCCGGGACAGTCGCCCTCGTCGCCGGGGTCCTGGTGGCATGGCAAGGGGGAATGCTGGCACTCCTGAATACCTCAGAGGTGGCTCAAACTGAGCAAACTGATGGCCAGGACCCTGATGCGCCTGCGGACCCAAACGCCCCGAAAACAGAGTCGTTACTGGGTCATTTACCCTATCAAGAAGCCCCTCCCGAAGACCTTCAGCCGATTTCCGGTGATGGGAGAATCATGATGCGTCAAGCTGCCGCTAGAGCGTTTTTGGACATGAAAGAGGCGGCGCGATCGCAAGGGGTCTATCTGGTACCAATTTCCGGATTTCGCACCGAGGAAGACCAAAAATATCTATTTTTTGAGGTGAAAGCGCAACGGGGACAGGTGGCAATGGAACGCGCCGAAGTTAGCGCCCCTCCAGGGTACAGCGAACATCATACCGGCTATGCGGTTGATATTGGCGATGCCAATGTTCCAGCGACGGATTTGAGTCCGAACTTTGAAAATACCCCCGCCTTCCAATGGATGAAAGAGAATGCGGCCTATTATAGTTTTGAGATATCCTTTCCCAAAGGAAATTCCCAAGGGGTGAGTTATGAACCCTGGCATTGGAGATTTGTCGGCGATCGCCACAGTCTGGAAACCTTCTATAAAGCCCGAACCCAGGAAGTCGAAGCGACTCAACCCTAACAGGATATTCTATTGCCTTCATGCTCCTTAACTGTTGCTCCTCCCCATCTTGAACCCTAAATTATGAGTCAAACTGCGCTGAATCTGGTGGCAATTTCTGTTTTTTTGATGACCCTTTCCGTATTGCTCGGACCTATCCTAGAGTTATCTCCCGTGATTGGGGCGATCGCCACCGCCAGTCTATTAGGATTTTTTACCCTAGATACTCTCGGCTGGCAAGGCAAAGGTGCAAACCTGATCGTTGATGTTTTTGCCGGAATGTCCGAAGATCATCGATCGCGGGTTGTGCGTCATGAAGCGGGACATTTTTTAGTAGCCTACTTATTAGAAATTCCCATCACCGGCTATGCCTTAAATGCCTGGGAAGCCTTCAAACAAGGCCAATCTGCTGGCGGTGGCGTGCAATTTGACGATCAAGAACTCCTCACCGAACTCCAACAAGGCAGCCTCTCGGCTCAATTATTTGACCGTTACTGCATCGTCTGGATGGCAGGAATTGCCGCTGAAACCTTAGCATATAATCGCGCCGAAGGTGGTGCAGAAGATAGAACCAAATTAAAAGCAATTTTGGCCCAAAATCGCAAATCTCCCACGGATGTTCAACTCAAGGAACGATGGGCAATTTTGCAAGCCAAAACCCTAATAGAATCCCATTTAGATGCCTATCAATCCTTAGTCACCGCAATGGAACAGCGACTGCCGGTGACTGAATGTTATCAAATGTTAGGAAATCAGATTCCCATCAAAGCCGAAAAAAATGCAACGGTTTAATTCAGTCGTTGGTTCATTTTTAAGTTCGTAGTAACGACTTCAGTCGTTATCTTATCTGAGTTCGTAGTAACGACTTCAGTCGTTATCTCCTCTTAAGTTCGTAGTAACGACTTCAGTCGTTATCTTTCCCCCAGTTCGTAGTAACGACTTCAGTCGTTATCTTATCTGAGTTCGTAGTAACGACTTCAGTCGTTATCTTATCTGAGTTCGTAGTAACGACTTCAGTCGTTATCTTATCTGAGTTCGTAGTAACGACTTCAGTCGTTTCTTCTGGAACCCACTATGGAAAACATTTTTTTACAAATCTACCTTCTTATGCTACAACAAATAGGGAGCAAGATGCTCTCATACCAAATCCGGTTGGTAAAAGTCGGTTTTAGGTTTTAGCCCGCGCAGGCGGGCTTTGTCCGTATAGCCCCACCCTTGAGGGTGTGGATTTTTATAGACCTTTGACAACCGGATTCCGTAGCACTCCCTGCATTCTATATTTACATAGGAGTGAGAAGCGTTATTTAACACCCTTGTGGTATAAGCCTCACTATAAGCCAAAGAAACGACTGAAGTCGTTACTACGAACATGAAGAAGATAACGACTGAAGTCGTTACTACAAACTGGGACAATTTATGCTTATTCCTCCTCTGGTTCCTCCTCTTCATCAGAGTCTAACTCTTCCCCTTCCGGGTTTACTTCATCCTCATCCGACTCTAACTCTTCCTCTTCCTCTTCCCCTTCAGTTTCTTCAGTTTCAACCTCTTCTAATTCTATATCTAGCTTGACTAAATCTTCCTTTGAAAGTTCTTCTCTGAGCAATTCTGCGACACGCTGACGCATTTCTTGATGTTTTTCTACTCCTTCATAGGCGAACCGATTATAACCTCCCCGTTCAATTAGGGTTTCGAGATCTGCAATGCGTTCTTTTGTCGGGGGGTGAGTGGACATGAATTTCCAAAAGGAACTGCCTTCGCCATATTGTTCTTTGAGTTTTACCATCAGATTTCGCAATCCATCGGCGGAATAACCGGCAGAGGTGAGTAATCGGGTCCCGAGTACATCCGCTTGTTGTTCCATATCCCGGCTATAGTCAAGCACTAACAGATTGGCTAATGTGCCTCCGAAGGGGACATACCTTGCCATGTTGCTGATTAAATTGCCATGAGTGACCATTTGAAAGCCGTGAGAGAGGACTGCATGAGCGAGTTCGTGGGTGATTAATCCGGCTAATTCGGCTTCGGTGTCACTGTGGAGAATGGCACCGGCATTGACGAAGATTTTACCACCAGGGAGTGCAAAGGCGTTGAGATTTTTATCTTTAATTACATAGAATTCATACTCGAAATCATCCCGTCCCGAGAGTTTGGAGAGTCTTTCTCCGAGTTCTTGAACGTAGGTGACGATTTCTTCATCTTCCACCATTTCTAACTGTTCGATGGCTTGATTGGCGATACTTCTGCCGATCGCAGATTCTCCTCTCGCTAACATGACTAAGGTTTCCACCGCAGACAATGCACCGAGTGGATTGCCGGTTAAGGCAACCCCGAGCGCACCCGTTACAACATTACCGATCGCATTTCCGGCGATCATTTTCCGAATGTATCCGCGAAATTTACCGAAGTTATCTTCGGCTAACGTTGCAAATTCTTCCGCATCGGGATGATCGGGGTTGAGAAGGGCAAATTGGCGGGCGGCGATCGAGGCTTCTAGCCATTGTTCTGTGGCAGCGAGGGCGGCTATTTTTACCCGCAACAATTCCGGACTATTGGGATAAAAAGTCGTGGCTCTTTCTAAGACTTCAACCGTTTTTTCCGGTTGTTCGTAAGTGGTGTAAGCTTCGGCAAGTAATAAATGTCCGGGTAGAAATTCCGGTGAAGCTTCCACGAGCAATTCTAAGGGAACGAAGATGCGAGATTCTAGTTGATTTTCCCATCCCGCTTGTGCTTCGCGCCAGTACACCCGCGAGGCAGGAGAGAGTTGTTCGGGATCCGTCAGGGGTTCGGGGAGGGTGGAAATTGCCGCTTGCTTGCCATTGGCGGAAAAGGGCGGTTTCACCTCCTGATAAATCGCCTCTGCTGCGGCAATATCTCCGGCGACAAACAGGCGATCGGCTTCTGCCAAGCGTTCCAAAATGCGGCGTCTTTCGGCTTGTTTTGCCGCTTCTTCGGGATCTAATGTGTATTCTTCTTCCGATGTCTCCTCTGCTTCGTCTGAGGTTTCAGCATTGGGAGATTCCGGGTCCTCTTCCTCCTGTGGCAGGTCCTCTGCTTCGTCTGAGGTTTCAGCAGTAGGAGTTTCCAGGTCCTCTTCCTCCTGTGGGGGTTCCTCTGCTTCGTCTGAGGTTTCAGCAGTAGGAGTTTCCAGGTCCTCTTCCGGTAGTGGGGGTTCCTCCGATGCGGTTTCGGGGGTCGGTTCACTGGTGGGTAAGGTGGATCGGGTTTCGGTGTTCGCTTGCGCTAATCGGGAGGGGGAGGGAACGGGTAACTCCGCAAGTGCAGGTGTGGCAATGGGGAGTACCAAGCTAAGGGTAACGAGCCAGGAATTCCAAAGGAGTTTCATCTTAGCAACCTAGGGTAAATTTTGAGGGAAGACTGGTGGAGCAAGGGTCGAGTTTCGCTGTGATCCTGATTCCTATTGTAGAGATAAAATTTAGGAACGGGCAAAAGGGCGATCGGTTGATTCAAAATTGCCTGAATTTAAGCCAAAAATAAAGCAAAATCAAGGCTGAAGATTGAATGGATTTAGATGAGGTTTATTTGATAAGTCAATTGGGTTTATGACAGTCTTTTGAAAAAGTTTATACGCCTCCAGGATAGTTTTATTTTTGTCAATACGTTTTAAATCGGTATGGGATAGGTATTTTTTAATAAAATTCCCTCGCCTAAAATAGAGAGGGAATTGTTGTCAAAATGCCCCATATTTTTTGTGAATGAGTCAAGGGAGATTAGAAAACAATCCCCCAATTTGCTTGCTTTCTAGCTAACCGGAGGTTTTACACCGCAGCTAGAACCGATTCGCAAACATCTAAAACCAACCCTTCGCGAGCGAGAACGGAGTTGGGAAATGCTTGTTTAACTTCCCCATCCAATTTATCGAGAAATTCATCATTGTGGCTGGGGTCATGGTGGAAAATCACCAGTTTTTTCACTCCAGCGGCTTTAGCCACTTTGACGGCTTCCTGCCAGGTGGAATGTCCCCAGCCATGTTTGGGGGATTTAGGGTTATTATATTCATCATCACTGTACATGGCATCGTAAATCAATAAATCTGCATTGCGTGCCATGTGCAGAACGGTTTCATCCATGCGATCGGGAAAATGTTCGGTATCGGTACAGTAAAATACGGTATGACCGTTATAGGTGACCCGATAGCCCATTGCACTATTGGGATGATTTAAGGGGCCGGTTTCAAAGTAGATGTCATCTACATGAAATGGTTCACCACAAATCATTTCTGAAAATTTCAAATTCGCCTGCATTCCTTCGAGGGGAACGGGAGAATTGGGATGGAGAATTCTTTCTACAAAATGCTGTTCCATCGATTCGGCATCCAGGGGAACCGAGCCATGAATATGCAGGCTATTTCCGCGAATAAAGGCGGGGGTAAAGAAGGGAAAACCCTGGATGTGATCCCAGTGGTAGTGGGTGAAAAACATATAGGCTTCGATGGGCATTTCTTTTTGCAAGGTTTGTCCTAAAACCTGCAATCCCGTACCCGCATCAAAAATCAGGCGTTTTCCACCAATTCGCATTTCCACACAGGAGGTGTTGCCGCCATAGCGAACAGTGTCCTTTCCGGGGGTTGGAATGCTGCCTCGAACGCCCCAGAATTGGACAACAAACTCAGAGGAAGGGTTCGTTTCCATACAGGCTCTTACGGTTTTGTATTTGAACAAGTGGAACTAATGTAAACTGTGTCAACTGTGTCAACGATGGGCTCGGGGAAACGGATGACGATCGCCCGATATCTCGATGTTTCAATCTAACCCGTTAATGGGGGTAACTCTTATGACCCCGCTTGATCCAGTTTTGGTCTGAATGTGCCGGTTTGACCCTGATGGCGTAAGAGATGGTCACAAAGCACTAAAGCCATCATCGCTTCTACCATTGGTACGGCTCTGGGTAACACACAGGGGTCATGCCGTCCTTTAGCCGCTAAGATGGTTTCTTCGCCTAAGCTGTTTACCGTGCGCTGTTCTTTGCGAATTGTAGCAGTTGGTTTAAAGGCAACTCGAATAATAATATTTTCTCCGTTGGAAATTCCCCCTTGAATCCCGCCAGAACGATTGGTGCGGGTGCGAATTTCTCCCTGCTCATCGGTATAAAATTCGTCATTATGCTCGCTACCCGTCATCAGGGTCCCGGCAAATCCGGACCCGATTTCAAATCCTTTACTCGCAGGCAGGGACATCACCCCTTTGGCGAGATCGGCTTCGAGTTTGTCAAATACGGGCATTCCCAACCCTTTGGGGACGTGACGCGCTACGCATTCGACGACGCCGCCGGTAGAATCCCCTTCTCTGCCAATGCGTTCGATTAGTTCAATCATGCGATCGGCACATTCGGAGTCAGGACAACGGACGATATTGCTCTCGACTTGAGCGAGGGTGACTTGGTTGGGGTCGATGATGCCTTCTAAGTCTTTGATACGCTTAACATAGCCGATGATTTCGACTCCGGCGACTTGGTGGAGGATTTTCTTGGCGATCGCACCGGCAGCAACTCTACCAATGGTTTCCCTCGCTGACGATCGCCCTCCCCCTTGCCAATTCCGGATCCCATATTTAGCATCATAAGTGGCATCGGCATGAGAGGGACGGTAGGTGTCCGTCATTTCGTGATAATCTTGCGATCGGACATCCTTGTTTCGCACCAAGATACTAATCGGTGTGCCTAGGGTTTTCCCCTGAAACACCCCAGAGACGATTTCGCAGGTGTCTAATTCTTTGCGCGGTGTGGTAATTTTACTCTGTCCCGGTCTGCGCCGGTCTAGTTCGACTTGAATTTCTGCTTCGCTAATGTCGAGTTGGGGTGGGCATCCATCAATAACGACCCCTACACCCCCACCGTGGGATTCTCCAAAGGTGGTGACTCGAAACAGATGCCCGAAAGTGTTTCCCATGATTGATGCTCAAACGGCGTTAGAACTTGTATTTTATCCGAAACTGCACCGTTTCGTCAGGGTTAGTCTCCCCCTTCTCTGGATTAGGGAGGAGGAATCGGTTGAGTTGCGGCTAATTCCCGTCAATCCAGGGTTTTGCAGACTTAGGGGATTGCATAATATAAATCCTCCAACCGTTCTGAATGTAGGGGCGCAATGCTTGCGCCCAAAAGAGGGCGCAAGCATTGCG
>NZ_JAMXOT010000200.1 GCF_024220515.1 Oscillatoria sp. HE19RPO
TGGATGAAACGCTAAAAACGTTAATGACTACATTGTAGCACTAAGGGATAGGCAAGGGATAGGCGGTTAAAACCGCTCGTTCGTTTTTCCTCTGCGCTCTAAAGATGCGCAGTTCCCAAACTCTCGGACTTTTCTGATGGATTCATAATTCCCCTTAGAGGTGGTCATCCAACATTCAGCATTTTCTACATCCTGATTAAACCTGGCGATCGGCCAATTTTACTCACCCCGTCGGTGAGGACCCGTGCTAGACAACTGGACTGCTGCTGTTTTTGTTTCCGGCTAAGAGCTATTTTAACTTTTTTTTGCTTCATCGCAATAGCTACAATCATAACTATACCTAATCAATCAGTCAAGCTCGGGTAAAAATTGTGTAAAGATTTATGGAGGGCGGGAGGCCCCTACCCTCGGACTAGGGGTCGGGTGCAGAAACCGGGTTGATCGCCTAGATTTTGGTGTCGATCGCCGAGATTTTGTCAGGACTTAGGCATGATTTCAGATAAAAATCTAAATGTAGGGTTGATTCGCGAATCAACCCTACATTTAGGGGATTGCAAAATATAAATCCTCCAAACCTTCAACTGAAAGGAAGGTATCTGTCGGAGTAAATGTGCAGGCCCAAGAGGGCGTATGCAATACGCCCCTACATTGACGGGGTTACTCCGTTGATCCGTCCTACATTTAGGGGATTGCAAAATATAAATCCTCCAAACGTTCAACTGAAAGGAAGGTATCTGTCGGAGTAAATGTGCAGGCCCAAGAGGGCGTATGCAATACGCCCCTAAATGGACGGGGTTACTCCGTTGATCCGTCACTACGAACGAACGGTTTGGAGATTTTATTTTTTGGAGTTCCCTTAGCTGGATCTGGGTAAGTCCTCCGGCTTTTCAGGAGCCTGGAGCCACCCAAGTTCCGAATCAAATGCTGAAGTTTCTTAACAGAATGTTTAAAATTAGTGCCAATCTCGAACTGAAATGGTAAATTAACACAGAACACCGATTGGGGGAGGATGACGATCGCCCCCACTTCCGCTAACAATTACATAAACTGATATTTAGTTCATTAAGGAGCTGCGAACGATCGTGAGCCAATCAGAAGCCCCCAACCTACATTCCTTACAGGCGGAAGTGTCTCAACTGCGCGAAGAGTTGCAGATGCGGGACCAGCTTGTTGAACAACTCTCCCAAGAACTCTTTCGATTAGTCAAGGGCAATAACACCCTGCTACCATCGTCTCAAGATGTCCCCGAGGAATATCTGGCTCAAATGCGGTCCTTGCGCGAACAACTGCAAGGGGTGGAGGAGCAAGTCAGCTTTTACCAAGAGCAGATGGCTCAAAAAGATGGGGAGGTTTATCATCTGCGCCAATCGGTTCAGGAATTGACCGATCGCGCCCGGATGCTGGAACAGGTGGTCCAGGAATTACCGGAAATTTATCGGCAGAAGTTCGCCGATCGCATGGAAGAGGTCAAAGACAAGGTGGAACGCCTACAACGGGAAAACCGCCAACTCCATGCCGAACTCCAAAGTGTCAGCTATCGCTTGGCCGTTAGAAGCAAGCGCAAGAACGGACATCTGGAGTTGCCTAGCATTTCCGGTGGCGAGGGTGGCGATATCAGTTTACCGTCCTTGGGTAATGCCTAGTCAGGTCTGGATTATTGTTGAGGATGAGGCGTCAGCAATGGGGTTCCCCGGTGCTGACTCCCAGGCGATCGCCCGGATGGTAGAAGCCCTCCAACAGGCGATCGCTCAAACCCATCCCAATTGTGAGGTGCAGGTTGTTTCACCTTCTCACCTAAGAACCTTGCCTACACCGGATAGTGAGGTTCTGCATAGTGAGGTTCTGCTTTGTCCCTTGACCTTGAATCTCCCATACTCGCTAATCGTGGCGCTACCCCCCCTCTATTATGGCGCTTGTCAGGATGTAGAATCGTTGCGCTGCGCGCTCGACGAACGGTGGCAGGTGGCAACGGGGACAGGTAACCTGTGGCTGCCGGTGGTGCTGACGGCCAAAGGTCCGATTTATGGGGAGGTGATCGGACTGGCGGACGAGAAACAACCGGGCTGTGAAGGGATAGTCCAGTACATCCAGCCGGTGCATTTGCCCGACCGTTGGCGACAAACCCTTTATGCCTTGGCACGAAATCTGCTTCAGTGGATAGGAGCGCCCCCGGCAACCTATTTAATTCAGTTTGGATGGGATGAGCAGGGTCTATGGTTTGATCGCCTCTGGCCGTTTCCAGGCATTCCCGCCCTAGCCAGTTTGGGCGTTCAAGACCCGGATTTGTTCACCTGTCATTGGTACTGCTTGACCCGACAGCCGATTTATGACCTCACGATTGTTCCTGATTGAAAATGAGGCTAGTTAAGTGATGCTTTTCCAGAAGGGACGGCAAATTGAGAGGGAAAATTACCCCCTCGCCTCAAATGAATGATTGATTGAGATAACACCCAGATGGTTAGAAGCAGAACGAGTTACGCCGCAGCGAGGTCAGAATTGGGACTAGAGGAGGACAATTCTGGGGCGATCGCCGCCAGCGCGGCTTCCTGGGTGTCAAAAATCTCAAAGATGCGATCGAGCTGAGTAATTTCAAAAATGACCCGAACAGGGCTTTTCAGGTTGTAGATGATCAGGCGAGATCCATGCTCTCTAGCGGTTCTCAGGGCCGAAACCAGGGTAAATAATCCAGAACTGTCAATCAGATCCACCTGACTCATGTCAATCGCGAATAACGTCGGGCGATCGTACTGAGCAACAGTTTGTTCGATGCTCGCGAGGGTTGCTTCATCTAAACAGGCTTGGGGCTGAAATACGATCGGCTGACGGATGGCTTGAGAGGACTTCATCGGTTTACCTCAAAAAATATCTTAATTAGGACTTGATAATTAAAGACGCACTGAAGACAGCAGCACGGTATTTGTTCCAGCATCCCTCCAATTTGTCCGATGAGGGTTGTCACCCATCACCGCTTGGTTGTGAATTCAATCACTCCGAACGCGAAAGTGACCGATACTGGCTCTAATCAGTCCAATTGTAAGCGCTCTACTCATTCAGAGTAGGTAGCATACAACACGCTTTTAAAATTTAATATAATTAACCTGTGTTTTGATAAGGTAACACCACAGAACATTCACCCGCATCACCCGCAGGGATGGCGATCGGCATGACAGCAGTTGTAGCGGCAATCCCCTCTTATATAGCGCGTCTTGCAGCAGTCTAACAATAGGAGTAGGGTGGGCATTGCCCACCGTAACTAAAGTAACTAAAGGTGGGCAATGCCCACCCTACAATTGCTCCCAGTTTTTTAAGAAATTATCCAATCCATGTAGACGCGCTATATATTGAATAACCGAATAATTAAATAACACCGATGGCAAAAGGCAAAAGATAACGCGATTCTTTTGCCTTATTACCATTGATTAAAGGGTTAAATTAGTTGCCTCTAACCTTCTCAGACCAAATCCGAGTGGGCAGACCCCAGACATAGATAAACCCTTCTGCTGCTTTATGGTCGAAGGTATCATCCGCCCCATAGGTCGCCAGATCCGGCGCATAGAGAGACTCATTCGACTTGCGTCCGACAATATTCGCCGTTCCCTTGAACAGTTTAATCCGGACCGTGCCCGAGACTCGCTCTTGGGTCTTTTCGATGAACGCATCCAGGGCCATCTTCAGGGGACTGTACCACTGACCGTTATAAACCAATTGGCTGTAGGTTTCTTCGATGCCGCGCTTGTATTGGGTGACATCTTTGGTTAGGGTGAGACTTTCGATATCTCGGTGAGCTTGAATCAGGACCAGGAGAGCCGGAGACTCGTAGATTTCGCGAGATTTAATGCCCACCAGACGATTTTCGATCATATCGATGCGTCCGACCCCATGACGACCCACCACGTCATTCAACTCCGTAATCAGGGCCACGGGAGAGAGGGCCTTGCCATTGACATGGGTGGGGAGACCTTGCTCAAAGGTGATTTCCACATATTCCGGTTCATTCGGAGTATCGGCGATCGCCTTCGTCATCACATAGATTTCTTCTTCCGGTTCCGTCCAGGGGTCTTCCAGGGGACCCGCTTCCACACTCCGTCCCAACAGATTGCGGTCAATACTGTAGGGAGAGGACTTTTTAACGGGAGTGGGGATGCCAAACTTTTCACCATAGGCAATGGTTTCTTCCCGACTCATGCCCCATTCCCGGGCCGGTGCGAGGACCTTGATATTGGGATTAAGAGCGGCGATCGACACATCGAACCGCACCTGGTCATTACCCTTGCCTGTACAGCCGTGGGCCACCGCATCGGCCCCATATTTTTCTGCCGCCTCCACCAGGATTTTGGCGATTAGGGGTCTAGCTAAGGCCGTTCCCAGGGGATAACGGTTTTCATACAGAGCATTGGCTTGAATGGCGGGAAAAGCATAATCTTTGACAAAGATTTCCGTCACGTCTTCCACCAGGGAGATACTGGCACCGGAGGTTAGAGCCTTTTCCTTAATCGGGCCAAGTTCTTCACCTTGTCCCAAATCTGCCGCTAGGGTAATCACGTCTTCAACGCCCCACTCTTCTTTTAAGTAGGGAATGCAAACGGAGGTATCAACTCCTCCAGAATATGCCAGGACGACTTTGGTAGCGCGACCCATTACTTTTTGCCTCTACTGCAATACCGATCAACTGTTCATTATTAACCAAGTTCTCCGGATTTCATAGCCTTTTTGTCAGGGATTCCCTAGATTTGTGTTGGAGGGATTTGGAGTTTTAGAGGGGAGATTTTAGGGTTTAGGGTTTAAGTTTGATCCCGGGGATTGAGACCTTGGGGAGAGAGGGTGACTCAAGGGGGTGAATATCCGGGGGAGAGGGTTTGAAGAGAACTGACCTGGGAATGGAATCAACCGCTGCGATCGCCGGGATGAGAACTGGGATCAAAAGTAGCAACAACTCGCCGGTTTGCCCCAGCAGTAGTCTGCGATGGCAAGGGCAATGTTCTGGGATTGGGGGAAAGGCGATCGCCTAATTTTCTCCTCGGGAGTGTTCCTAGGCAATCCCACCGGATCTGGCTCATCCGTGTTTTAGGGACAATCCACCCATCGGGGAATCCCCATTCACGCTGAATGGGGAAAAAGAGCTGCTTTCTTAAAATTATGCGCTTTGCTTGTTAGTTTGGTATATTTCAGCCGCCTTTTGAACAAGTGCCTTGAGGTCCTGAGTATCAAACGGTTTACTGATGCATTTAAAAACATTAGCTTTATTCATCATGTCTTCCGAGGCTTCTAGGGCATCCTCACTGTACCCGGTTAACAGAATGCCAATGGTATGGGGGAAACGGACTCTCGCCTTGCTCAACAGTTCCAGACCCGTCATCTCCGGCATACTCTGGTCCGTAATAATCACCGCCATTTCCCCTTCTGAATCCAGCAGGGCGATCGCATCGAGAGGGCTTTCTGCTCTGTGTACTTGAAATTCACGGCGAAACGTCCTGTACAGTAAATCCAGGTTGTCTCGCTCATCATCCACTACCATGAGTCTAAGTTTGGACATAGATTAAAGTTGCTCCAGCCATCTCTACTTTCCCATTTTATTCGGATTCGGAGAAACTCTCGCAGAACCGATCGCGAACGAGAGACCACAGCTTGAGTGCAGCACCCTCCTCTTGGCATCTCAGAATAGCACTACGGGTCTATTTTCTGGTCTGCCTTCTATTTTTCTTATTTTACCGGGGAATGTCCCCCGGTTGAGAAGGACCGAAAAAACTGACCCCCTCTGGGATTGCCCAGGGGACTCAGATCCCCGGGGTTAAAACAGCGTCATTAAGACCACTCCTAACAGCATTGTTGTGGCCCCCCAGAAGCGATCGCGAATCCCGGACTCGTGAAACAGGAACTTACCCCACAACACCCCAAATAGAACGCTAGTGCGTTTAATGGCGATCACCTGAACCACCAGGGTTAGTTTCAATGCCTGCATTTGAAACAGGACTGCGATCGCCGTACAGAGTCCCATCAGACTCAACCCCAGCCAATGTTTCAAAATCTGACCCCCTGGATCCTTAGACTGGGAGAATATTAACGGAAATTGCAACAAGGCGATCGCCGAGAACACCGCAAAACTCCAAAATAGCGGCGAAGAATTTTGGACCCCCACCTTATCCACATTAGAAGTAATACTCCACAGGAACGCCACCAATAACATTAACTTTGGCCCCGGTTCTCTCACCAGCGCCTGAAACGGCGCAAAATATCCCCGCCTGCGGTCCTGGAGATTTAACAAATAAGACCCCCCGACAATCAACCCAATTCCTAACCCATCCGCCCAACTGAGCCATTCCCCCACAATAATCGGAGAAGTAATCGCCATAAACAGGGGAGAAAAGGCAATCAGGGGTAAACAGAGGGATAAATCTGAGGTACTAATCGCCTGGATATATAACAGAAAGGCGATCGCATTCAGCACACTGCCCACCCCCAGGGCAACCCAAAATTGACTGCCCAACTCGGGAATTCCCCCCAAAACTTGCACCGGCAATAACACCAACGCCGTAAAAAAGGACCAAGACCAAGCCACAATCGGGGCATCAATATTGCGTAGGGTTCTTTTCCCTAAAACATCCTTGAGCGACGTAAAAAAAGCCGTCGAAATTGCTAAAAAAAACCAGAGCATGGGGAGTTTAGAGTTTAGAGTTTCAATGGGTGATAAAATCAGTATCCCGGACCAACCTTCACAACGTAGATCATCCGGTGTTTGCCACCGCAAAACCCTCAACCCTCCTGCAAGGTAAAAACAGACTATGAAACGTAGAAAACTCATCGGTCATGGGGCCATAGGTGCCCTGAGTGCCGCTGCCGCCACCGCCTGTAGTCCCGCAGCCCAAGGCCCTGCCGCCTCTCGGGATAGTTTGCCCAGAATTCGCTGGAATATGGCCACCAGTTGGCCCGCCTCCCTGGATACCATCTATGGGGGCGCGCAAACCATCGCCCGACGGGTCGCCGAAATGACCGATAACCGCTTTGAGATTCGCCCCTATCCTGCGGGGGAACTGGTCCCGGGATTACAGGTCCTCGATGCGGTGCAAAGTGGCACCGTCCAATGCGGACATACTGCCGGTTATTATTACATTGGCAAAAATCCCGCCCTCGCCTTTGCCACCTCGGTCCCCTTCGGATTAAATGCCCAACAGCAGAATGCGTGGCTGTATCATGGCGGGGGATTAGAGGCCATGCAGAGACTGTATAGCGATTTCAATATTATTAATTTTCCCGCAGGCAATACCGGGGTGCAGATGGGGGGCTGGTTTAAGCGTCAAATCAACAGCGTCCAGGACCTGAATGGGTTAAAAATGCGGATTCCAGGACTGGGGGGACAGGTGATGGAAAAATTGGGGGTGAACGTCCAGGTGTTGCCTGGAGGGGAAATTTTTCTCGCCTTGGAACGAGGGGCGATCGATGCAGCGGAATGGGTTGGCCCCTACGATGACCTCAAATTGGGATTAAATAAAGCGGCACCCTTTTACTATTATCCCGGCTGGTGGGAACCAGGACCGACCTTGGATGTGTTGGTGAACCTGTCCCAGTGGAACCAACTGCCCCAGGATTATCAAGAAATCTTCAAAACGGCGGCGTATGAGGCGAATTTGAATATGCTGGCTCAGTATGAAGTGCTCAATCGCGAAGCTCTGGCAACTTTAAAAGCTGGGGGGACTCAGTTACTTCCCTACAGTCAAGAAATTATCGACGCGGCGAAGAAAGTCACTTTTGAGTTGTATGAAGAAAATGCAAGTCAAGATGCCACCTTTCGCGGGATTTATGAACAATGGAATACATTTCGCGAGGAAATATACCAATGGACGGCGATTACGGAGTTGAGTTATAGCAATTTTGTGATTCCCAAACCTTAAGGAGGTAGGAGGCAGAGTCTGGGAACGAGGGAAAAGAGACCTAACCCCCCAACCCCCTTCCCTACAAGGGAAGGGGGAGAAAGACTTTTATTGACCTGATTTGGCATTCCCCACGCAGAGTCTGGGAATGAGGGAAAAGAGACCTAACCCCCCAGCCCCCTTCCCTACAAGGGAAGGGGGAGAAAGATGTAATAATCTCCTTCTAACAATAAAAAAATTGGATTATTCTCCCTCTCCTCTTAGGAGAGGGCCGGGAGAGGTCAGGGCGGTTTTCAGGCAAAATTGAGATGGTCCGAAGAGAACGAGAAGAGATTTGCTAGATCCGGCGGATTTGATGGTAAAAAATTATGCTTTGGTGCATGAATGGCTGACGCCTTATGCCACTGGAGGTTCCGAATTAGTGGTGAAAGAGATTCTCAAGGCAGTGGATGCGGATTTGTATGCGTTGATTGATTTTGAATCTACAAATCCTGAGAGTTATTTATTTAAAAGGCAGATTGGTTCAACCTTTTTGCAACAGTTTCCACTGGCAAAAAAGGGGGTGCAAAAATATTTACCCTTGTTACCTCTGGCGATTGAACAGTTAGATTTGCGTGAATATTCGGTGATTTTATCTTCGTCTCATGCGGTGGCGAAGGGGGTGCTGGCGGCCCCGCATCAGATGCATATCTGTTACTGCCATACACCGATGCGCTATGCCTGGGATTTAACTTTTGATTATTTACACAATAGTGGGGCGGGGCGAGGATTGCCGGGAGTGTTGACGCGGTATTTGCTGCATCGATTGCGACAGTGGGATGTGATTTCGGCGAATCGGGTGGATTATTTTATTGCCAATTCCCAGCATACGGCGCGGCGAATTTGGCGCTGTTATCGGCGGGAAGCGGCAGTGATTTATCCGCCGGTGAATGTGGAGCGGTTTCGGTTTGAACCTCAGAAGGAGGATTTTTATGTAACCGTGGCGCGGTTGGTGCCTTATAAGAAGGTAGCGACGATTGTGCGGGGATTTAATCAGTTGGGGAAACGGTTGGTGGTGATTGGGACGGGTTCAGAGTTGGCAGAAATTCGGGCGATCGCCGGTCCAAATGTGGAGGTGTTGGGGGAACAACCGGATGCGGTGGTGGAGGACTATATGGCACGAGCGAAGGCGTTTGTTTATGCCGCCTGCGAGGATTTTGGCATTGCCTTAGTGGAGGCGCAAGCTTGTGGGACTCCGGTGATTGCCTATGGGGCGGGTGGGGCGTTAGAGACGGTTCTGGATATCCGAAACCATCCCTCTGAGGGGACTGGATTATTTTTTGGTCAGCAAACCGAAGGGGCATTAATGGAGGCGGTGGAGCGCTTTGAAGAGTTGCGATCGCAGTTTAATCCCCAGGCGGGGCCCGAACAAGCGTCCAAATTTGCTCCCGAGGTGTTTCAGGAGCGTTACCGCCATTTTATCGATGAGTGTTATCGGGAATTTATGACGAAAGCTTGATAAAAATTCAGGTTTATGGTATATGGGTAAACAAGACTTGCTGGGACCCTTTAAGTTGGGCGATCGCACTATTAAATCAGCCAAACAATCTGCTTTCGCTTTCTTTCCATCCCCTGTATCAATAATCTGCTATTTGCAAGGATTGAGGCGATGAGGGTGTAATCAACTCCTCCTGACGGGAAGTAAATCGGCATGAATCGCGCAGACTCAGCAGGACAGGCACTTTGAAAGAGTCGGTTTTGTCTGGGTGTCTGTGACCTGAACTCTCCAGACGCGGTGCAAAACGTCTGAAGGCTTTACAATCAGGACTGTGTGTGGTGTGAATTAAAGGAGTAAGATGACTGCCGATAGCCAACTCATCTCCGGCAAAGTGATTCGGGCGGTTGCCAGACGGACTTTTTGGCCTTTCGTCCTGAGTGGGATCAACGGAGAATTTTCCAAGCGGCTGTTCGACGTTGTGTTTTCCCTGTGCGTTCTAATCGTGTTTTCCCCGGTTTACGCGATTTTGGGTCTGCTGATTTACATTAGCTCCCCCGGCCCAATTTTTTATGTGCAGGAGCGCGTTGGCAAGAACCGCCAAAAATTCGGATGTATTAAATTCAGGACAATGGTGCTCAATGCCGACGAAGTTTTGCTGGATATTATGGAAACTTCCCCTCATCTGCGTCAAGAATTTGAGGATAATTTCAAACTCAAGCAAGACCCCAGAATTACTTGGATCGGTCATTTTCTAAGAATCACTAGCCTGGATGAATTTCCCCAATTTTGGAATGTTTTGAAAGGTGAAATGAGCGTGGTTGGCCCTCGCCCCTTAGTGGTTGAGGAATTGCCAAAATATGGCCGATATATCGATAAAGTCCTCACCATTAAACCCGGAATTACCGGACTCTGGCAGGTCTCTGGTCGAAATGACATTCCCTATCCCAAACGTATCCAAATTGACGTTTATTATGTCAATTTTAAAAACTTGTGGATGGACCTGTGGATTGTCTTAAAAACCCTTAAAGTGGTGCTGTTCCCTAAAAATAATGGGGCGTATTAACGGGCCTTGTTGCTCTGAGCTGCATCAGCGCTCTTGCTGGTGCAGTTCACCCCCTTTAACAAACCGACTGCAGTCGGGAATTATGCTGAGGACGTAAGGCTTCAGCAAATTTTTTGCATTTCTACCCCAAACCTCGGGGGAAAATTCAAGGAAACGGTGACAGTTGCTACCCCGAGGAAGTACAATCCAGTAACATCCGGTAACGGAAACCGGACGACTCGATTTACAAAAAGTTCGCCAAAAGTTCGCCAAAACTATGCCAAAACTATAGGGTTCCTTCACATTAACTGCCAAAATTCACGATAAAGTGAAAGACTGATTTGATAAATCCCCCCTGAGCGAAAATTCCCAGGATAGGGGTCAAAACTAAAGAATCATTAGGGTGCGGTTCAGTACAGACTCAGGCGATCGCCACTTTGAGTCCAAAGACTTAACTTGAGGTTGAGAGGAAAAATCAAAAATGACGCAGCAACGTAAGCGGGCATTAATCACCGGCATCACCGGCCAAGACGGTTCTTACTTAAGCGAATTATTACTAGAAAAAGGCTATGAAGTCCACGGGATTATCCGCCGGACTTCCACCTTCAATACCGACCGGATTGACCATCTTTATGTGGACCCCCATAGTGAAGCCGCCCGGTTATTTCTCCATTACGGCGACTTAACCGATGGGGTCACTCTCCGCCGGATTCTCGAAGAAGTTAAACCCGTTGAAATTTACAACCTGGGCGCTCAATCCCATGTCCGAGTCAGCTTTGACTCCCCAGAATACACCGTGGATACTGTGGCAATGGGAACCCTGCGCCTATTAGAAGCAATCCGCGACTATCAACATCGCACCGGGATCCAAGTCCGGTTCTATCAAGCGGGTTCCTCGGAAATGTTTGGTAAGGTCCTGGAAGTCCCCCAGAAGGAAACAACCCCGTTTTATCCCCGGAGTCCCTATTCCTGCGCCAAAGTTTACGCCCATTGGCAAACGGTCAATTATCGCGAATCTTATGATTTATTTGCCTGTAATGGCATCCTGTTTAACCATGAATGCGTGATTGATAACACCCCCGTATTCATTCGTCAGGATGGATTAATTGACCTGGTACCCATTGCGGAAATTGTCCCCCATCACACCGATGCAGGTCACAAAAATCGATATACCACGGACATTAGAGACGGCAACGGGTTGGAAGTCTGGGATGCTCAAGGGTGGGTGCAAGTGACTTGCATGACCGCCACTTGGAATGGGGCCACAGCACAACCCAATAAAACCGTACATCGGATTGCGGCAGAGGGTGCGGTTTATCATGCCACCAGGGATCACGTTGTGTTTGTGCAACAGGGCGAATCGGCAGTGGAAAAACCTGCCGGTGAGGTCAAAGTTGGGGATTCCTTGGCGTTGATTGATTTGCCGCAGTCGCCGGAACAACTTGATCTCACTGAAACTGAGGCATGGTTACTCGGGGTACTTGTTGCTGCCGCAGAAATTGATAACTCAAGTCAAGTAACTTTGACAATTCCGGACAGCGCTGTAGGCGATCGCCTCGCCGCCTCTTGGCGAAAAGTCTCCGGTGGAAATTGCGATCGCCTTGCCGCATCCCGTCTCCAGCTATCCGGCAACCCGGCCTACAGTGACTACTTGCGGTCCGAACTGTACAGCAAATCCCAAGACAAACGCATTCCCAAGCGGATTCTCAACGCAGGCGATCGGGAACGTTTAGCCTTTTTAGATGGATTTAAAGCCGTTTCTCCCCTCGCTGGAGACAGTTTCACCGTCCAAACTCCCTCCGCCCTCCTCGCTGCTGGACTCTACTGGATGTCCATTACCACCCTGGAACAACCCGCCTGGATTGCCACCGAATCCCAAGGCGACGGGTTTCAGTATCAAATTCACATCAACGCCACCCCACCCCAAGGCACCACCCGCGCCCAAGTTGTCACCGCTGAACCCATCAACTATCAAGGATGGTTATTTGACTTAGCAACCACCAGTGGCACCTTCCATGCCGGAGTCGGCCAGGGCTGGATCCATAACTCCCCGCGACGGGGCGAAACCTTCGTCACCCGCAAAATTACCCGCGCCGTCGCCCGCATCGTCGCCGGAAAGCAGAAGAAACTCTTCCTCGGTAACCTGGATTCCAAACGGGACTGGGGCTATGCCAAAGACTATGTTCGCGCCATGTGGTTGATGCTGCAACAAGATCAGCCGGATGATTATGTCGTTGCCACCAATGAAACCCATACCATCCGCAAATTTTTGGATTTAGCCTTTAATTTCGTTAACCTGAATTGGGAAGATTATGTGGAATTCGACCCCCGCTACCTCCGTCCTGCGGAAGTGGATTTATTAATTGGCGACCCCAGTAAAGCGAAGGAAAAATTAGGATGGGAACCTTCGATTACCTTTGAACAATTGGTCGCTTTAATGGTGGATTCCGACCTCAAGGCGATCGGGGTAGAATCTCCCACAGGACAACCGATTATCGATCGCGCCTTCATCCGCCAAGACAGTGGGCACATGGTGGACTAATTCTCCACCCAATCCAGTCCCCTCCCCGGTGTCTTGGGGAGGGGGCCTCTTCCTCAAGCAAGCTAACGTGCGATCGCCGCCTCGTTCAAGTATTAAGTATCAGAGGTCAAGCTAAATGGAATCATTAGACTTAAAAGAAAAACGCATTCTCGTCACCGGAGGGGCCGGATTTTTAGGTCGGCAAGTCATCGACCAATTAACCCAAAATGGGGCTGACTCAGATAAAATTACCGTTCCGCGATCGCGTGATTCTGACCTGCGAATCATGGAAGTGTGTCAGCAGGTCGTCCAACAACAAGATATTATCATTCACCTCGCCGCCCATGTCGGTGGAATCGGGTTAAACCGCGAAAAACCCGCCGAACTCTTCTATGACAACTTGATGATGGGGACACAACTCATTCATGCCGCCTATCAAGCAGGCGTGCAAAAATTTGTCTGTGTCGGCACCATCTGTGCCTATCCCAAATTCACCCCGGTCCCCTTCAAAGAAGATGACCTCTGGAATGGCTATCCAGAAGAAACCAATGCGCCTTATGGGATTGCCAAAAAAGCCTTATTAGTCCAACTGCAATCCTATCGACAACAATATGATTTTAACGGCATTTATTTACTGCCGGTTAACTTATATGGACCGGAAGATAACTTCGACCCCAGCAGTTCTCACGTCATTCCCGCCTTAATTCGCAAAGTTCATGAAGCCCAAGAACGGGGAGATAAAGAATTAGTAGTCTGGGGCGATGGTACCCCGTCTCGGGAATTTCTCTACTCCACCGATGCCGCCCGAGGGATTGTCATGGCTACCCAATCTTACCATAAATCTGACCCGGTTAATCTGGGAACGGGATATGAAATTACCATTCGCGACTTAATTGAACTGATTTGCGAATTGATGGGATTTGAGGGAAAATTGGTTTGGGATACCGACAAACCCAATGGTCAACCTCGCCGCTGTTTAGATACGGAACTGGCTAAAAAAGAGTTTGGATTTACGGCAGAGGTTGGGTTTAAAGAAGGCTTGCAAAAAACCATTGCTTGGTATCGGGAAAATGCGGCTTAGGTAGCAATTTGGGTGACTAGAAACGGCTAATGATAGCGGATTATCCTGTTTTTAGAATACCCCCTCAATGTAGAGGCGATTCGCGAATCGCCTCTACATTATTATTCAGGATTTAATGTTTAGAATTTGTGCAATTACGGTCACAATTTTATGATTGACAATTCCCAAATTTCTCTCGATCCTCAACTAGAGAAAGCCCAACTCAGACTCAAGTTACTCCAAAAGCGGAAAGCACTTTCTCCAGAAGAATGGCAGGAGAAAAGTCATCGCCTTTGTTGCCATTTAAAATCCTCGGATTTATATCAGCAATCCCTAAAGATTTTAGCCTATATTAGTTTTCGCCAAGAACCGGATTTAAGTTCTTTATTCACCGACACCAATCATCAATGGGGACTGCCTCGTTGTGTTAACAAGCAGTTAGTTTGGCATCGCTACAGTATTGGGGATACGCTACAACCGGGGAAATATGGAATTTTAGAACCGCTACCGGATGCGCCTATCTTGACACCGGAGGAAGTGGATTTAATTTTAGTCCCATCGGTAGGATGCGATCGCCAGGGGTATCGCCTCGGATATGGCGGTGGATTTTACGATCGCCTGCTATCTCTTCCCCAATGGCAATCTAAACCCACCGTAGGTATTTTATTCAATTTTGGCGATTTACTGGACTTACCCATCGCCTCCTGGGATAAACCCTTGCAGGGAGTTTGTACAGAAGTCGGATTGAGACAAATCCCATCGGAATGAGAGGGAGTAGATGGGAGAGAAACCCCGGTTTTTCGGGAAAAATTTAAGGTTTTATTACATTTTTTTATTTGTCATTTGTAATGGTTTTATTTGGACTAAGGGGGATGTAAACTTTAGGATTAATCAATATTCTGGCTTCCTGAAATGGCTAGAAATTGTTGATAACTACCACCAATTTGTGACCCATTTCCAGGAGGCGATCGGTGATTCAGGAATTGTATCCGTATAACAACAGTGCCAACCTGTGGGAATTGAAATCCAGCAGGCGATCGCCGTTACTGCAGCCAACTTACGCGAAAGCGACATCTTCGCCAGGGTCAGCGGATCTAATTGGGGATAAATTGTACTGGAACACCAGAAATTATTGCCTTAAAAAAGAGCAGTCTTCCGTCCAACTCCCTCCTATTTTCACTGACTCCATCCGGCAGAGGTCGAAACTCTTGACCCCGTGGGATCGAGGAGGATAAAATCAATAATAGGTGTAAATTCCTTTATTGATCGGAAAATAAGCAAGCTAAACGGTTCTCAAGCAGGGTGCAAACTGGATGAAACTGGTAAATTAAAGGTTAGGCGATCGCCCTTCGGCAAAGGAGAAATTTCCCCAAGGTTTGGCTGATTCCTGGGGGAGGCGTCCGATCGCATTCCCGAAAATTTGAAGGGAGAATCGGATTGAATGATTCATCCCGATCAACGGGGAGGATTGATCCCTCTCCCATTTAACCTCTAATCTCCTCTACCCCTGGAGAGTATCAATTATGGTCGCGTTATTATTTAAAACCAGTCTGCGTTTGCGATTGACCCTATTAATTTCTGGATCCGTTGTTCTTCCCATGTTTGGAACTCTGCTGATTGCCAGCTATCAAGGGAGTCAAATTCTCCGGCAGGAGGCGGAAGAAAAACTGATGTTGCAAGGGCAGTCTCTGGCCCATAAGGTAACCCAATGGGATGAGAAAGTCGTGCAAATCCTGAAAAATTTGAGTTTGCAACCGGCTATCAAGAATATGTATTGGGAAGAACAAGAACCCGTTTTACAGGCAGGGATTGCCGTGTATCAAGATATTTATCTGATTAACACCCTGGATACTGATGGATTTAATGTGGCCCGCAGCGATGGCAAACCCTTCATTGACTATGGCGATCGCGAGTATTTTAAAAATGCGATCGCCGGACAAGAAGTCTCCCGAGAAATCCTCTTAGGACGAACCTTAGACAAACCCGCTATTGTTTTTTCCACCCCCATTAAACAGACATTCTATGGTGAGGAACCGGAAATCGTGGGCGTTCTCGCCTTAGCCATGACTCTCACAGAAGTCACTGAACAAGTCCAAGCCATTCAGGTGGATGAAACCGGGTATGCATTTGTCGTAGATTCCCAGGGAAAAATCCTCGCGCATCCTCACTCACATCAATTTAAAGCTTTACAAGACTTTCATGACTATCCCCCGGTCAAATCTCTACTGAACGGTCGTTCCGGTTTACTGATTTTTGAGGATAGTGACCAGAATGAATGGGTCTCTTACAGTATCCTCTTATCCAACGGATGGGGGGCGATCGTTCAACAAGAAAAATCAGAAATTTTAAGTCAAGTTCAGCAATTCTGGCAATTTTCCGTCTTCCTTGCTGTGGGTGTTCTCATCGCTGTGAGTGGAATCACTTGGATGATTGCAACCCAAACTATCCAACCCCTGCGCCAGTTAAACCGGGCGGTTCAATTAACGGCAAAAGGAGATTTAACTCAGTCTGTCATTGCTAAAAAGCACGATGAAATTGGCCTACTGGCCAAATCTTTTAATGCAATGGCTCACCAACTCAAAGATTTGTTTGACCAGTTAGAAGAAAAGGTCAAAGAACGCACGAAGGAATTAGCCAAAGCCAATCAACTCATCACCGCTTTAAATCACAAACTCACCCTTGAGAATGGCCGCATGGAAGCCGAACTGCTGATTCTCACGGAAATTCAGAACATGGTGTTACCGAAACCCGAAAAACTGCAAGGCATTGAAGAACTGGATATCGCCACTTATATGCAATCTGCCACAGAAGTGGGGGGAGATTATTACGATATTCTCCCCCATCCAGGAGGGATTACCTTTTGCATTGGGGATGTCACCGGACATGGCTTAGAAAGTGGAATTTTAATGGTAATGACTCAAGTCGCGGTCCGCACCTTAATTGAATTGGAAAGCTATGACTTCGTGGAGATATTAAAAACTTTAAATAAAACTTTGTTTAAAAATATCGAGCGCATGAACAGCGATAAAAGTATTACTTTGTCTCTGATTAATTACGCCAATTCAAACTTAACTATTAGTGGTCAACATGAAGAGGTGATTATCGGTCGAGCCAACGGTACGCTTGAGCGAATTGACACGATGGATTTAGGCTTACCCATTGGACTCGAAGAGGATATCACCGCATTTTTAAATTACCTAACTCTTGAACTCGGACCCGGGGATGGAGTCGTGCTTTATACTGATGGTATTACCGAAGCTCGGAATCAGGCCAAACAAATGTATGGAATTGAGAGATTTTGTGATGTTTTGAGGGAAGCTTGGTCTCACTCCTCGGAGGACATCAAACAGGCGGTTTTAGTCGATTTTAATCAGTTTATTGGAGAGGTTGCTTTAACTGATGATATTACTTTGGTAATTTTCAAGTGTTAAGAGTCTATAAAAAATGGAACTTTAAATCAGGGTGCTATCCGATTCGATTCAACGATTTTTTGCAAAAATTGACAAATACTAAAATTGGGATAGAAATAGAATAACCCTAATTTTTGTGTTAAAATATTCCCGTTTAAATCACTTTAATTGTCTTTATTCTCAACTTTAAAGGCTCACCTCTATGAAAGATTCCCTCAAGCTGACCGCTTCGCGTCAAACCCAGTCCCGATGGAAACGGTTGGCCCTCTATGCCCTGTTGAGTGCAGTCGCCTTCCTCACCCTCCTGCCTTTACTTTGGCTGGTAAGTACCGCCTTCAAATCCCCGAGTGAAAACATCTTTCAAGTTCCTCCGCAATTCCTACCGGGCGAACCCACTTTCCAGAACTTTGTTCGGGTCTGGGAAGCGAGTCCCTTCGGACAATATCTGTTTAATAGCACCCTAGTTGCGGTCCTAACAGTGACCTTTAATCTGATATTTTGTGCTTTAGCGGCTTATCCCCTGGCGCGATTAGAATTTCCGGGCCGGAATCTAATTTTTTCCGGGATAGTCTCGACGATTATGATTCCTTTTCAAATCGTGATGATTCCCTTGTATATTTTAACTGTCCAATTGGGATTAAAAAACACTTATTTAGGGATTATCTTCCCCTCTCTCGCCTCAGCCTTTGGCATCTTTTTGTTACGCCAAGCCTTTCAAGGGGTGCCGAAAGAGTTAGAAGAAGCAGGACGAATGGATGGCTGTTCAGAATTAGGGATTTGGTGGAATGTGATGATTCCGGCGGTGAGACCTGCGCTGGTGACGTTAGCGCTGTTTGTCTTTATCGGGTCTTGGAGTGATTTTCTGTGGCCGTTACTGGTCATTGACCGCCCAGAATTTTATACCTTACCCCTAGGGGTGGCGCGATTAGAAGGGACATTTTCCTTAGATTGGCGGTTGATTGCGGCAGGGTCAACGATCGCCGTCGCCCCAGTCTTACTCTTATTTCTCCTCTTGCAGCAATACATTGTCCCCACGGATGCCGGGACTGGAGTCAAAGGTTAAGTATAAGCAGGGGGTTAATTTCCCCCTCCCCTTACTTAGACTGGAGAGAAAGCGCCGCTTTGGGATAGGCAATCCGTTTGTGATTGAACTGTTGCCAAACTCTCACAAAAATTTCGGCAATTTTCGGCATTTCTTCCCGTTTCAGACCGGACTCACCCAGTTGATTGTCTTGCCACCGGGCTTTGAGAATTTTATTCACCATATTCAGGGCTTCCTCTGGGGTAACATCTTTGAGACTGCGTAAGGCTGCCTCACAAGAGTCCGCCAACATGACGATCGCCGTTTCCCGAGACTGGGGAATCGGTCCATCATAGCGGAAATCTTCATCCCGGACTTCTCGCCCCTCTTGTTCCGCACGTTGTTTCGCTTGATGATAAAAATAAGCAATCAACATCGTGCCTTGATGTTCGGGAATAAAGGCTTGAATCGCTTTCGGTAAACGGAATTTCCGCGCCATCACCAGCCCTTCGCTGACGTGCTTTTTAATAATCGCCGCACTTTCCCAAGGGTCATCAATTTCATCATGTTTGTTCGGTCCTCCCATTTGGTTTTCAATAAACCCTTGGGGGTCGTGCATTTTACCGATGTCATGATACAGGGTACCCGTGCGAATCAATTCCACATTACAGCCGAGTTCCTTGGCGGCAGCTTCGGCGAGGGTGGCGACAAACAGGGTATGTTGGAAGGTCCCCGGCGCTTCGGAAGCCAAGCGTTTTAAGAGAGGGCGATTGGGGTTCGCCAGTTCTGCCAGACGGATGGGGGTTACCAGGTCAAATAGATGTTCGAGGTAGGGACTCAAGCCGAGGGCGACAATACTCCAGGAGACCCCAGCGATCGCCTGAATCCCAGCGGCCCCCAAAATCGTGTACCAGATGGTCCCGGCAGTGGCACTGGGAATCAGGGTCCCAACCAGGTAAACTCCCCCTTGGGTTAAACCCGCCACACCCCCAACCATTGCCAGTTCTTCTCGCGATCGCATTCGTCCGGCTAGAATGCCACTGATGATACCCGCCGCCGCATTCGCCAGTAAATAAGTCCACTCGATTTCAATCCCCAGGGGTAAGAGCATACTCAGAAGTCCCACAACGGTCCCCCCGAGGAAAGACCCATAGAAACTACCGAGTAATAAGCCGACTGCCGGTAAGGTGGTGTAAGGGACCCCCAGAGAAATCAGCAGGGGGGCCGTCAAGGACAGGAGTAACACCAGACAGCGATCGCGCCGTCGTAACTTCGGATGAACCCGCCGTTCCGTCAGCCAAAAAATCCCCACGGCGATCGTCACCGTTCCGCCAAACCCAAAGAGTCCCAGCCAATTAATTTCCCGGCGACTCATATCAAAGCGATCGAGAAGCACAAATTGCGACTGCGAAATTGGTTCGCCTTGTTCAATAATCACCTCCCCGGCTTCAACGCTGACAAACACTGGCTTGACTTCCAGGGCCGCTTGTTCAGCGCGAACTCGGGTCCGTTCTAAATCTTTAGTTAAATTAGGTTGCAGGACCTCTAACAGCAAAGTCTGAGAGAGTTCCACGGCCCCCTGTGGGACCTGACCCTCTAACTGAATCATCACCGCCATTTGCAGAATATTTTTGGGCAGTCCCTGGGGAATCCCTTGGGACAACATCCGCTGTAAGGCATTGTGGAGACCTAATTGAGTTTGAATCCACTCTTCATCGGAGAGTTCAAATAAGTTGAGCCCGTAAATATGGGTTGAGGCGATACTGGTGGTATCGGCGATCGCCGCCACCGCTAAACGGTAGGTTTGACGCGCCTGGGAAATTTGCTCAATCAAGGTCGAAAACGCCACGGACCCCCCGCGTTTGCGGTAGGCTTGCAGTTCCATCACCGCTTGCTGTCCGGAGTCCGTTAACAGACCCCGTTCGACCGCCCAAGCTGTCCGAGATGAGTTATTGGGGTCGAGGTCCTCAACTGAATCCCTGGGGAGTTCTACCAGGGGTTCATCTTCTCCGGCTGCCCTCACCACTGCGTTATATTCCCACTCTTGCGCCTGTCTGAGATAAAGCTGGGTGGAAGTAGACAAGATGCTGGTATCCACAAAGGGAAATTGTCCCCCGACTTGGCGCAATTGAGTCCCTTCGTCCAACACTCGTTGCAAGACTTTCTCAATTTGCTGAGATACGGGGCGATCGATCATTAAAACTGGACTGGACCCAATGCGGGCCGCCCTGCGATTGTCTTCGGTGGTTTTGGTGTCCTCTACCCTAGCATCGTCAGGGGCGATAAAGGTTTGTGGGGCAATGGTGCCTACATCCAGTTGGGGCTGATTGTAAAAGCGCTGTCCGATGGTTGCGGTGAGGCAAGTCACCGCCAGCAGAACCGCTACAGGTGAATGGACTGTGCTATTCATCCGAGATTGAAGTCCCTTTTTCCAAGCTGTCGGTTCGGTCGAACCTTGACGGGGAGGGGCGGGTAACTCGTGGGGCCTAGATGGAGGGGACCCTTGAGGGAGGGTCCCACTCTTCAGCCGATTGCGGTCGGAAAGATTGCGCGAGTAAATGTTGGCGCAATCTTTTCCCCATTGTTCGAGTTGCCGAGTCAGCATCTGAATTGATCTCATGGATCTCTCGTGCCTGTTCTAAAATAGAGGATTGCTAGGAGTAGAAGGCAAGGCTTTATGCAATATTATAGAGGCAGTCTTCCGAAGCCTAAATCTTCACCCCCACTGCCGGGGATCGGTTCGGTCAATCCAGATGCGGGGGGGTCAAACCCGCATCCTTTGCTGAGGGCATCCGTTCTGGATGAGATCGAGCGGACCCAATCCTGGGGTTTTGGGCTGTTTTGAACGTGGCGAATGAGTGGAGATTTTTTTAAAAAAATCCGATTTTTTGGGTCTTCCTCTAGGGAACTGGGGTCTTAGAGTGGCCAGGGACGAATGACATTTGGTGCAGCCACAGCGCGAAAATGAATGGCTTCTTCCGGTTGATGGTGAGCATCATAGACCCCAGACCAAGTGGCGAGAAGGCGATCGCCTAGGTGAAAGCTTTTATCCGTTGGCAATGGACCCTGTTGCCAAGTCCAGGGGATGCCCGGAATGCTATTATAAGCCCCGGACAACATTCCCGTAATGACGGTTGTCACACCGGATTGACTCCCCGTGCGCGTAGCCCGACTGATGGATAATCGGAAGTCTTCTAGGGTACTCAGAAAGCAGTAAAAGCCTAGGGCAAAGGGGAGGGTGGCGGTCCCCTCAGTCCGGGTCAATTGTTCTCGAACCCGTTCTAAGCTGACTCCTTCGGCGAGGAGGGTTTCAACAATGGCCAGTTGGATAACCAGAGGGGATGGACTTTCCTGAAGATAAGCAATGGTTTCTCCAATCAAACTGTGCCGGTTCAGCCGTTCCGTCAAACTGGCGGCGATCGCATACCCCAGGGCCAACAGTCCATCTCTTTCGGCTAAGGGGATTGACAAAAGGTCACTAATCTGATATAGGGTGGTTCTCAAAAATTCTAATTGTTCATGATAGAAGAGGAGAATCGGAAGCACAGCCATCAGGCGATCGCTCTCTAAGATTGCCGTTGCTTCAATTCCTTCGGACCGTTGAGACACCGAGGCGACTGCCTCAAACCAGCTTGAGGCGTCAAATCCCCCCTTTTGAATTAAACTTTTCCCACTCGCCACCCAGTATTCATTTTCCCCTGGCCTCGGGCGCACCTCAAGCCGAGGTCCGCTCAAGGAAATCACACCGCTGCCTATCCCATAGCCTATATTAGCACCGAGTAGGGTTCCCTGAAACCGACTTAAAACTGAATATCGCATTCCGATCACAATTGTCCGTGAATATTAGATAGAGCGAGTCTCCATCAGTTTGTTATAGAAGCCGTAGCGAGCAAGATGCTCCCACTCCTTAAATTGTATTGCCCTTGATCAAGAAGCCGATCGCATTCCACTTCTATTTAGTCAGCATAGCACCTCAAAAATAAACCCTCCTAATGGTCAATACCTTCGCCAAAAAAAAGGGAGGGCCAACGTAGTACACTTGTTGTTTACCACAACCACAAATGAGCCCTACATTAGCCCATGAAAGACATCTTACCACTTTTACAATGCCTCAGCCCAGTCATAGGGACCACAAGTGTCCGTCAATTAAGCCGGATTGCTAAAGCCATACTGGCAATGGAGGGCCGAGTGACCATGTTGGGGATTTCTCGTTGGATCCCAATTGGGGGCAGTTATCGCACGGTACAACGATTCTTTTACACGATTTTACCTTGGGCCACAATGTTGTGGGTATTTTTTCGTCCTTCATTTGTTCAAAAAAGATGACATTTATTTGCTCGTTGGCGATGAAGTGGTTGTCACCAAAGCTGGAAAAGAAACTCACGGTCTTGAGCGATTTTTTTCCAGCTTATACGGCAAGCCAGTGCCGGGGTTATCTTTCTTTGCTTTGTCTTTAGTTAGCGTTCAATAAAGAAAATCTTTTCCCATTCATATAGAACAAACCATAAAAACTCCCGAAGAAAAAGCGGCAGCCCTAGAGAAAAAGCAAGCTAAATCCCAGGAGAAAAAATCAGCAAAAAATTATAAATCAGGCCCCCCAGATGAAAGTAGCCTTCAGGATAAGGGGGATAAAGCTCTAGTCAAAAATAAAGGAGGCCGACCCCCCGGGAGCAAGAATAAAGACAAAACACAAGTAACTTTTACTCCAGAGTTAGTGCGGATTAAGGCAGCAATTGCTCGATTGCTGGGCTGTATAAATCAATTATTCCCTTTGACGTATTTATTGCTGGACCGACATTTCGGAAATAATAACGCCTTGCAAATGGCTCGTCAATTAAAACTTCATTTAATTTCTAAATTGCGCCAAGACTCCGCTTTGTATTTTCCTTACAAACCCTCTAATCCAGAACAAAAAACTAAAGCCAAGTATGGACCCAGGCTTCATGTTGGTCAAATTCCCGCCCAGTATTAAAAAAAAAAGACAACGGACAAAAACAAAATCACGACGGAGATTTATCAAGCGACTCTTCTACACAAAGAATTTGCCCAAGATTTGAATGTCGTGATTATAGTAAAAACCAACCAACGGACTTCAAGCCAAAGCCATGTCATTTTATTCTCCAGCGATGTGAACTTAAGTTGTGAAAAAATAATTGATTATTATGGACTGCGATTTCAAATAGAATTTAACTTTAGAGATGCCAAACAATTTTGGGGCCTAGAAGACTTTATGAATATTAAGGAGACCGGGGTGACGAATGCAGCCAATCTTTCCTTTTTTATGGTGAATTTATCCCATTATCTGTTAAGGGTGACCCAGAAGGGGCCTCTGTGCAGTGTTCTGGATCTCAAAAGTCAATTTAGAGGTGATCGATATGCAGAAGAAACCATAAAACTGCTTAGGGTATTCCAACAAATAAATCATCCTTGCTTTGATGCGATCACACCTAACAAGGCTCTTTTAGCCCGCGCAGGCGGGCTTTGTCCGTGTAGCCCCACCCTTTAGGGTGCGGGTTTTTTGGGGATTTTATTTTTTGGAGTTCCCTTACCTTAGTTCAGATACCCGCAAGGTCACAAGAAACCTATTTTAAGTTTCAACCTCCATTCTGGTTTTTACAATGCACTCTACTGGTAGAACGATATGAGGTCCCTCCCCCAGAATAGAGGTCCCGGTTTTAATGCGAT
>NZ_JAMXOT010000201.1 GCF_024220515.1 Oscillatoria sp. HE19RPO
AAGACTAACCAATCCGGTACTTGTAGGCTTTAACCCCCACCCATCAAGGTGCAAGTTTTTCCACCCCCTTTATTCTTTAGCCCGCGCAGGCGGGCTTTGTCCGTATAGCCCCAGGCTTTCCTAGCGGAACGCTTCGCGAACAGCCTGCGGGTTTTTTGGATATTTTATTTTTGGGAGTTCCCTGAGCCCGCGCAGGCGGGCTTTGTCCGTATAGCCCCAGGCTTTCCTAGCGGAACGCTTCGCGAACAGCCTGCGGGTTTTTTGGATATTTTATTTTTGGGAGTTCCCTGAGCCCGCGCAGGCGGGCTTTGTCCGCAAGTGCCCCACCCTTGAGGGTGCGGGTTTTTTGGATATTTTATTTTTGGGAGTTCCCTGAGCCCGCGCAGGCGGGCTTCGTCCGCAAGTGCCCCACCCTTGAGGGTGCGGGTTTTTTCCTCCCAGTGCGATCGCCTCTGAAAACTCTGATGCCAAATTCATAGGTTTGAGCCGCCACAAGAATGGTTAGGATGGAAATAACTAGAATGTCTCAATCTAAACCGATGGGAGAATGCTTGTGGACCTCAGTAGCCTTCAGAATTGGCTAGACAATACATCCTTCTGCGTCCTATTCATCACTATGTTGTTGTATTGGATAGGTGCAGCATTTCCGGGAATTCCCGCTTTGTGGCCCTTGGGGACCAGTGGCATGGCGATCGCCAATCTCTGTATCGCCACCTTACTCGGTGCCAGGTGGATCGAAGCGGGATATTTCCCCTTAAGTAACCTCTATGAATCTCTATTTTTCCTCGTCTGGGGAATTACCACGATTCATCTCATTGCGGAAAATATGAGCCGCAGTCGGTTAGTTGGGGTTGCCACTTCCCCCGTAGCAATGGCGATTACCGCCTTTGCCGCCCTCACGTTACCCGGGGAAATGCAGCAATCAGCACCCCTCGTCCCGGCGTTGAAATCTAACTGGTTAATGATGCACGTCAGCGTCATGATGCTCAGTTATGCAACGCTAATGGTGGGTTCTTTGCTGGCGATCGCCTTCTTAGTGGTGACTCGGGGTCAAAATATCGAACTGCGGGGGAGTTCCATTGGGAATGGGTCCTATCGCAGCGATCGCTACCGCCTCCAACGTGCAGGAACCCCGATTCCGGCAATCGAAGGTCCCACCCCCACCCCGGAATTTGCTACCGAATTCTCCGGTAACAACAACGGCAAGGGTCTCGGTGGCAACGTTGCCTTACTCGATGTCGTGCAAGTTGAAACCCCCGCACAACCCGCTACCGCAACCCTCCAACCCGCCCTCTCTCCCCAACGCCTCAGTCTCGCCGACACCCTGGATAACATCAGTTATCGGATTATTGGATTAGGGTTTCCCCTCCTCACCATCGGCATCATTGCTGGTGGAGTTTGGGCAAATGAAGCCTGGGGTTCCTACTGGAGTTGGGACCCGAAAGAAACCTGGGCATTAATTACCTGGTTAGTCTTTGCCGCCTATCTTCATGCGCGCATTACCCGAGGTTGGCAAGGACGAAAACCAGCAATTTTAGCCGCCGCTGGGTTTGTCGTAGTCTGGATCTGTTATCTTGGGGTCAATCTTTTGGGTAAAGGGCTGCATTCCTACGGTTGGTTTTTCTAAACCGTCAGCACAAAGCGGTCATGGGGTCCCATCAGGAGTCGCTCTCAGTGGGCGATCGCCAGGGTCGAGGGAGACTGAATATCCACCCCATAACCGCCGCTATGGAAACTGTCAAATTAATAGAACAAGGGAGATAGAAATGGATCAGCGATTTGAGGCGCTCGGAAACGAAGACGTCCTGTCTACCAGTGGCAGCAATCTGATGTTTCAATGCACGTTCAAAGTCAGTGAACTCATGGATTTGCTGCAAACGAAATTAGAAGAAGAAAGTTTATTTACCGAGGGCTTAGAATGTGAAGTGTTAAGTCCGGGCAAATACTGGCGACGAGGAAAAGTTCAACTGCGTCTTGAATTTTGTCCCGAAGACAGTAACCCTGCTCAAAATCATCTCAGCGGCTTTACCGAACCTTCCACCATCAAGCATGAATAATTGGCACTTCTTTTTTCCTCACTTTAGCTGGGAAAAAAATCCAGGATTGGCTAAGGTTATATAGCAAGTGGTGGCTTGATTTTCTTATCCAATCTCAACTCAGCAAGATAACCAATAGGGTGCGTTACAGAACCTGAACGCACCCTATTTCATGGAAAACTCCATCAACTTCACCTCACTATTTTGTGTACAGTCAGACCAGGAGGAATAAAACAGTGGATGAAACCTGGATAATGTTAAATTCAGAAGAGGATATAATTTCTCAACAATTCAATTCCGGAAATCAACTTGAGGATTGGGCCATGAATTTTACGGGTCTCGAAATCCTTAATTACCTGCGAGAGCAAATGAGTGGCGAGGAGGAAGCTTTTATCGATGGGTTTGAGTGTAGAGTCCTCCAACCGGGGAAAAAATGGCAGACTGGCAAAATTAGAATTAAAATTAATGTCGAATTTTGCCCGGATGACCCCAGCGAACCCGATTCACCACTGGATGAAATTCGGAAAATGGACAGTTAGAATCAAGCAGCAGTAAGGAGTGGAAGCATCTTGCTCCCTATTACAGCAAGGGAGCAAGATGCTCCTACTCCTAAATGTTAGGGTCAGACTGATTTAGGACTACTCTATAATAGAGTTATGGGCTTTATTTGCCCTGGAACCTAGGCATGAACTACGGGGAAAATATTTTATATATATTGTTGGACATTTGTCAAGTAAAACGAGTCATCTCTATAACCTATCTTAACTCCTGAGCCATTTGAAAAACTAGGTTTCAAATCAGTACCCACTTCAGTAAACCCTCAATTTTAATTTAAAAATTTTTTGCAATAACACAATTTATTGACAACTTAACAAATTTTTATGTTTTTTAAATAGACAGACATACAAAAATACTGTATAACAAAAAAAAGGACTGCTGATTGGGTCCTTAGAAAGGAGGAAGAAAGGCATTTAGTTAGGGTAGTATCCGAAAACAAGTCGCCAAGCTAGTGGAAAACTTTCATCAGAATTTGAAGATTAGTTTGTCCATATAAGCTACAAAAAAGCGCAACCTAATCACAAATCCGGGGACGGCTCGATCATCGGAGCCAGCGCCCCAAACGGCATCCATTTCTTTAAATTCAGACTCTGGCATTGTTCAAGAACGAGCAAGCCGATCGCGGTTTAGGGAACCGTATATCCCAAAAGGGCCTGTCCCATTCAGGCTAAAAATTGATGACGGCAATCGAGTACAGCCTCCTTGTTCTCAAAAGTCGTTGTGATCTTTAGCGTGTAAACAAATCAGGGCAAGTGAAAAGCGTTGGCAGCCAACGCACACGCATCTGCACTAGGCAACTTGTGCAATCACCTTCTTACCAATAGAGAGAGCAGAGGTTTTAAAATGGCGAATTTACCCACGGATCCACTATTCAGTCAACAGTGGTATTTATACAACACCGGCCAAGGAGGACGCACTCCCGGCATAGACCTCAACGTTGTCGATGTTTGGGAGGAGTACACTGGAAAAGGAGTCACCATTGGAGTCCTTGATGATGGGGTTGATGACAACCACGAAGACCTCGCCGATAACTACAACAGTCAACCCACGGGTTTGACCCCTGCCTATAATCCAGCAGAGGGAAAACCACAGGAACCTGGATTAGAGGGAGACAACCACGGCACAGCGGTGGCAGGCATCATCGCTGGGGTTGCAAATAACGGGACTGGCATTGCCGGGGTCGCCTACAATGCCCAAATTACTGGCTTCCGGTACGCTGACATCACAGACACGGATGTGAGTCCGATCGCTCGTCAAGCGGCTTTCGATATTTCCAATAATAGCTGGGGTGGGGTCAATCCGTTTGAGACGAACTTTAATTTACCAAAAGACCGAATAGCCCAACAAGCCCTAGAAAGCGCCATCACCAATGGCCGCAATGGTCTCGGGACCATATTTGTGTGGGCTGCGGGAAACGAGAGAGAAGAAGGCGTAAATGCCAACTATCGCAATTACGAGAATTCCCGCTATGCAATTGCGGTGGCGGCGATCAATGGCAATGGCATTTACGCCCCTTACAGCGTTCCTGGGGCCAACTTGCTCGTTTCTGCCTTCGGTGATGAAGACCCGAACACGGGTTCCGGCACGATTGTTACAACCGATCGCATGGGAGACTCAGGGTATAACGCCCCCGGGGTTGAAGGTGAAGTCGATAACTTTAACTATACCGGCACCTTTAACGGCACCTCCTCGGCAACGCCGATGGTGTCTGGGGTCGTTGCGCTGATGCTGGAAGCTAACCCCAAGTTAGGCTATCGAGATGTTCAGGAAATCCTCGCCTATTCTGCAAGACAAAATGACCGAACGGAGGCAGATTGGAGCTTTAACGGGGCGCGGAACTGGAACGGAGGCGGACTGCACGTTAATCATAACTACGGTTTTGGGTTGGTGGATACTCATGCTGCCGTGCGTCTGGCTGAATCCTGGATGTTGGAGAGTACGAAAGCGAACGAACGTCAGGTGAATGGCAGTTCTTCCATCCCTGTGCAGATTGTGGATCAGGGCGAAATTACCGATACCATCACCATTTCTTCTGACTTAACTATCGATTATGCAGAAATCGATCTGGATATTTCCCATACGGCGATCGAACATCTGAGCATCACCCTCACCTCTCCTGACGGCACTGAAAGCTTACTGTTTGATGGCATCCAGCTTCAAAACACAGGCCAAATCCTGGTGGGCAGTGATGACGAGGGAGACAAAAAATATGAAAGTTTTAGCTCATTCCGCCAAAATCCCCGGGGGTTTACTGACGATGAGGATTTAATCGCCCTAGGAGAGTCTTACCAGCAAGGGATTAAATTCACCTTTTCCAGTACCTTCAATTGGGGGGAAATCGGCACAGGCGATTGGAAACTCACGGTGAAAGATACCCTTGCTGAAGAGACCGGAACTCTCAATAGCTGGAATCTCCGTCTGTTTGGCGATGAAATTACCACCGATGATGTCTACATTTACACCAACGAGTTCGGTCAATTAAATGATGTCTCCAGGCAAACCCTCACGGACTCCGAAGGCATAGATACCTTCAATGCCGCTGCCATTCGCTCAGATATTGTTCTCGATCTGACCCCGGGTTCGGCCAGTACCCTGGCAAGCAAACCCCTCACCATCGCCGAAGGTACGGTGATTGAAACTGCGATCGCCGGTGATGGCAATGACAACATTACCGGCAATGATGCCGATAACCAGCTTATGGGGGGTCGTGGCAATGATACCCTCGTCGGTGGGGCGGGCAATGATTCCCTCGTCGGTGACCTTGGTAATGATTCTCTCGTCGGTGGGGCGGGCGATGATACCCTCGTCGGTGGCCCAGGTGCTAACATCTTGCAAGGGGATGCCGGAAATGATGTTTATCTCATCGCTCTTGAAACCGCAGCAGGCACTCGGATTGAGGATAGCGACGGGGAAGATACTTTCTCTACCGTTATTCCTTTGTCCCTAACGACCCTGACTGCCGGGACCTTGGGATTCGGACGGGAAGGCACAACTCTGGTACTCGACCTCAACCAAGATGGCATCGTCAATCTCGACGATGATCTAGCCATTCTCAATTTCTTTGCCGATGAGATAGGCAATGCCCCAGGTACAGGGTTAATCGAGAACTGGCCGGATTTTTCGGGGGATGATATTCTCACTCTATTTGCGCCACCTCCCCCTGCCAACCCAGTCGTGGTATCCGAGGATCCTATACTCCCTCAGAGTCTTCCCGACAGCAGTTCCGGCAGTCCCGACAGCAGTTCCGGCAGTCCCGACAACAGTTCCGGCAGTCCCCTGAACATTCCCCCGATTATCCTAGGGGAACCGACTCCAAATACAGTGACCACAACCCTCACCGGCAGTAACGAGGATGATGTGATCTTCGGGACTGATGCGGCAGAGGCGATCGCCGGTTTGGGTGGCAACGATGTTCTCTACGGCAGAGAAGGCAACGACAACCTCTATGGTGATGAAGGCAATGATCTCCTTCATGGCAACCAAAGCGATGACTTCCTCGATGGCGGTGCCGGTGATGATTTGATCCACGCAGGCCAAGGGAACGACGCCATTTTAGGCAATGAAGGCAATGATGTCTTATTTGGCGACTTAGGAAATGACCTAATTTTCGGTGGCAATGACAATGATTTCCTCAATGGCAACCAGGGGGATGACTCCCTCGATGCTGGCGCGGGTACCGATACCCTGCATGGCGGTCAAGGGAATGATATCCTGATTGGCGGCAGTGGCAACGATTTCCTCTATGGAGATAAAGGAGATGATACCCTCGTTGGGGTGGATACTCGCAGCGCCACCCCGGGACAAGGGGAAATTGATTTCCTCACCGGAGGAGAAGGGTCTGATTTGTTTGTCCTCGGAGATAGTACCCGCGTTTACTATGATGGGGATAGCAATGGGGGTTATGCCATTCTCACCGATTTTAATGCGGCCCAGGACCGAATTCATCTCAAAGGTTCGGCGGCGAATTATCTACTCTTCTCCTATGTTGATGAAGGGTCAAATCTGCCTCGGACGGATATTTATCTGGATAAACCCGGAACTGAAACTGATGAACTGATTGCGGTGGTCCAGGGCGTCTCGGATCTGAGCTTGCAGGGGAATTATTTTAATTTCGTCTAAGCGCTCAAAATTTGTTTCCATCGGGGATTTTAGATTTTAAAGTGAATGCATAGGCCAAAACTCTACTCTCTAAAATCCCTGATGACTCAATGGACTGCTCTCCATGTCAAACTCCATCGGACTTTGCGACAGCGCGGGTTATTGTCACCGGGCGATCGCATTTTAATGGCGGTCTCCGGTGGACAAGACTCCCTCTGTTTAGCCCAATTGCTGTTAGATTTGCAGCCGAAATGGAATTGGCATCTGGCGATCGCCCATTGCGATCATCAATGGCGTAGTGATTCCACTCCCAATGCCCAATATGTGGAAACTCTCACAAACCAGTGGCAGTTACCCTTTTTCCTCCAAACTGCTGGCACTGAAGTCCCGCACACGGAAGCTGCTGCGCGAGAATGGCGCTATCATGCCTTAAGTGCGACTGCCCAAGCCGAAGGTTATCCCATCCTCGTCACGGGTCACACCCAGAGCGATCGGGCGGAAACCCTGCTGTTTAACTTAATGCGGGGCACCGGGGCCGATGGATTACAAGCCCTTTCTTGGGACCGCTATCTCACTCCCACCCTGCGCCTGGTGCGTCCCCTCCTCGAAGTTAGCCGTCAAGAAACCGGCACTTTTTGTCACCAACGTGAGATTGCAATTTGGGAAGACGCTACTAATTTTGATATCACTTATTCCCGCAACCGCATCCGTCAAGAGTTGCTTCCTTATCTCACAAAACAGTTTAACTCCAGTGTAGAGCAACATCTCGCACAAACGGCGGAACTCTTACGCGCTGATGTGGAGTATTTAGAAACCCAAGCGCGGGAACTATTAGAGCAAGCAATATCACAAAGTGAGCTAATTGTCAAGGGTGAATTTGCCGAGATTACTCAGAAAATCAATCGGCGCATTGTGGGGGCTGCACCCCTGGCCCTCCAGCGCCGTGCCCTGCGGCAACTGTTGCAACAACAGTTACCAAAAGCACCGAATTACGAGCAAGTGGAAAAAATGACCGCCTTAATTCAGGCCCCGAATCAAACGCAAACTGACCCGTTTCCCGGGGGGGCGATCGCCCGGGTAGAGGGAGATTGGATCATCCTCACCCCCCAGAGGAGTTGAAGGGACTGCTGCGAGCACCCCCTTCCCTGGAGATGCTTACGATGCCGCCAATTCAGCCGACTGGGAACTCATTAACCCCATGAGGAGTTCTCGCATCTGAGCCACTGCCTGCTGTTGATGACCCTCGGTTTCCTGGACCTGAGTCAACAAGGTGCTGACCTCTTCCAATTTGGCCTTGAGTTCATTCAGCTTATCTTGCATCGGCTGCAACATCTCCTCATAATTGGTAACCCGACCGCGCAAGAGGGCCGCGCTAGAGCGTTGTTGAGCCAACTGTGCCTCCAACTGCTCGATCGCCTGCCGTTTTCCGTCCATTTGATTGGCGCGATCGCTCACCTGAGCTTGAACCTCCTCCAGAGACTGTCGAGTGCGATCGATCTCCTGTTTAATCTGAGCCAACTGCTCATCCAAGGTTTGTTTCTGTTGGTCAATTTGGGCCAACACCGGATCCAGAGGTTGTGCTGGCTTAATCGGTGTCGGATCACCATGACCTTGACGACGAGCCAAAACCGCTTGGTGTTGAGTCAAGGTTTCTTGACGTTCCCGGAGATTTCGGCGCTGACCCACCAAGGTTTGGTCTAACATTTGATAAGCTTCCTGCTCATCGGTTAGATTGCGCTGAATATTCCAGCGATCGGAGTCATTAGCATTTGCCAACTGTCGCTCCAGCTCTTGAATCGTCTCCCGCTGTAACTTCAACTCCTCTTCTTGACCATTCACAAATTGAAAAATTTTATCCAAATCTTGCTGGAGATTTTGTGCCACCCCTTGCAATTCTTCAATTGGCATCCGTTCCAGGGCTTCTATATCCACCTTTTGAACCACAGCCACCTGCTCAAACATCTCCGAAAGTTGAACCAATTGTTCTCTTACGAGCACTTGGTTCTTCACCTGAGCATCCAGAGTATTGGCATGGGTTTGCTGAATCGACAGGGTTTTTTCCAGGAGTTTCAACTGGTAGTGAGCCTCAGCTAAATCTTCCTGATTGTCTTCCCACTCTTGACGCAAGCGCCCTAATTCTTGTTGTTTGGCTTCCGTTTCCTGTTCTTCTCCCTGCGCTTGGGAGCGATGTTGTTCCAGCCGTTGCCAGTGTTCGTCAAGAACAGCCTGCTGTGAGGAAATCTGTTCGAGGACCGCTGCAATCTGTTCTCCAAGGGAAGCCGTTGGTGGGGTCGTTTGGGTCAAATAATCGAGCAATTCCTGAATGTGAGTGGCGAGTCCCTCATCCAACTTAACGGACTGTTGGGAGTCAGCCAGTTGCGCCTCCATGGTCTGTTTTTCAGACTGGAGTTTTTCCAGAGCCGCATCGAGTTCCTGCTGCTTGGCTTGCAGTTCATCGCGAATGCGTTGTGCTTCTTCCGAGGAGCCTTGAATTTCCTGGCGTTGGGACTCCAGTTGAGCAATTTCTTCTTCTCGAACTTGAAGTTCCATTTCCCGGCGCTGGAGTTCCTGACTTTGGTAAGTCAGCGACTGCATCCACTGCTCAATTTCTTCTTCCTTGGTTTTAATTTTCTCTTGGCCTCGGGAGAATCCCTGCAAAATACTGACGAGACGATTAGCCGCCTCTTCAATATTGCCTTTAATTTGTTTATTAGGACTCAGATCGACGAGTACCAGAGTCCCCGCATTCAAATTATTGGCATCATCCGCTGGGATCGTCTCGGATCCGGGTACTGCCGTCCAACTTTGCTCACCTCGCTGACAGGCGAGTAGTTTGAGTTCAGCTTTACCGCTACCCAGGCCAAAGCCGCTTTTCTGTTTTTGTACTTCTGCTAGATAAAGCACGCCGATCTTCCTCTTCCGTTTCTATGCCGAATTCTGATCTCAACCAATACTTTGATACGTTTTTGCTAACCTAAGTTAACCCATGAATCAGGTGAAGGCTGGCCTCAACCCAACCGTATCAATTTCCGAAACAATCGGGTCTTTCTTGCTTAACAAAAAGCAAGGGGTACCCGTTATGAAACTCTGTTTGGGTAACCCGTTGTTTCGGGTAAATACTCCTAACCCATCAGGATACATTCTTTGGGGTTTAAGAGCCAACTTGGGTAACAATCCGGTTGTGACTTTATCCATTCGACTGCTATACTCATGTTGATGAATCTGTGCCTCCTTTTTTGACCCTGTTTGGCTCGATGTTAGTGCTAGATCGGCAGTCTTCTTAACTGTAGATTTTTTAATGTGAGGGGGGACTGATTTAACCCTTTGGATCGGGGTATTTAAAATAATTGGGGTGATGCCTATATCCGTTCCTATCTGGACTAATAATAATTGAACTAATGTCAGCCTAGGGATATCAGTTTGGTCTAACTTCTCGGGGTCTGACCCACTTAGTTTTTGGGGGGAGAGAACACCATCAAAGTTAGCAGACAATGACCGGATTAATTGCATCCCGTGAATAGGATTCAACGGAATAAATTCTGGGCTTTTGGGCATTTTTGGTGCGGTTGATGTGGCCTTCATCTGTTAAAAACCTGTCTGAAACCCCGGGGGTTATGGTGAGAAGGGGGATGGATTTTTTCGGGGAGCTAATTCCGTTGAAACTCTCCGAAACCTGGATATGCTCTTTTCAAACCGGGTTACCTAGATGTCTGATTTGGGAGACGAGTGTGGCAACTGCTGAACCAGCCTATCCTCTAAACTAGGGGGTATTCACTAAGTGTTTACCCGGTAATGGTGTGATTGGCTTTTTTCAGCATTTTAGCCGGTCTTGGTGAACACCAGTATCCTTCCCATTGGGAGGGTTGCTGACATCTCATAAGCCTATTGGGGGAGATTCCCCAATCCTTAACTGCGTTGAGTGCAGTTGAGTGCAGTCGTATTATGGCCTACTTAAATGGTAGCGTATCTTAGCATTTGTTAGCATAAGCATAAGCTAACCTGTTAATCAACCCCAACGATGACTTAAGTTTGACGGAAAGTTCAGTTTTTTGACCTCCGGTGAATGGTTAGAATGATCTGGGTTGGTTAGGATGACTGGACTTCAAGCGATCCCCGAGGGGCGATCGCTGCGCCGATCCCTAAATAGTAAACCAGACCGGGGAGAAGTTAGGCCAGCGATCGCCGAGCTTAATTGAGGCGATCGCCTCAATCAAGTGGGGAGAGGTTGACCTATAATCAGAACGAACACTGTAGCTCGCTCCGGTGAAGCACCCTAGCTGGGTCAGTTGCCGAGCCATCTGCTGTAGTCTGCGCTTTTAGGATTCAAGCAGCGCCTGGGAGAGTGACGGCCCCAGAAGCCCGAATGGACCTTCTGGCTTACCCTGCCCCCACCGCTGGCAACGAAAAAAGTCTAAAAAATTGGAACACACAGATGGCAGCTACGGGTCAGAACCTATAAAGGCGTATCATACCCTATCAGGGAAGCGATCGCATGCATGTCAGACTAGGTTGAGTAGTAGACCCCGGAATCTCCAATCGGCCCAAGAACCGGGAGAGAAAGAAAATTTTGTTTTATTGTATCAGGCCCAGGACCGTTTAAAGCCAATTGTTGCAACACCCGCTAACCCGGGAGTTGTAACCCCCCAGATTTCTGGGGTGGGAATAGCTCAGGCGAGGAGATCATCCCGCTTATTCGCGCATCATAACAATCGGTGTTCACCGTTCCACTACCGGGGAATAAGACGGTACAGTAATAAAGATAGTTGTGGCAATTTTAATCGGGCTGCTCTTACCCTGCACCTCAAATAGAGGCTGATCTTCTTTCAAGATCCACGCTCAAGGCAGGGTCAAGATGCCACAACCGGCTCCAAACAACTACCCCGATGAGAGGTCTTGCAATTTTGCTTATATGATGATATGGAAATCTGCTTGTCATGGTCTGTCACTGATGCTGTGTTAGGTCCGCTCAACCATTTTAAAACGTGCTGGATCAACGGGGCTACAGCAATACAGCCTTCTGGGTTAACGCAGGAGTATCACTGGATTTCAGGGATTCCCTAGGCAGACCATTATTCTCGCGGCTCTTTCGATTGTAGCTGCCTGCTTGACTCGGAATCAATGAAATAGTGCCGCCCAAGTTCCCTGCTCTAAATCAACAGGGATTCCAGGCATCCCGTACTTTTAGGTGAACAGTGTATTCCCCACCCCTGCGGGCCTTACAGCACGATCGGGTTCAAACGGTTTTAAGGAGAAAATTTTAGTGGCATGCAGGGAAATTTGAATGAAATCGATATTCGGAGCATTCTACAACTCATTGAACTGGGACAGCGAACCGGAGAACTGTTTGTAGAAGCCTACGGGATTAACTCCGGCAATACCTGTGGCGGACGTGATAACGTGCGTGACTCCTTGGTGTATCGCTATCCTTACCGAGATAAGCGATCGCGCTCCTGTGACCAATCCTGGTTTGTGTTCTTCTCCAATGGACAAATTATTTATGCGGCCAATACGGATACCAGCTTATCCCGATTGCGGGACTTCCTGCGGCGCTATAACGCAGAATCCGCCTTAGATAGCATCACCAACCTCTCCATTTCTGCAACCAATGCCCTAGAATATGGCTATTTATGGGCCTTACTCGAAAACCACATCCTCACCCCAGCGCAAGGACGTAGCATCATTCAGGGCATGGTTCGTGAAACCCTCTTCGATCTTCTCAGCCTCCACCAAGGCTCCTTTATTTTTGAAATGGGTCCAGCACTCGCCCCGCAACTGACCACCCTGGAGATTGCGCCCCTCGTGACCAAAATTATCAAGCAAGTCCAGGAGTGGAAACAGTTTCATCCCCATATCCAATCCCCCAATCAATGCCCGGTGATCTCCGATGCCGCCCAGATGCGCGAAGCCCTTCCAGAAAATACCTTTAATAACCTCAATCGCTGGGCAGATGGGACCACCAACCTCCGCCAAATGTCTCGATACCTGAATCGGGATATCTTAACCGTCGCCCGTGCCATCTATCCCTTCGTTCAGTTGGGATTGGTCCAACTCTTTTATCCCAACTCATCCTTGAATGACAACGGATTGGAAGAATGCGATGTCGATCAGGGATTTAAAATTCCCCGGGTGGTCTGTATCGAAGATGACATGACCGTGGGGAAAACCGTGGAAGCCATCCTCGCCCAATATGGGTATGAAGTAAGCGCCTTAATGAATCCCCTCAAAGCCCTGAGTTTAGTCTTCCAACTCAAACCTGACCTGATCCTGTGCGATATTACCATGCCCGAACTAGATGGGTATGAAATCTGTGCCATGCTTCGTCATAGCAGCGCCTTTCGCCAGACCCCGATTGTGATGCTCACGGGCAAAGATGGCTTTATCGATCGCGTCAAAGCTAGGATGGTAGGAGCCACAGACTATCTCACCAAACCCTTCGGTTCAAGTGAACTCTTAACCATTGTCGAAAAATATATTGGTCCCGGTAACCCCGATGTTCCTGAACCGGACCGGGTATTAGCTGAGGTGATTGAAGCCGAACTCTAGTCTCTAGGAGGGATGCTCATCGGAACACTCAGCCCGCAGGGGCGATCGCCGCCCGGGTCAAGAGCCAGTCACACCCTGGGCGATCGCCCCTGCGGGCGAGTCCAACTGGAGTCCGGAGGGACCGCTGATGTTAAAACCCGGGTTTTTTGACAAAATCTTTGGCATAGAGCACTCAATGTGGGCCAAAAACCTGGTTTCTTGTCCCGGGTCGCTAAAACTTTACCCCCGGACTAGAGCGACCCTGGCCGGAACTTGACCCTGAATCCAAACCGGAGAACCTTGGAGTGCGAGCATCTGACTCCCTCTCTCTAGGTCAAAATGCTGCAAAACGCGCCATAGAAAATCAGCAACTTTTGGAAACTAGAATCCCAGTCGGTTTAGATCCGGGAGCGTGAAGAGGTAAACTATCATTAGCACCAAACCGGGCCAACGACCGCTCTTTTCAAAGAAAGGGTCCAGAACCAGAGGCTGCTCGTTCGTTCCCCGAGGCTCGTTGGACCCCCACTCAGGCCCCTTGAAGCCAACCGGCGATCGCATCGGAGGCTCATCGGGTCTTTGAATACCCCCAACCCTGGGCGACCCAAATTGACCGGACCCGAGGATGGGGGGTGAAAGCCTTAATTTTCCGGAGTGCTTTGGGGCCAATATAATAGGATTTATTTCTAAATTTTCAAAGGAAAACTACCTGTCACCCACTGTGTTGAAGACGCTTGCACTGTTAAACCCATCCCTCAAATGTCTCCGGTTGCAGAACCAGGAGGCAGGGGGGCTAAGACAAGCACGCCGCCAAAGCGGCGGTCCCATTAATCTATTGAGAGAGCTTTTCACCGAAGGGAAGTTATGAGTACAGTTCTGGTTGTAGAAGATAGCGTCACGCAACGGGAGATGATCTCAACCCTACTGAAAGAGAGTGGATTGAATGTTACCGTAGCAAGTGATGGCTTAGAAGCCCTGGAACGCATTCAGGAGACCTGCCCGGATCTCGTGGTACTCGATATTGTGATGCCTCGGATGAATGGCTACGAAGTTTGTCGTCGTCTCAAGGCCGATCCTAAAACCCAAAACGTTCCAGTGGTCATGTGTTCATCGAAAGGTGAAGAATTCGATCGGTATTGGGGCATGAAGCAAGGCGCGGATGCTTACATTGCCAAACCGTTCCAACCCACTGAACTGGTGGGAACGGTCAAACAGCTACTCAGAAGATAGGGAACTTGCAATCATGGTAGGTAATCCGGACTTTTTAACGGGGATTGGTTTAGAACAAGCACCGGAATTTCAAGAATTAGAAAGCCCGGAAGGGGAGTTACATCTTCGTTTTTTCGTGCCTTCTGGTAATGAATTTGCTTTAAGTGCAACGGGGATTCGCGAAGTGATTTCCCAATCCCCCGATCGCATTACCCTGATTCCCAACGTCTCATCTTTACTGTTGGGAACCCTGAATATTCGAGGGCGGGTAATTTGGGTCGCGGATCTCGGTCAATTTCTCGGAGAACCCACCACCTTAAATACCGATCGCCCGGAAATTCCCGTGATCGCAGTCGAAGACCAAGACACTATACTAGGGTTAGCGGTTGATCAAATCGTCGGAATGGACTGGCTTGATGTAGAGCAAGTCCGGCTGCCCACGAATGTTCCAGACAGTATGGCTCCTTTTTTACGGGGGGAGTGGGTCATCCCACCCAAAGAAGAAGAGAAAGAAAAAGAAGAAGAGGAGAAAATTTTGCGCCTGCTGGATCAAGTGGCGATCGTGCGATCGGCACGATGGGCCGCATAAATAACCCCGACCCGGGGTGCCGCATCGGACCCACTACCCAGGGGAGTTAAAGGCCGCTCAAGTTGATTAAAACCCAACGGGAGTCAATCAACCTGACCAAAAGTTAACCTCCTTTGCCCTGGATCTGCACCGATTCCCCGCATCACGGCTGAGTGTTTCGCCTTCGGTGACTCGGCTGAGTTCCAAAGATTTCACCTTGAGATGGAGAGGGTCGAGTTCTCCAAATCGGTACAAACCGTTCCAGTAGGCCGCAGGGTAAGGACTCTTCACTTGAGTCTCTCGATCGCTGCATGATTTCCATCTCTGTCCCGTACAAAACCACAGATCAAACCTTATATGAGTTCTGGTACTCAGCAACGTTTTGAACAATTCCCCACCCTTGGAGCAATTTTGACTGGGGTGTTCCAGTCGAACGGCAATCCTCGTTACACCGAATACCTGGCCCCCATACTCCAGCCCTTGAGGGAATGCCGATCCAGACCCATCAGAGATAGACTTAGACCCCTTGCCGTTTGGAAGCCCCAAGGCAAGCAGCAAATCCCTAGAGGCTCTCCATTTCCAGCACTTTCTGGCCTCGAAAGCCGGTACAGTATTCAATCCCAGGAACCAAAAACCTGGTTTCTAGCCCTAAGCAAGTTGCTCCAGATTTTCTCAAAAACCCCGGTTTCTAACCCAGACTTTACCCCCGGACAAGGCTCGATCGTTAGACCCTTTCGCGATTGTGGAACACCGAAGATGCAGGAGTTTGAGAGACTGCTACCACAGATTCAAGTCACAAAGATTTTCAACAGTCTGACCAGGGGACTCGGTGTAGAAATCATGCAGTCCCACCTCCCACCCCAAAACTTGAATCCTTGGCATTCCCTGGGTGAGGCGATCGGGTTTGAAACCGGAGTTCAACTGAGGGTTGAACCCCTCGGCCCAAAAAAACTGTGGGGTGAGGACCGGACCCTAGGCGCTCAGTTCAGAGTGATTTCCCGGTTGGTGTTCCAGCCAGTATCCGATGCCACGATTGACGCAGAAAGGCTATCGTTACGTCGATACACTACACTCAGTTATAGCACACCTATTAAAAGCCGTCTAAATAAGGACGGGGCTTTAAATCCATTTTTTTTTGTAATATCAGTCTCCCAGAATCCCATCAAGGCAGTCCAGAAATCCAATGGATCTAACTATAGTTTTAGTTAACCTTGATAAGATTTCACTAGAAAAATTGTAAGAGCGCACCAGGTAGGCACCGCCAGGAGGGGGCAAATGGTATCAAGTCCGGACTATCAGCAGGAGTACGAACAAGCTTTAACGGCCTATACCGAGAAAAATTATGAAGAAGCAGCGGGAATCGTCAATCAATTGGTGGCGAATTTTCCTGAGGATCCCAGTGCTCGACTCTTAGCCGGTCACATCTATTGTTATGGATTGCAAATGTATGATGTGGCACTCGGTCAGTATGAAGGGGTGCTGAATCTGACGGATGATCCGGCTTTCGTTGAGGGAGCGTCCCAGGGCATGGAATACGCCAATCAGTACGCTACAGAAGGGATGCAGTCTTCCGATTCTGGGTATGATCCGGACAACGAATTTGAATCCGCAATGGAGGATTTCCAGACGGATTTCGATCCGATTCAATCGGAACAAGATACGGCCTTGTTTGAAGCCCCAGCCCCAGCCCAGAGTGATGCAGAAGAATTCTGGGAAGAAGAAGACTCAGCCCTGGGTTTGCATGACCGGGCTTACAATGAAGCCTTAGCCATCAATCAGATTGGGTCGGATTCATCGGACTTGAGTATGGAACTGGATCCGGTGGACCCCAATCTCGAACTCGAATCAATGGAATTTGAGGAGTTTGAAGCGTTGGAGTCCGGAGATTTAGGGGCGGATTCTGCCCCGGAAGAGGACGGACTGCTCAATCCCTTTACCAGCGAAGAGGAGTATGAGGGGATAGAGGATGAAGACCCCTTTGCCATTGATGACGAAGAAATCCTGTCCGAGGTTCAAAATAACCAATGGAGCGATCCCCTGGCATCGGAGTTACCCGACTTTTTGCCTAGAGAGGATGAAATGCCTGATTTAGTCGGGGAGGAGACGGCGATCGGGGTCTCGAATCCGTCCCCCTTTGATGGGGGCCATGACGATTTGGACCTGATGGATTTGGCAACGCCGTTTCAGGAGTTTGAAGATGCGTTTGCGCCGGATGATGATATGGACTTCGAGTCCAATTCAGACCCGCTAGAGGATGACGACGCAACCAGTTATTACCAGAACAATGGGTCGGCGATCGATTCAGATTTTGACCTGTTTGATGCCCCCGATGATTTAGGGAATGATTTCAGCGAGGATGAGCCCGATGAATCCCACCATCAGAATGGCAACGGTACGGGGGATCCAGGGCTTCCCTATGATCTGGACGAAGACTTCGACTTTAACTCTCCTTCGGAGGAGGAGGAAACCCTGTTAATGGGACGCAAACAACTCGAACAGACTCAAGTGCTCAACTCAATTCCCAAAACCTCGGGGCCGCCTCTCTCCGAGCCCAAAGGACTGGCTCAACCGGAAATAGAAGATGACGATGACTACGATAGTAAGACCTTCGTCTCCGAACCCACCAATGGATTCAACCGGGTAGATAGTTACGACTTAGAGGATTTTGACGACGCCTTTAGTGGGGAGAATTCCTTTGATTCCGAGGACAACGGCGAGGATTTTCCGAATGGACTCGCCACCTCGTCCCCCCTCCAAGAAGAGAACGTTGACTTTTTGGGTGGGTTTGATGATTTTGATGATTTCGGCAATCTTCCGGATAATATTCCCGATTTCGATCTGTCGGAGGATACGACAGGTTCGAGTACGGGTGGGTTCGGAATGGGCAGTATGGGCAGAAAAGCCTCCTTCCGAGACATCGATGATAGCTACGATATGGGGGAAGATACGGATGGGTCAATCATTCGGGATGATGAAATTTTTCGGATCGCCGGAAGTGCGGAACAAGTCCCGGTGTTTACTCAACCGGAAAACGCGCCGGTAGAAGCTGTTACGAATACAGAACCGGGGTTCTTGGGCTTTTTAGAAAATGCGTCCCTGGTGAAAAAATTCCTGTGGATTGCGTTAATTTCTGGAGGGGTCTCAGCGATCGCAGCGGCATCGGTTTCTTTTGCATTTTCCAGTCAACGCAGTTGGCCCCAACAACTGAAGGACCCGATGATGGCCTTAGCTGCTGGAGGGGCCAGCATTCTTACTTGTTTTGGGGTGGGCCGTGCCAGCGCCAAGTTGATTCGCCGTTCTATGGACGATTTACAAGCGCAATTCGATACGATGTCGCAGGGCAATCTGTCCGCCCGAGCAACGGTTTATACCGAAGACGAATTTGGCCAGCTTGCTGCTAAATTCAATCAAATGGGGCGAATCATCTACACCACGACCTCGGAAGCCCAACGAAAAGCCGAAGAACAAGAACAGTCCAAGGAAGACTTGCAAAGACAAGTGATTCGCCTGCTGGATGATGTGGAAGGGGCGGCTAGAGGAGACCTGACAGTGCAGGCGGAAGTGACCGCTGATGTCCTCGGGGCTGTTGCTGACTCCTTTAATCTGACGATTCAAAACCTGCGGGAAATCGTTCTGCAAGTGAAACTGGCGGCGCGACAAGTGACCAAGGGAGCCACGGATAGTGAATCGTTTGCTCGCAGTTTATCTACGGATGCCCTGCGACAAGCCGAAGAACTGGCGGCTACCCTCAATTCGGTCCAGGTGATGACGGATTTGATTCAACGGGTGGCTGATAATGCTCGGGAGGCTGAAGAAGTGGCCAAATCGGCTTCGGCAACGGCTAAAAAAGGTGGAGAGGCGGTGGAACAGACGGTGGCCGGGATTCTGGAAGTCCGCGAGACTGTAGCAGAAACTACGCGAAAAGTCAAGCGGCTGGCGGAATCGACTCAAGAAATTTCCAAAATTGTGGCCTTGATTGCGACGATCGCCGGACGAACCAACCTCTTGGCGCTCAACGCCAGTATTGAGGCGGCTCGTGCCGGGGAAGCGGGTCGAGGGTTTGCCATTGTGGCGGATGAGGTCCGTCAGTTGGCCGATCGCTCCGCTAAAGCCCTCAAAGAAATCGAGCAAATCGTGATGCAAATTCAGAGCGAGACCGGCGGGGTGATGGTGGCAATGGAGGAAGGCACCCAACAGGTAATTGAGGGGACGAAGCGGGCCGAACAAGCCAAACGGGCCTTGGAAAATATCATTCAGGTGACCAATCGCATCGATGTGTTGGTGCGATCGATTACCGCAGATACGGTGGAACAATCCCAAACCTCGCGATCGGTCGCCCAGGTGATGCAAGCGGTGGAACTCACGGCCCAGGAAACCTCCCAAGAAGCCCAGCGGGTCTCGGGTTCTCTGCAAAACCTCGTGGGTGTGGCGCGAGACCTGTTGACCTCCGTGGAACGGTTCCGAGTAGAAACTGGAGAGCGTCGCTAGGCTCTACAAGCTGCCTTTAAGCACCGGCAAGGGTTTTCAATCTTGGCCTAGGTGGGGGCGGTAGTTGTTCATTGTAGAGATGCTCTAGGGCGTCTCTACAGTTGTTTAGAGACAACGGCCCTTTGGGTTTCTCCCGGCGACAGGGATGCCTTTTGATAACCGAATCGGTAAGAATGGGTACATTGATCCCAGGTGACAAGCCGTCAAACCCATCCAGGACCGATCCCTTGAGAGGGACCTTAACCCCGAGAAGACGGCGATCGCCGGAGGACGACACCCCCTCTAAGCTGGCATCCGGCTTTTCCAATGAGCAACATCCGGACCCAAACAGGGGATAAAACTCCGTTAAATAAGCCGATCGCACCCTTGTTTAACAAATAGGAATAGGAATGGGACACCCGCTATGCAGCCGGAACAACGAGCGCGAATCATGGGCTATTTTATTGAGGAGACCACAGAACACCTCAATACAATAGAACAAGGGTTGCAAAATCTGTCGAGTGCGGTACAAGATCCGTCCGTACTCGCCGAACTCTTTCGGGCGGCCCACTCGGTTAAAGGGGGGGCAGGAATGCTGGAACTCCCTGCCATTCAACAAATCGCGCACAAACTAGAAGACGAATTTAAAGTGCTTCAGGATGTGCAAATCGAAGTTGACCCCCAGCTCTCGTCCCTATTTGTGAGAGTGTTTCGGGGGCTTCAGGACACCGTAGCCTTAATCCGCGTACCCGGTCCAGTTGATGAAGCCAAAGGAGCGGCGATTTGTGCCGAAGTCCAACCGGCGATCGCTCAACTTCATCAGCATTTAGCCCAGTTGGTCCAGGAGCAAGAGAGTCCCACAGCCTTCGTGACCCGCACCCAGAAGAAAACCTACATCGGGGGCGAACTCACCCGCATCCAGAGTCCGCCCAAGCACTTCAGGGGAGAAGAAGACAGCGCCAAACAACTTATTTTTAAAAGTGACATTTCTCGGCTGTTGCAAGAAATGATGCATCTGTTGAAGCATGGAGAAAATCCCGATCGCCAAGAACGGATGCAAGAAATCTGCCGCCAATGGATACGAGCCGGAGAGCAATTCGATTTAAAATTGTGGTGTCATTTAATTGAGCAGGTAGCCAAGGCGATCGCTAATCCAAAACATAGCTATCGAGTTCTTGCCCCTATTCTCATCAAAGAAATCCAAAAGGCTAGAGAACAGGTTCTCTGTGGCCATGCAGAAGCCATTACAGTCAGTCCAGAACTCGCAGGACTGCTACTGCCTGAGTCCCAACAACTGACGAATTCATTACCTAGCCCAATCATAGCGGAAACCACTCATACAGACTCAAAATTTAATCCTATGTCTAATAACTTGTCAAACTCCGATCAAAATCAACTAACTTCACAAGGGCGCGACTCTACAAGGAAAAAGAATCATGATTCAGAAAACAACCCAACCTGGGGTGAAGATAAACGGGCTGCCAAACCCACTTATCATAGTGGCCCGGAAGTAGGAGCAGCGGAACTCAACACCCTAGCCGACTTATTTGAAGGGGAGAGTTCCTACTTTGATGAAAACTGGGAAGGAGAAGAAGTCGCAGAAGAAGCGAATACCGGGGAAGGGAGTCGGGAGACTCTACCCCCGGACCCGGGAGAACTGCTCTGTGCTACCCATGATTTTGATGATTTATTATTTGAACCCCCTTCGGGCAATCGAACGGAAACGAGTAGTCCGGAGAATGACGAAGAGGATTTAGGCAACTTGTTCGGACTTGAGGGATTTGTGGAGATAGAGGATAGCAGCATCAGCGAACCCCCCCGGAGTCCCTCCCCGGTAGAACCGCTCAAGTCATCCAATCAAAAACTCGATGACTTGGGAGATTTGTTTGAGGAAGTCGCCACAGAAGAACTCAAAGAACCGGATGATTGGGAACAAATGTGGGATGATGAGCCCCTAGATGCGGTCAGTGAAATCCCCTCACCCGCAGCGGAGGCGGAGTTCTCCCTAGAGATAGCTGACGATTCAGAATTTAGGGATTTGCTAGAGATCAGTGGATTGGAAAGTGGTCCGGAAACAGAGGGAGACCTGTTTGAACCGGAATTGGCAACAGAAATCCCCATCGATGAGGACGATTTTGATAACTTATTTGGAGAGACAACCGAGGACGGGGGTGACTCTTCAAATCTGACGGCATCTGAGGAATCCGTGGATTGGTTTGACTCCGAACCCTCGTCCACTGTAGGCATAGAAGACGACTTGACGGATTTATTTGAACTCGATACCGCCCCCTCCCCGTCCAGTCAAGCCCCGAGAGAGCCGGTAGCGCCAGGAAAACCGGCCCCTCCCTCTGGGCAGTCCGACGAGTTTTGGTTGGATTTTGAGGACAGTGATTCAGAGCCACAGTCCGATGTATTAGAAGCCTTGGATGGCCTGTTTGATGACGAACCGCCCCCGGCGATCGCCGATCTTGACCTCATGGAGGAGTCGTCTTTAGATTCTGAACTGTTTGGGGAGGAACTCGCAGCAGAGGATGACAGCAGCAACCTCGACGGTGAGGATTGGAATTGGGACCTGGACCCGGAGAGTTCGCAAGACAACGAAGACACTAGCGACTTTTATCAAAACTTAGAGTCCTTGTTTGAGGAACCGACGGAGCGATCGCCCACTCTTGATGTCAACCAGACCGCCCCGCCCCCCCAAGGGCCCTCCAAGGCAACTGTGTCTGGGTCTGGATTTTCTGCGTCTCCAGAGGCGAATTTAGACTTTGAGGCATTGTTTGGGGAGAATCAGTCTGCCTCCGCGATCGCTGAGCGAGGCGAAGCCAAGCCCGTTGCCATATCCGCCCCCATCCGAGAGCGCCTTGACTTGCCTGCGGAACCCAAACTGACCCAGGGGGCAGATGTTTTTACCGAATTAGACTATTTGTTAGCAATGGGGCCGCTCAAAGCCAGTTTTGAGGAGTTAGAACTCCTATTAAACCCGGTCAGTAGCCCGCAGGCAGGAATAACCAGCCCTTCTACGGCTCCGGCTGCATTGCCGGGGAATGCAGATTCTGCAAAACCATCATCGGGCAAGCCCGGATCGGATCCAGCTCCCAAGGCTCCCGACGATTGGGACACGCTGACCAAGTTGATTGAAACTCCAGGTAGCGGATCCCACGATACCGGGGGGAGAATGGCCCCAAGGCGTGGGGGTTTTGAGCAGACGATGCGGGTCCCGGTGCGACAATTAGACAACCTGAGTAACCTGGTGGGGGAACTGGTTGTTAATCGCAATAGCATTGAGCAGAATCAGGAACGGATGCGGCAGTTTTTGGATAATTTGCTGCATCAGGTTTCCCAACTGACGGATGTCGGACAGCGGATGCAGGATTTGTACGAGCGATCGCTCCTGGAGATTTCCCTGCTGGCTTCGCGACAAAACTACCACTTTATGGTAGGGAGCAGTAATAGCCATCAGGACCAGTCCAATAACGATTCCGATTGGAGCGCTTTGGAAATGGATCGGTTCACGCCGTTCCATAGTCTGTCCCAAGATATTTTGGAACTGATTGTTCGGGTCCGGGAATCGGCTTCGGATATTGAATTTTTGGTGGATGAAACTGAACAGGTGACCAGGCAACTGCGCCAGGTGACGACTCAGTTACAAGAGGGACTGACGCGATCGCGCATGGTGCCTTTTGCTCAAACTGCCGATCGTCTACCTCGTGGGGTCCGGGACAATGCGATTAAGTTTGGCAAACAGGTGGAACTTCAGGTTGAGGGTCGCGAAACTCTGATCGATAAGATGATTCTGGAGCAACTCTCGGATCCCATGACCCATTTGGTTAACAACGCTCTGGCTCATGGGGTAGAAACCCCCGAAGAGCGCCGGAAAAAGGGTAAACCCGTCGTCGGTCGGATTGTCGTCCGGGCGTTCCACCAAGGGAACCAAACGGTGATTTCGGTCTCTGATGATGGTGCGGGGATTGATTCAGAAAAGGTGAAGGCTAAGGCATTACAACGGGGTTTGATTTCGCCGGAAGTGGCGAAGATGATGACCCGTTTAGATGTCTATGATTTACTGTTTATGCCCGGATTTAGTACCAAGGATCAGGCCGATGATTTGTCCGGTCGTGGGGTCGGGATGGATGTGGTGCGGACCAGCTTGAGCGCCATTCGTGGGGTGGTGACGATTGATTCGTCCCTGGGTAAGGGGACGACTTTTACGATTCGGTTGCCTCTGACGTTGAGTATTTCTAAGGCCCTGTGCTGTATTAGCGATCGCGCCCGGATTGCGTTCCCGATGGATGGGGTGGAAGACATGATTGATGTCCCGCGCGATCGGATTAAAACCAAGGAAGATGGTCAGACATTTATTCCCTGGCGAGATACGATGTTGCCGTTCCGTCACCTGCGTGAACTGTTGGTTTATAATCGCCATCTCGGACGCGGGGTCGTGTATGGGGCCAACCCGGAAGAGGATATCATTTCGGTGGTGGTCCTGCGTTCTGCGGGTAACTTCCTGGCGCTTCAGGTGGATCAGGTGTTAGGGGAACAGGAAATCGTGATTAAACAGCTCGAAGGACCTGTTCCGAAGCCCGTGGGAGTCGCTGGTGCAACGGTGATGGGGGATGGCCGCATTGTGGCGATCGCGGATGTTTTAGAATTAATCGATTTGGCGGCTGGACGTCTGCGGCGAGAAAGCAGCAACGGTGTGTGGATCGATAACTCCAGTACACAGATGCAGCCTGAGGCTGAGATAGAACAGCCGTTGATCGACCCGACGGTCCTGATTGTGGATGATTCGATTACGGTGCGTGAACTGTTGTCTATGACCTTTAATAAGGCGGGATACCGGGTGGAACAGGCGCGGGATGGTCAAGAAGCTTGGGAAAAAATGCGATCGGGTCTCCCCTGCGATTTGGTCTTCTGCGATATTGAAATGCCTCGGATGGATGGGTTGGAACTGCTCTCGCGAATGCAGAAGGATCCGCAACTCACGACTCTGCCGATCGCGATGCTCACGTCTCGCGGTGCGGACAAACATCGGCAAATGGCGATTCAAATGGGAGCGAGTGGCTATTTCACAAAACCCTATTTGGAGGAATCGTTACTGGAAGCTGCCGGACGAATGCTTAAAGGTGAAAAGCTGGTCTCCCTGAAGGCGGAGGCTGGGGTTTAACCTTAGTTTTTAGGGTAATAAAAAGCGCGATCTCTGTGAAGCGATCGCGCTTTTTATTCAGGGGAAGTTCTCTTTTGTTGCTCAGACCGAAGATGGGTTAACGACTGAAGTCGGGACGTTGAACTTATGAGGTAATAACGACTGAAGCCGTTACTACGAACCTAAGAAGATAACGACTGAAGTCGGGACGTTGAACTTATAAGGTGATAACGACTGAAGTCGTTACTACTAACTAAGAGAACGACTGAAGTTGGGACGTTGAACTAAGAGAACGACTGAAGTCGGGACGTTGAACATTGGAGGTGATAACGACTGAAGTCGGGACGTTGAACATCAAAATGCCGGTTGGGTTTAGGCTACCTCAGAAAGCTGCTGGTCTTCATGTTCTATTTTGAACACATTGGCATAGAGGTTAGCGACAATTTGTTTGCCTTGTTGGGTCAAATTTAGGTAAGCCAGAGCCTGGGTAATAAAGGGAAAAACGCCATGCCAGTAGAATTTAGGATAGTTCCGACGGAGGTCTCCGGGATGGCGGTAGTTGAGCTTTTTATTCGCCCCAGTTTCATCAAACTCATAAAATAAGGCCGCGATTTTTTGCAAGTAGCGGGGATCACTTAATTGACCGATCAGGTCTGCTGCTCTAACCATTCCAGCATAATTAAAGGTATCTTTATGATCTTCATCTGCTGGAACAGGAAAGCGTGTCAGTTCAATATTACGTTTAATGACTTCTGCATCAATCAGGCGGTGACCTCCAAAACGTTCGGAGATGAAAAGTTTGCCGCGATCGACGTGATAGGGGGTTAAACTAGCATCGGTAGAGCCAAAGGGAATGGGGACTTTCAGACCATCTCTGCCGGTAGCATAGAGTCGTTTACTATCTTCATCTTGGCGACAGACTCCCTTGACATAGCCAATATCATGACACAACAAGGAAATAATGAAATGCAGCCAATCTTCACAGGATACGCCCCCTTCGCGAATATGTTTACCACGCAGGATTTCTTGTCCGACTAAGGTTACCAAAATGGTATGTTCAACGTTGTGATACAGGGCATCACTGTTGGCAATATTTTCTAATGCCATACCACCGGCCCAAGCAATTATTTCGGCGTAATCCGGTTTATATCCTCCGTAGGTCCGATGGTAGCCTTCTTGCAGGCGGTCCACGAAAGCTTCAATGAGTAGTGCTGTTGAATTAAACATCTTCCGTCTTCTCAATCAAACTAAGTCTTAAAGTTGGGGCAGGTTTCTTGACCACTCAGAGGGCTTTTAAGATCGGACCCCCCCAGAATTGGGGGTCTATCGCCTTTCCCTCTGGATTTGGGTTGGAGGTTGGAGCGACATTCCGCCTGGTGAAGTGAGGGGTGAAACCCACTCATTGCCAAGGCGGATTTCGAGATGGAAATGGCTGGGTTCCATTCGGTTTAGGGGGACACCCAGTCCATCCCTTGTTTTGAGGTTTCCATAAATGCTTCTATTATGAATTAAACCCGATCCAGATGATGTGATGCGAGTCATTTGACCTATGTGACAATGGAGTTGTCTCTGGCGGGCCTAAAGCCTAGAATCGGCTGACTTCGAGGGGGATGATGGCGGCTAAAAAGATTTTTTGACTCAAAAATGAAAAATTCATGACATTACATTGCTCGCCGTCGGATTAGAGATTCTCCCCTGGGGTATCGATGGACCCCCGGGAGGAAGGCCCTAACCCTTAGGGAGATGGAAGAGCTGAAACGGTCCCCGGTAAAAAGTTCTGGCTCTGCTGTAGATTAAAGCTGATTCGGGTCACCTGACGCAACCCATGTCGGGGGTGGGTTTCCAAACCCTCGGTCTGTGGGGCTTGGTGACCAAGCCCCTACGGGGTTGATGAGTCGGGGACAGGACTGGTAAGATGGCCGGTTAGGACACTCCCCCTGGGTCGGTGGTGGATTGCACCAGGGGGAGTTCGATGACGAACTCTGCGCCTTGATCGGGGGTGGAATTGCAGGAGAGTTGTCCGCCATGTTTTTGGACGACTATCTGGTAACTAATCGAGAGTCCCAATCCTCTGCCTTTGCCGACGGGTTTGGTGGTGAAGAAGGGGTCAAATAAGCGCGATCGCCCCGATTCGCCGATCCCGGGCCCATTATCTTTAATCCGAATCAACAGGGTTTGGCGATCGGTTAACTCCGTAGAAATCCAAATCGATGGCACGAACTCAGGGGCGTTGGGATTGGCTTTCTGAGCTTTGAGGCGACTGGGTAAAATATCGCTTAAAACATCAATGGCATTATTTAAGAGGTTAAAAAACACTTGGTTGAGTTCGCCTGGATAACAGAGAATCGGCGGGATTTTTCCATAGTCTTTAATCAATTCAATCTCTGTCTCATCCGTTATTGTAAATCGGTGTTTCAATAAAATCAAGGTAGTCTCTAAGTTTTCATGAATATCAACTTTTTTAACTCCCGTTTCATCCATGAGCGAAAATTTTCGCAAAGACAAAACAATTTGATTGATTCGCTCTGCTCCGGCGGCAATTGAAGTCATCATTTTTCTTAAATCTTTAGTTAAAAAATCAAAATCCAACTCTTCCATGACTTCGCTTACTCTCTCATTGGGTGGATGTTCTTGTTGATAAATTTCCAGAAGATTGACTAAGCTAGAAATGGCACTTTGAACATGAGAGATATTTCCATAGATAAAATTAACTGGATTATTAATTTCATGAGCAATTCCGGCGACTAATTGACCCAAGCCCACCATTTTTTCATTTTGAACCAATTGGACTTGAGCCTCTTGCAGATCCGTTAAGGCTTGTTCGATTTTTTGCTTTTGATGGCGCATGATCGCTTCTGCCTGAAGTCTTGCCGCATCAGCCTGTTTGCGGGAGGAAATATCCCGGGCGATCGCCAGCACCTCTGATGGGCCACTTTTGACATAGCGAACCTCATAAGAAACCCACCGCTCTTGATTTTTATCTCGTTGAATATACTCCGCAAGCTGGAGTTCTGAAGTCAGGAGGGTTTGCTGCACATAATGCATAATCCAAATGGCTAAATCATTGGATAACACCTCATTAATATGCTTTCCTACAAAACTAGAATCAGCAGCTAACGATTCAGAAATTGGAAAAATAGTTTGAGTCAAATCCTGACTCTTTTGGCGACCATTACCGGGCTGATTTCCTGAACTCTCTTCAAACTCTTCGGAACCCGCTAAAGAGGGGCTACGATAATCTAAGAAAAATCCATCATCGCCAATGCGAAACATCACATCAGGAATTGCATTGACCAATGCCAGATTTTTGGCTTCACTGAGTTCCAGAGAGCGTTGAGCCTGTTGACGCTCACTAATTTCCTGTTCTAGGCAGAGATTTTTTTCTTGAAGATTAATCTGGAGTTGGCGTAACTGTAAGTGAGTTTGAACTCGGGATAAAACCTCGGCTTCTTGGAAGGGTTTAGAAATATAATCTACCCCTCCGGCTTCAAAGGCTTTGACTTTATCCTCAACGTCATTCAAGGCACTTAAAAAAATCACGGGAATTTGCCGAGTGGTTTCTTGCTGCTTCAAGCATTTGCAAACTTCATAACCATCCATCCCCGGCATCATGACATCCAGGAGGATTAAATCAGGCAAGGCATTTTTACAGACGGTTAACGCCATGTCTCCCTTCAAGGCTTTACAAACCCGGTAGCCATTCTCGCTCAATACAGAGGACAGCAGGCGCACGTTATCTGGAGTATCGTCCACTACCAAAATATTTGGGCGATTGTTTTGGGATTCCCGAGATTTATTTAATTCGCTGAGAGCGTAATTCATGCCTCCTCCTGTTCAGTTAATTCAATAATCATTTCAAAATCAAAGTTTTTGGTTAATTCTCTCAAGGTATGAGCGAGCGGGCTCCTTTCTGCCGGAATGAATTCGAGTAATTCAAAAATTCCTTCGTCATACCCTTGACAAGCAGATTGATAAAGTTCGGTTACAAATTCCGGAGGCATTTGAGATAAATATGTTTTAATTTCATTTCGATTTAAGAGAGTTTGAGTTGAGCGTCCTTCTGGGGAATCCGGAGAAATTTCGGGTTGATGTTGATAACGATAGCTCACGCCTAGATGAGTGGAGATTTTTTCGAGGAGGACTTCTTCTCGAAAGGGTTTGTGCAGAAAGTCATCACAACCGCAAGATAAAATTCCTTCTCGTTCTTCTTCAAAAGCGCTGGCTGTAAGGGCGATGATCACAGTCTTTTGCCCTTTCACAGTGGCTTTAATCTGTTGGGTTGCTTGGTAGCCGTCTAGGACGGGCATCCGCATATCCATACAAATCATATCGGGGTCCCAACTGGACCAGAGGGCGATCGCCTCTTGACCATTTTCGGCTTCGCGCACTTCAAAGCCAATCTCAGAAAGCAGGGTTACTAAAAACCGCCGATTATTAACCGCATCATCGACGACTAAAATCCGGTAGCGTTCCCGATCATAGTCTAACCCAATCACTCGTCTAGGAGTTTGAGCCTGGGGTTCTGGGGTGGCGTTGACTTCTACAATTTGAATCTCAAAGCTAAACATTGTCCCGACTCCCACGGTGCTGCTGACGTAAATATCTCCTCCCATTAATTCGACAAATTTGCGACTAATCGGCAATCCTAATCCCGTCCCTTCCTGGGATTTTCGTCCAGTTTCAGTTTGGGAAAAGGGTTCAAATAGCTTATTCATTTCTTCCGGTGCAATGCCGGTTCCCGTGTCTACGATTTCCACGCAGAGGGTAGATAGAGTTTCCGAGAGATTTAAGGCATTATGGGAAGAATGATGAGGTTGTAAATTCGGTTTGAGATAAGCCCGCAAGGTTACCCCACCAGAGTTCGTAAATTTGATAGCATTTCCTAATAGATTAATTAAAATCTGACGCAATTTACTTTCGTCAGATTTTATCATTTCTGGCAGGTTACTATCCAAGTCAAAACTCAGTTGTAAGCCTTTGCTTTGGGCTTGTACCTTGAGCATGGCTTCTAGGTTTCTAAGCAAGGAAATCAAATGAAATGAAGTCGGGTTGAATACGGTTCTGCCCGCTTCAATTTTCGACATTTCCAGAATATCATTAATTAAGGAGAGCAAATGTTCTCCAGCTTGATTGATAATTTTCAAGTGTTCTTGGTGTTGCGGGCTTAAGGATGAATTGCGATTCATCAGTTGAGTGAATCCTAAAATTGCATTGAGTGGGGTTCGCAATTCGTGACTCATGTTCGCGAGAAATTCACTTTTAGCTTGGTTAGCTGCATCGGCAGCGATCGCCGCTTTTTGGAGGGCTTCGGATTGCTTCTGGGTTTGTTCGAGCAATTCTGCTTGCTGTAAGGCAACCCCCAATTGATTGCCAATTTGGATGACAATCTGCCGATCGCTCGGTTGCCACTGTCGCGGGCGATCGCTTTCATAAGCGGCTAACAATCCCCAGAGTTTGGACCCGCAAAAAATCGGGACAATCATGTAAGCTCTAACCTGAAATTCCTCTAATCTTGCTAAGTAACAAGGACTAAAGTTGCGCTGATAAATGTCTTCCACCACTAAGCAACTCTCGTCTCGGTTAAAAGCACCCCCGGTGGTCTGGATTAGGTGCGTATCGTGCCATTCTAAGCAAGAATTAATCAGCGCTTGCATCTGGCAGGTTTCCCCGGGAGCCGGTTGCCCGGATAGGTGCAGGGATTGCTGGTTTCTTTGCCGGACTGAAAGCTGTTGTGATGTGACTGCTTCGGAGACAAACTCACCACTGTAATCCGGATTAAATCGGTATATAGCAACAATATCACAGCTTAAACATCCTTGCAATTCTTCCGTAGTTGCTGCAAAAATTGTCCCTAAATCCAGGGATTGACGAATTCGCCGGACTGCGGAAGCGACGGTTTTTTCCCGTTCGGCACTTTCCCGCAAGGCGGCTTCACTTTTTTTGAGGTTGGTAATATCTGTTGCTGTGCCTAAGAGTTGCTTAACCCTGCCATCTTCTGTTCTGGCAAAAATCGTTTCCCGAGCTAAAACAGTGCGCCATTTTCCCTGAATATTTCTCATCCGATATTCCAGTTCAAAAATGTCTCCCTCTTGAGCTTGGGAGAGGTTTTGAAAATGTTCGGGAATTTTGGCCAAGTCATCGGGGTGAATCAGGGCGATTAACAAATTATTACCCAAGTTGGAAATTTCTTCGTTAGAATAGCCCAGCATTTCGGCGATTTCTCGGTTGACATAAATATTCCGATTTTCTAAAATATCGTAAATATATAAGAAATTCGGAGAAGTGTCGGCGATTTTCTGGACGAAGCGTTGGCTGGCTTGCAAGGCTTCTTCGGCTTTTTGACGCTCAATTAGTTCAGCCTTGGCTTGCTCGAATAGGGTGGATTGTTGAACGGCGATCGCCAGTTGTCCGGCAATCGATCGCAGGGATTCAATTTCCGAGGGATGCCATTCTCGGGTCCGTTGGCAATGATGGGCAATCAGTAAACCCCACAAATGTTGCTCTTTTAAAATTGGAATGACCAGTTTAGCCTTAATCTTGAGGGTTTTCCTTAACAGTGCTAGACAGGGTAAATGGGGGACTAAATCGGTATCTTCAATGGCTACAATTTCCCCTTGGGTGTAACGATTTCGTTCCTCTGGGCTAAACTTTTCCTGGGGAAAAGTATTCCCGTTAATCTCACGCACCAGGGGAGCGGACGAGTGGGTAACCATGATGCCGATGCCATCGGGATCAACTCGGTAGATTAACACGCGATCGGTGGATAAAAATTGGCGAACTTCATGGGCAGCCCTTGTTAAAACTTCTTCTAAATTCAAGGAAGAGCGAATCCGTTCTTGGATGGCATTGAGCAATTGCTCCCGCTTGAGTTGTTGTTCCAGGGCGATTTCTGCTTGCTTGCGATCGGTGATGTTAAAACTTGTCCCAATCAGCCGGTAAATGCGATCGCTACTGTCAAAAATTGGGCTTAAATGGGTCAGCCACCAACTCTCTTGCCCCTCTAAGGACAGCTTTTCTTCATAGGTGATCCGTTCTCTCGTTACAATGCATTGCTGATATCGCTCCATCACCTTCTCGGCGACGGCTGGAGGCAACAGTTGTTCTAAAGTAGCGCCACTCATTTCTTCCGCAGAAATCTGCAAAGTCCGTTCATGAGTGGGGTTACTATCAAAATAGCGAAAAGTCCCATCGGCCAAGACATCCACAATAAAAATTGCCGTCTCTACCCCTTCATAAATGCTGCGTAAAAACTGTTCACTTTCTCTCAGGCAGGCTTCGGCTCGAATCTGTTCACTGACATCTTCAAAATAGACGGAAATTCCATCCTTCGCGGGATAAGCATGAATTTCAAACCAGCGATTTAGGGGGGGATAAAATTCCAGGAATTCCCGGCTCATTTTTTCGGTAACAACCCGGTGGTATTCCTCATAAAATCTACCCTGCCTCGCTTCGGGAAATTCAACCCAGACACTTTGCCCAAGCAGTTCTTCTTGGGTTCTTTCAAGGAGGGTTTCAGCTTGGGAATTGATATAGGTAAATCGCCAATTGGAGTCGAGAGAAAAGAAGGCATCCTTAATACTTTCTAGAATATTCGTCACCCGATTGGTGGCGGCTTCGGCTTCGGTGCGGGCGGCTTGTTCGCGATTAATCAGTTGCAAGCGTTCTTGTTCAGTCTGTTTGCGATCGCTGATGTCTCGGACGATGGCTAAAATCGATTCCACCGCCCCATTGTTTCCCAACTCAGGGACAATCCGGGCAACCCACCATTTCACACCCTCTAATCCGGGCAATGCAAATTCGAGGGTCTGTTCATTCCCCGTCTCAAAGGCGTCTTGCAGCAGGTCAATCCACTGGGAGACTACGGCATCAGGGAACCCTAATTCTTGAATGGTTTTGCCGAAAATTTCCCCACTGGGAATGCCGAACAAATTTTCCGAAGAGGGGTTAGCATAGAGATAGCGAAACTCGCGATTCAACCGCCAAATTAAATCAGGTGCGTGTTCCACTAAGGCTCTAAATTCTCGTTCCCTTTGCGCGAGGGCTGCTTCGACTCGAATGCGATCGCCAATCTCAGCCTGCAATCGGACATTTTGTGCTTTCAATTCCGCCTCAAGGCGGGACCGTTCCTGCAATTCTTCTTCTCGAAGGGCAATTTCTTCTTGGAGGCGTTCGTTGACCTGATTTAACTCAATCACTCGGCGATTGACTTGCTCCTCTAACACCTGTAGGCTCCTGTACATTTCAATCGGGTCGAGGGCTTCTAACAGGCTGCTTTGAGTCAGGATTCCCGCCAAATTTCCCGATTCATTCACGACGACTAAGCGGCGAATTCCATGTTCTTCCATTAATTGATGAGCATCCCACAAGGAATCCCCAGTTTTAATCGGAAGCAATGGGGTACTCATGACCTCGGCGGCGACAATTTCTGCTAAGTTTAATTGTACAACTCGAAATTTAACGATATCCCGTTCTGTAATAATCCCCAGGGGTACTGTCCCTGAGTCTTGTTTGGCGTCAACAATGACTATACAACTGACCTGATACTGGGTCATTTTTTGGGTGATTTCCCACAAAAAAGCAGTCGGGGGTAAGTGAATCACGCGATCGCTCATCACATGAGCGACTTGCTGGAATTTTAATAAATCCGTGGGTTGAAGGACTTTGCGGATACTATTTTGAGTAATCACCCCGAGGATAGTTCCGGACTCATCAATAGCCGGTAAGTGGCGAATTTGGTGGTGGCGCAGGATTGATAACACGGAAAAAATATCCAAGTCAGCGCCAACCCCGATCCGGTGAGGATTGCAGGTCATAATTGCTGCAACTTTGATGGTGTTGATATCCATCGCTTCGGCGGTCATTCGGACGACATCTCGTTCGGTCAAAATGCCGACTAATTGATGATTGTCCACGACTAATGCACAACTGACGCGCTGCTGACTCATGAGGGCGATCGCCTCACGCACCCCGGTGTCTGGTGCGAGCCTTAACGAGTCTTTTTCAATCAGATTAATCGGGTTTAAATTCATTTTATATCCAGGCTGTGTGACTTCTACTTTTATGGGATTTTACTGATTTTTTAACAGGTTTTAATTCGTTTAATTGATTTATTTAAGGAACTAACTGCTTTTATTAATCCATGCTAAATCGGTAATTTTTTAAAATTCCCCCCAGGGATGGGTTGACTATTTTTCTCCAGATAGAGCCTAGTTTAATTTTGTATAGACCCCGGCGAGCGACTTGAGAGGGAAGTAAAGCCAAGCTAAAAATTTTTCAATATATTTTAATTTACTAGATCCTGACAAGGTGTTTTACATATCTTTACAATTCTTAGGGTACGGCCAATCGGGAATTAAGGGGGTCAGGGACCTGAACGGGTGGGACGGAATTCGACTATTGTGATTTGCTCGATTCCCTCTATCAGCGCGTCTCCATCCTTCTGACATCCTGCACCGGGGTAACTCTGTTAATTAGAGTAGCCAGTTCAACCGGGTTGGACCAATTTAAAACAGTAATTATACAGGATAAAGCCCTTTTTGACAAATTCTTTTCCCTCCGCTTTATCGGCAAAAATTTTGATTGGGGAAGGAAGGCCCTGCCTATTGCTCCATCCCCGAAATTCTGCGTAATAAATCCCCCGGATATTGGCCTAAAAAACAAAAAATTCCCAGAAAAAACCCACACCGAATGCAGGGTGTGGCTACAGGGACAAAGCCCCCAGGCCCAAAGGAAGAGACAACCGGCTTTTAAAAATTGGATTGGGCCTAATTTTAAAGCGGCTTTCAGAGGGGGAGGTTGACTACGGATTGAATGAGGAGGGAGCCAGGGGTCCCCTGGTTTTGACCCCTGGAGAACATCGCAGGACCTTAGCCCGATAGGAGACAAAGGTCATGGCTGCTGCGATCCCGGCTCCGACAGTGAGCAGGGTGAGGATGGTCGTAACAATGTTTAATACACATAAGGTCGAGAGGGCCGTTGAGGTGGCGATAGAGGCCCAAGCGGATAATACATCCAGAGTATAGGTAAGGATGAGCAAGAGGAGGGTAATCACGATCGCACTTAGGGCGCGACGCTGTAGGGTGTGGATTCGTTCTGCGGCCTGGTTTACTGGATTGGTTAGGGGTTCCAGGGAATGTAATGGGGCTGGGGTCGCCTTGACAGTCATAAAGATTATCCTTTGCAGACAAGGAACATTTTGAAAGTTGGAGTGAATCCGGTGAACAATTGATACTTGACAAAAATGGCGAGTTATACAGGCTCATTCTTGGAGGGCGATCGCATCAGGTTCGGGAAACCCATTGCTCTGATGCGATCGCCGGACTCTGAACCCGATTAGTTGCTGAGGTCCGGAAGGGTTAAGGCTTGAGGAGAATTCGGCGCATTCAAGTCCCGCAGATATTGTTGTGCCAGCAAATAACCGATTTGATTCTGGTTCTGACGGTAAACTTGGGCGGCTTGTTGTAAGTCGGCGATCGCCGCTTGAATTTCCCCTTGATAAGCCTGAGCCTGTCCTCGGATCAGATAGGCATTGCCTAAACCCGGTTCGATATCGAGCGCCCGGTTGGCATGGAAAATGGCATTGTGATAATCTCCCACTTCTAGGGCCTCTTCTGCGAGCACTACAAAGTCATAAGAATCGACTTCAATCACACTCTGGGATTGCCGGGAAGAAGGCTCAGATAAATTTTCTGCGATCGCCGGTGGGGCTATCCCCAGTCCTAAACTAATCGCTAAAACAGTAACTATATTATAAATGCCTTTCATGGATTTTCTCCTTAATTTTTGTCTCTTCAGTTCACCGATCGCAGGGCCTCAAACTCTGAACTTCTTGGGCTTTGAACTCTACCTGTGCGATGGCAATGAACACCCTGAAGACCCGCAATTTTAAGTTAAGTCCTAGTAAAATTTGTTAAGAATTTTTAAATAGTGCAGGTCGCTTACTGAGGTAATCGAGAGTTTCCTGGACTTAGGGTTCAAGGGCTGTGGCCCGAGGCTGGGTGATTATTATCCGATCTTCATCAGTAATTCGCTCTGTTAGTCCGAGGGAACTAAACCCGCTGATTAATTGATGTGATTACTCCGATATTTCGAGTTACCTTAGCTTCTATTATCTCAACATGACTACACTTAAGGCTCCCCCCCAGGGCAGAGATTCACAGGAATAGAGGGGAGAGAATCGCTCTATCATTTGGGTTAACAACAATCGAAAAATTTCAAAGATTAAAGGGTGGGGGAGTTTTCCTTCCCACTGCTCAACTCCTGAGCGGGAGTTGATTGATGAAAATATTAATAAATATTAACTAACCTGAGAAATAGCGATCGCTAATTTTTTTTCTGGAACCGGGCTGGCTGAAAAGAATGCTTCCGTAATTGCTGCTGATACACCCGTTCCAACCGGGCGATCGCCCGGGCGCGATCGCCATTGCCCACATCCAGAAAGGAAGGCCAAACCGGAATCAACTGGATCGCCGCATAGGCAAACGCACCGGCCTCAATATCTTCTAACACCCCATATTCATCCAACAGGGCGATCGCGGCGCGGTCTTGATTAGCCGGGGAGAAATCAGACGCGCCTATTTGTTTAGCCATGCGGTCCCAAGTGGTACTCAGAAACTGGTACCTGCCTGCGGCATCGGAACAAAGCCGGGACCCGTGGCTGAACCCACATTTGATTTCCCGGGGATGATCCTGAAAACTAGAAAACTTGGTCCCGGTAAACTGCATCCGATAGGCGTTGGGACCGGCAGTCCCTTCAGCCCAGGCGATCGTATCGAGAAAAGCCTGGACATGAGCCGCCTTGAGACTTGCCACCGTCTGGCGTCGAACTGGGGGCGCAGGCTGGGGAATGGTGACTTCTTCGGTGGTTTCTGCTGAAGAGTTGAAATGGGCGGGAATTGCCAACGCCACCCCCGCCAAAAAGACTCCACCCCAGAACGCAGCCTGCTTCTGACGGGTGGCGGGCTTCCGGGACCGTTGTCTAAATCTCTGTCTGAGGGTGGATTCTAAACTAGACAGCATCCCAGCCAGAAGCGCTGAACCGGAAGATGACTGTCCCTTAACCCGGACTTTGGGCCAATGTTGGAGGGGAATATTCACCGGCAACTGCCCCTGACGATACCAATAGGCAAACAGAGACTTGATTACGGACAATCGCGCTTGAGCTTGCGCCGGAGGGATGCGACGGGCGGCCAGGGTTTGAGCAAAAGCGCGAACATCGACTAAGGTAACCACCGCCAGGGGTTTCCCGACAAAGGCTAAAAACTCTTTGACCCATAAGCGGCGATCGCGGCGTTGATGGGGAGGCTGTTGTTGCAGCCAGAGTTGAATCGCCTCGCAGTCGGGGGGGATTTGAGTTTTTAGGGTCTCTTGGTTCATAACGCAACTGTGTTTCCGTTTTTCCAGGGGGAATGGTCCCGTCGGGTCCCGATATCCGATGAGTGGCCACCCTTTGTCCTGGGAGAGTTTTGGCCTTCACGCCCCTACAGACGAGGGGAGATTTAAGCCATGATTTAAGCCATGAGTAGAGTGGAAAGGCGATCGCCTCGGCTGGGGTTCAGCTTCCTATACATCAGCCTCTCATGTACCGGGAGGTAAAAAAACACTCCCCAGGTAGACCTAAATCAAAGGATTTCTCAAGGTCGGATGAACAATCTCACCCAATCGGGAGATCTCAAACCCTTTGAGTCCCGGCTAATTTTATTCTATTGCCTTGCTGTTTTAGAAATTATCAATATTTATCAATAAAAATATTGCGAAATAAAAAACCAAGAATGGTAAAATAATAGATCGTCTACTCATCCCGTTTACCCTGATTTAGTCTCCGAATGCGCCGATCCCTAACCCGCAGCAGGTGAGCAACAGCACCCCTCACCCGGGGGATTTCACCTAAATTAGAAACCGGGTTTCTGCACCAGATTTGTGACTGATTGGCCAAGATTTTGTGAAGAAAGCCGGTTTCTGGTCCTAGGCAGCCGTGGATTCAAGGCAGATTCAGCCTGAAGCACTACCCACGAGGCAAAGACTGAGGGATAATACAAAGGAGGAGTCTGTGCCATAAAAAGGAAGTCGATGAGCATCTTTACCCTGCAATCCGTCAAAAAAGATTTTGGCATTAAAGAAATCCTCCGGGATGCCAGCTTTAGCCTCAATCCCACCGATAAAGTTGGCTTGATCGGCACGAACGGATCTGGCAAATCTACCCTATTGAAAATGATTGCCCGCTTAGAACCCGTGGATGGCGGTCAAATCTTAGTCAATTCTGGGGTGAGAATCGTATATCTCCCGCAGCAACCGGATCTCGATGAAAACCGGACCGTATTAGAACAGGTTTTTGCCGACTGTGGCGATCGCATGAACCTGGTCCGCGAATATGAGGACCTCAGTCACAAAATCGCCCGCCACCCTGAAGATGGACCGTTGATGGCGCGCTTATCCGAAGTCATGCACCAGATGGAAACCAGTGGCGCATGGGAACTGGAAACCCAAGCCAAAATTATCCTCAGTCAGTTAGGAATCGAAGATTTTGACGCCCAAATTGGGACCCTTTCTGGGGGATACCGCAAACGGATCGCCCTGGCTGCTGCTTTACTCAGCGATCCTGATGTGCTGCTGATGGATGAACCGACAAACCATCTGGATGCGATTTCCGTGGAGTGGTTACAGAGTTACTTGAATAGCTTTCGCGGTGCAATTTTGTTGATTACCCACGATCGCTATTTTCTCGATCGCGTCACTAATCGGATTATCGAACTCGATCGCGGCGAACTTTACACCTATGACGGAAATTATTCTTATTATTTAGAAAAAAAAGCCCTCGCCGAAGAAGCGGCAGCCAGTCAGGAACGCAAACATTATGGGCTATTGCGCCGGGAATTAGAATGGCTTAGTCGCGGACCTAAAGCCCGCAGTACCAAGCAAAAAGCTCGGATTGGTCGGGCGATGGACCTCCAGGATAAGGAGTTTAAACAGAGTTTAGGGAAAGTGGAAATTTCTACCGCTAGTCGGCGAATTGGCAAGAAGGCGATCGAGCTAGAAAATGTTAGTAAAACCTATGGCGATCGCACGCTCATCCAAGACTTTTCCTATAAATTTAGTCCCGACGATCGCATCGGAATTATTGGCAAAAATGGCATTGGCAAATCCACCTTACTGGATATCATTACCGGACGCCTTGCCCCGGATTCAGGAACTGTAGAGATTGGCAGTACCATTCATATTGGATATTTTGACCAACATTGTGATGATTTACTCGATGCTGCGGATCAAAATCAACGGGCGATCGATTACGTCAAGGAAGAAGCGGAATTAGTTAAAACTGCCGATGGACTGCAAATTACCGCTTCCCAAATGTTAGAACGGTTTTTGTTTCCCCCGAATCAACAATATTTACCCATTCATAAACTCTCCGGGGGAGAAAAACGCCGACTGTTTTTACTGCGCGTCTTGATGAGTGCCCCGAATATTCTCATTTTGGACGAACCTACCAATGACTTAGATGTGCAAACGTTATCGGTTCTGGAAGATTACCTGGAAGACTTTAACGGATGTGCGATCGTTGTCTCCCACGATCGCTATTTTCTCGATCGCACCGTCAATACCATTTTTGCCCTAGAAGAAGGCGGCAACCTTCGGCAGTATCCCGGCAACTATACGGTTTATCTCGACTACCAAAAAGCCGAAGCCGCAGAAGCCGCACGTCAGGCAGCAGCCAGCCAAGCCGAGAAAAAACCCGACTCCCAAACTGCCACCGTTGACAAGTCGGAACGGGTTAGTTGGGATAAAAATCGCCAGCGCAAACTATCCTCCAAGGAAAAGCGAGAGTATCAGCAACTCGAAACCAAAATTGCCGAAATGGAAGCGGAAAAAGCTGCCACCGAAAAAGCCCTCTATCATGCCGAACCCGGGGCGGTTACCGAAGTGCAAAAACTCCATCAAAAGGTCCAAGATTTGGCTCATGAAATCGAAGTCGCCACGGAACGATGGATGGAATTGGCTGAAATAGAAAGTGCCTCTTCTAGTAACTAAGGGGATTGCAAAATATAAATCATCCAACCGTTCAACTGATGAAAGGAAGGTATGTGTAGGGGCGCAATGCTTGCGCCCC
>NZ_JAMXOT010000202.1 GCF_024220515.1 Oscillatoria sp. HE19RPO
AGAGGTTCTTCCCCCCAACCGTCACCTTTTAAGTGCTTGTTTGGGGACTGGAACTTAAGCTTCCAAAGGGGCATGACCAAAGCGCTCGCCCAGTAACATGGAAACGACTGAAGTTGTTACTACAAACATGACCCCCATTTCCCCCATCTCCCCTATCCCCCATCAAACTACACCTTAGATCCGCTCATGTCTTTTCACATCTCCACTTGGTCTATCAAAAGCCCGGTTCCCACCCTCGTCCTGTTTCTAATTTTGACCGTGGTGGGTTGGATGAGCTTTGGTCAGTTGGGTATTGATGAAAATCCCAACATTGATATTCCCATCGTGAGTATTACCGTCACCCAAACGGGTGCAGGACCGACGGAACTCGAAACCCAGGTGACCCGAAAAGTTGAAGATGCCGTTGCCGGGTTAGGGAATATTGACGAACTGATCTCCACCGTTACCGATGGGATCTCCACAACCACCATTAACTTCATCTTGGGAACCGACAGCGATCGCGCCACCAACGATGTTAGAAATGCCATCTCCCAAATTCGCCAAGACTTACCCGCCGATATTAACGACCCCATCGTGAGCCGCCTCGACTTTGCCGGGGGGCCCATTCTCACCTACGCCCTGCGGTCCGATCGCCGCAATGTGGAAGAATTGAGCGATTTAGTTGATCGCCCCATTGCGCGCGCTATCCTCGCCGTTCCTGGCGTGGCTCAAATCAATCGAATTGGGGGGGTGGACCGCGAAATTCTCATCGAACTCGACCCCGTTCGCATCAAAGCCCTCGGGATTACCGCCACCCAAATCAACGACCAAATTCGCAGTTTAAATATTAACCTCCCCGGGGGTCGTTCCCAAGTTGGCGGCAGTGAAAACACCATTCGCACCCTCGGTTCGGCTCAAACCGTCGAAGCATTGCGACAAAACCGCATCGTCCTCCCTTCCGGGGAAGCTGTTCCCCTGGAAAGTGTCGCGAACGTCATTGATGGATTCGCCGAACCCCAACAAAGCGCCCGATTTTGGTCTATAGAAGAGAGTGCCAGTTCCCAACCCCAAGCCACCAACTCGGGAGAAATTGCCACCCCCGTGGTTGCCTTTTCCGTATTGCGGAGTACCGGCAGTACCCTGGTTACCGTCGAGGAAGGTGTCCGAGAAAGCATCCAGGAACTGCAACAAACCCTCCCGGATGATATCGAGTTTGAACTGATTTTTACCCGCGCCAACGAGATTCGGGACTCCTACCAAGCCTCCATTGATGCCTTGGTGATGGGCTGTTTGCTCACGGTTTGTGTCGTGGGTTTATTCTTATGGGATTGGCGGGCCACTTTGATTACGGGGGTGGCGTTACCTCTGTCAATTATTCCCACCTTTATGGTGATGGGACTGCTAGATTATACCCTGAATGGGATGACGTTGTTAGCGCTATCTTTGGCAGTGGGAAATTTAGTCGATGATGCAATCTGCATGATTGAAAATATCGACCAACATTTAAAAATGGGGAAAAGACCCTATCAAGCTGCAATGGATGCAGCCCAAGAAATTGGGTTAGCGGTGTTAGCCACAACTGCAACAATTGTGGCGGTCTTTTTGCCCGTGGCATTTATGGGAGGAATTCCCGGTCAGTTTTTCCAACCCTTTGGGGTGACGGTTTCAGTTTCCACCCTGTTTTCAACCTTGGTGGCAACTACAATGACCCCGATGTTAAGTGCCTATTTGCTCAAAGACAAGCACTCATCGGGGCAAAAACGCAGAAGTAAGAAAAACCAGATGGGAACGGCATCGGAGGAAATGCCCAACTCCTCCCGGCGAAAAATTACGCCCTATCGCACGGCTCTCACTTGGGCGCTGAAACATCGCGTGATTACGTTGATCATTGCGTTTGCTTTCTTTATTGGCAGTTTGCAGTTAGTGCCTTATATTCCTACGGGTTTGTTTAATAGTGGGGATACGGGGTTGAGTACGGTAAATGTAGAACTTCCGCCCGGTTCTACTCTGCGGGAGACCGATCGCACCGCCCAACGCACGATCGCCCTGTTACAAGAACATCCAGCGGTGGAAAGTGTGTTAGCAACGGTGGGCAGTGGCGGTGCATCCCGCGACTTGAATAATGCAACATTGTATATTAATTTGTTGCCAAAGGAGGAACGTGAGGTTTCTCAACAAATGTTTGAGCAGCAAATGCGAGAAGAGTTTATCAAAATTCCTGGTGCAAGGATTAGTTTCCAGTCGGCTGGGGCGGGGGGAAGTAGCAAGGATTTATCAATCGTGCTAAAAAGTGAGAATCCGACGGCTTTGCAAGAGGCGGCGGATACTTTAGAACGGCAGATGCGCGAACTGCCAGGATTGGTAGAGGTGTCTTCCAGTGCATCGGTGGTAAAACCGGAGATTTTGATTAAACCAGACCCCAAACGGGCAGCGGATTTGGGGGTATCGGTCCAGGCGATCGCTCGGACGGCATCTCTAGCAACTCTGGGGGATAATGAGGCAAATTTGGCAAAATTTGACCTCAGCGATCGCCAAATTCCCATCCGAGTCTGGTTATCGGACAGCTATCGCAATGATCTCAAGGCGATCGGTAACCTGGAAATTCCCAGTCAATCCGGACGCTTAGTCCCCTTATCTGCGGTTGCTAACATCATCCTCGGTAGTGGTCCCGCCCAAATCGATCGCTACGATCGCGCCCGTCAAGTCTCCATTGAAGCCAATCTACAAGGGATTTCCCTCGGCGATGCTCTCGAACAAGTCGAAGCGCTACCGGGGATGACACTCCCACCCGGGGTGGAACAACAATCCTCCGGAGATGCCAAAATTATGCAAGAAATTTTCGGACGCTTCCTGGGAGCATTAGGACTGGCTGTCCTGGCAATTTTTGCCATCTTAGTCCTGTTGTATAACAATTTCTTACATCCCGTCACGATTATGGCGGCCCTCCCCCTCTCGATTGGGGGCGCACTTCTCGGACTGATGGTGACCCAAAAAGAATTAGGACTATTTGCCCTAATTGGGATTGTCATGCTGATGGGATTAGTCACCAAAAACGCCATCCTATTAGTCGATTGCACCCTCGCCAATCAACAAAATGGAATGCGACAAGTTCCAGCGATTATCGAAGCGGGTGTGTCTCGATTACGACCAATTTTCATGACTGCCCTTTCCACCATCGCTGGCATGATGCCGATCGCCCTGGAAATTGGGGCCGGAGGCGAAGTCCGTTCTCCAATGGCGATCGCAGTCATTGGCGGATTTTCCACCTCTACCCTCTTAACCTTAATCGTCGTCCCCGTCTTATTTACCTACGTTGATGGATTCCAAAGTTTCCTGAAAAACCTCATAAACGGCAAATCTCGTCACCGTCGTAAGTTAAAAGCCCTCCAAGGCAAAAAGGATAAAATCAAGGTTCTCGGCTTAAAATAATGGCCCCTTTAGGGGGAGAATGAAAGCTAAAAACTTCCCAAGTAATATCCAATGCTTGGGGAGCATCTCAAGAAGGCAAAGAGACCTAACCCCCCAGCCCCCTTCCCTACGAGGGAAGGGGGAGCAAGACCTATAAATTCCCCTTTGAGGCCAAATTGAGATGCTCCCAATGCTTGTAGTAACGACTTCAGTCGTTTCTTAAGTTCGTAGTAACGACTTCAGTGGTTCTCTTAAGTTTAATGTTACAACTGAAATCATGTTGTGAACTGCGTAGCAATGACTGAATTAGTTGTAAAATCAACCCCATTGGCAACCTCACCGAACTCATGACCCGAGTAATTGGCTTAATTAGTGGCACTTCCGTCGATGGCATTGATGCGGCGATGGTGGATATCACCGGAACCGAATCTGATATTCAGGTGGAGTGGATCGCAGGCACAACCTATCCCTATCCCGAACCCCTGCGACAAAAAATTTTAGCGGTTTGTGCAGGAGATGCGATATCAATGGCGGAATTTGCCGAATTGGATGATGCGATCGCCCAAACTTTTGCTCATGCTGCCTTAACTCTGCAAGGGGACAACCCGGTAGAGTTAATCGGTTCTCATGGACAAACCGTTTACCATCGTCCCCCTCAAACGCCACAACTCGGGTATAGTCTGCAATTAGGACGAGGTGCAGTGATTGCTCAACTCACGGGAATTCCGACTATCACCAATTTTAGGGCAGGGGATATCGCCGCTGGAGGACAAGGTGCGCCTCTGGTGCCGAAAGTGGACCTCTACCTGCTGGGCGATCGCCACCATTATCAATGTGTTCAAAATATTGGCGGCATCGGCAATGTGGCATTTATTCCGCCTACAGGTTCTGATTCTCCCCAGATGCTGGGATGGGATACGGGTCCCGGGAATAGTCTGATTGATTTAGCCGTGGAATACCTGACCAATGGGGAAGCCGCCTATGACCGTGATGGGGCTTGGGCTGCCCAGGGAGTCCCCTGCCAACCTTTACTGGATCATTGGCTTCAACATCCATTTTTCCACGAACCGCCCCCGAAGTCTACGGGACGAGAATTATTTGGATGGGACTATTTTCGGGATTGTTTATCCGATGCGGAACCCTATTCCCTCAGTCCCGAGGATTTGCTGGCGACGCTGACGGAACTGACTGTGGAGGCGATCGCCATCAACTATCGGTCTTTTTTACCTGTCCCTCCCAGTCGGGTGCTGTTATGTGGCGGTGGCAGTCGCAACAGTTATTTAAAACAGCGGTTACAAACCCGCTTGCAGGAAATCTATGGTCAATCCGTGGCGGTGTTAACCACGGATGACACAGGAGTGAATGCAGATTTTAAAGAAGCGATCGCCTTTGCCGTGTTAGCCTATTGGCGTCAACAAGGAGTTCCCGGCAATCTACCTGAATGTACGGGGGCGAAAGTCCCTGCCCTTTTGGGAGAAATTCACACTCCTATTTTATGAAGTTTTAGAGTCCAACTCATCGATGTTCCATCAGGTTAGACAGGGGTAATGCTAATCATAAATCAAGCACTATTTCATCCGAAATCAGTCAATTTAATTTAATTTTCAATAATTTGCATAATAAATAATTGATAAAACGATTTATAACCCCCTAAATCAACTAATAAATCGTTCAAATCGTTTTCTGCTAAAAATTCCCCAAAATTTTCTCTCTCATAAAAACTACGTCCCATAAAACCTGGTAGCATATAAAGGCTATAGGGGCAGACTGCAATTCAAGCAAGGATATGGTGCCGTGAATCATATATTTTTACTGCAACCGGGTCGCTGGACCCTTGAAGGCACTTGGTTAGAACGCCATGTTCCAACCATTCCCGTCACCGGGAAAATTTTAGTCGCATGGACTCGGGAAGATTGGTTTAACATGGTGACCAAGCTGACATTTCCCGGAAGCGATCGCTCAGAAATTACCCTGCAATACCGGGGACATTTTGACGTGGGGGACCGCCAATACACCTTTGTCCTCCAACATAGCGAACTCGGACGAGTGGAGGGAGAAGGATGGATCGCGCCGGAAACGATTATTCAGCGCTATTGGGTTCTCGGGGATGAAAAAAAGCGACGCAGTGGGTTTGAAACCTTGCATCGCCTCAATCACAATACCTACTACCACTCAAGCGGCATTTTAGCAGGCCACTACTTAGTCAGTGCAATGGAAGCTACCCTGACTCGACTGGGAGAGTAAACTGACTCACTTAAAGCTGTTAGCGCTGGGAGGGGAAAAAGATGACAGGTTCACAACTGCGCCGCAGAACCTCTGCCGCAAAGCTGGGGAACCAATCCAAAATTTTACCTAAGCTATTGGAAGCTAGTGCCACTGCACAGATGTCCGACATCTGTGCTAAATCTAAAATATCTAGCAGTGGCTCCCCTAAGCGGACTTCCACATCCACCTGCAAGCCGATCGCTTCTAAGTCAGCTTGGATCGGGGCTAATTTCTCATGAGCTTCCTTGAGTTTGTAGTCTTTCGGGACCTTTCGCAGAACCCCTGCATCAATCACCCACGCTAACATACAGCGTTCTAATGAATTCGGGGGACGCTTCTGCGCGTAGCGCTTAAACTCTTCGAGTAATACCCCCGATGCTTGGGTATCCGCATAAGGAAGCAGAATGTAGCGGAACAGATGCCGACAGCGCAGATCCAATTCCTCAGAAGTTAAGGGAGACAGCAGTGCAGTGGGAATGGTCATCAGGGGAATATTGGTTCGTCCCGATAACTCCAGGGTCGTACTGCCAAAGAGTTTTTCACTGAGTAAATTGCGGTTGGAGGCCCCTAAAATCATCACCTCGCTTTTGTGCCGTTCCACTGCCTTGAGAATGTTCTCCGTCGGATTACCGGAGAGTACCTCAACCTCAACTTGCAAGCCCTCGGGGACCTGAGTCAAAATGGCATTGAGGCGATCGCGTGCCACACTAATTTTTTCCGTATCTTCCCGAGGAATTTGCCCTTTCGTCCACAGGGGTACGCTATGGACAAATACAATATGCTCCATCCCTCCGGCAGCTAAACTGGGTAAGAATTTTCCCAAGCGCAGCATACCATCCGACAAATCCGTACTAATTAAAACACGCTTAAACATTTAAACAAATTATTCGGGTATCATTGACCGCCGAAAAACTGGGAAATTCTGCGACAGGCTCAGGTTCTGGACTCTTTGCCATCGCCGCGATCGCTCCCCCAATTTTTTTCCTGCTCAAATTTTAGCAGTTTGCCGCCCCATTAGTTATTATCAGTCCTACTTCCCCCTGTTCAACGTCACAACTTCAGGGGTTATCCCCTGTTCAACGTCACGACTTCAGGGGTCATCCCATGTCGGGGGTATTTAACGGGAATTCATGATGAGTTGCAACTCTATGCTATAGTCAAGGGGCCCATACAAATCACACATATCAGGCATAAGTAGATTTAATTGGGATTAATCCGATCTCCAGCTCAACCCACTTAGCCTAGCGATCCCTTTCTTCCCTCCCTGACTGAATTTGAAGAGGAAAAACATGACGACTTTATTTGATAAACTAGGCGGCAAACCCGCCGTTGACCTTGCGGTTGATAAGTTTTATGAACGGGTTTTAAATGACGATCGCATCAAGCATTTTTTTGCCAATACCGATATGGCTAAACAGCGAATGCACCAAAAAGCCTTTCTGACTTATGCCTTTGGTGGCAGCAGTCACTATGATGGGCGCTATATGCGAGAAGCTCATAAAGCTTTGGTAGAAGAACAAGGTCTGAGCAGTGAACATTTTGATGCGGTGGCAGAAGACTTGATGGAAACTCTCAAAGAAATGGGGGTTTCTGATGATTTATTGGCAGAAGTAGCGGCGATCGCTGCTGCGCCGCAACACAAAAAAGATGTATTAAACCAATAATTGGTAACTGCCATCCCCATTTTGTAGTAACGACTTCAGTCGTTCTCCCTCATAAGTTTGTAGTAACGACTTCAGTCGTTCTCCCTCATAAGTTTGTAGTAACGACTTCAGTCGTTCTCTTCTCATAAGTTTGTAGTAACGACTTCAGTCGTTCTCTTCTCATAAGTTTGTAGTAACGACTTCAG
>NZ_JAMXOT010000203.1 GCF_024220515.1 Oscillatoria sp. HE19RPO
CAAGAAACCTATTTTAAATTTCAGCCCCCATTTTGGTTTCTGCAATGCACCCTCTTGGTTGAGTTGTATGTAGTCCCTCCCATTGAATAGAGGGACCCCTTTGAAGGCGATCGCGTTACTCTATCCCAGGGGATTCTATGGTAATCGCAATTTTAGGCGATCGCTACTGCCCTTGAGGGTTGCGGGATAATTTCCCAAGAAAAACTGGGCTAGAGTATCTCTAACCCAGACCGAGGGTGAACAATGAACACTGTGAATGCTTCCAGGGAGGTCCCCGATTGATGCGCGGGGGTTTGTCATTCCCTTGGAACTTCTAATTCTGGTAGCGGCGACTGCCTTGGGGATGTCGCTTGTGCTTTTGAGTTCTATCTTAACTCAGTGATTGCACGGATGTCAATCCTTAAATTTTTCATTGGGTTTGGAGACTCTTCCGGATATTTGCTGCAAAACATCCCCAACAAAAACCTGGATTAAAAGGGGTATCCACATTTTATCCCCGGTAAAGGCGATCGCCGCTTTTCTCCGTATTTGTCCTGATACTGGGGCCGATGCTACAAAACTTAACTTAGACCGTTTCAGTCTTGATATCTGGTGGATGTAGCGTTCCCCAGTCATGACAACGGGCAGATTTCATGACTTGATAGCTTTCGTTCGCCACGGCAGTACAATGAACATAGCTTGCTGCTGAGTGAGTCTAACGACTCAGGGAGGCAATCCGAGGTACGCCTCGGGTCCTCAGTTGGTAAAAACCGGCCTGGGTGTGACCTCGCGATACCTGCTTAATTTATTAGGCCTGAGGAATCGCGATCGCACTCCAGGCCGGGATCCAACAGTCCCGCTTTGAGCGGGTCAAGACTTACTTAAAAGTCTTTGTCAGTATATTGGTTGACCGAACGTTCTTGTGGCGTCCGAGATAGTAACAACGTGGACTTAAAACAGCTCTTCAAAACCCCGAATCCGATTATTGGTGTTGTCCATTTACTGCCCCTGCCGACCTCTCCGAGGTGGGGGGGCAGCCTCAAAACTGTCATTGAGCGAGCCGAGCGAGAGGCCACAGCGTTGGCCTCAGGCGGGGTTGATGGCATTATTGTCGAAAATTTCTTTGATGCTCCCTTTACGAACGGCCAGGTCGATCCAGCCGTCGTGAGTGCGATGACCCTGATCGTGGATCGGCTGATGAACTTGGTAACGGTGCCGATCGGAATCAACGTTTTGCGAAATGACGCCCTGAGTGGATTGGCGATCGCCTCCTGTGTCGGTGCCCGCTTTATCCGCGTCAATGTCCTCACTGGGGTCATGGCGACGGATCAAGGCTTGATCGAAGGACAAGCGCATCAACTGCTGCGCTATCGGCGAGAACTGGGCAGTGATGTCAAAATCCTGGCGGATGTGTTGGTGAAGCACGCGCGGCCCTTGGGTTCCCCCAATCTCACCACTGCTGTGCAAGAAACCATTGAGCGCGGTTTAGCCGATGGGGTGATTCTGTCCGGTTGGGCAACCGGGAACCCGCCTTCTTTTGAAGATTTAGAATTGGCGATCGCTGCGGCTAAAGGCACCCCCGTCTTTATTGGCAGTGGTGCCAACTGGGAGAATATTTCTACCTTAATGCAGGCAGCCAATGGGGTCATTGTCTGTAGTTCCCTCAAACGACATGGACAACTAGAACAACCTGTTGACCCGATCCGAGTCAGTCAATTTGTAGAAGCCACTCGCCGGAGTCTCTCCCTAGAAACTCCCCCCTCATCACTTGGGGCTATCAAGCTTCATTCGGGGTGAGGGCAGCATCAAGGCAAGAACATCAAGGAATCAGGATGAAGGGGGAATTTTTATCCCTCATCCTGATCCGGCTTTTTCATCCCGATTTGTAATCTGTTCATCCGGTTTCCTAAAATTATCCCTCCCCCTTCATCCCCTATCCCTCCCCCTTCATCCTTCATTCTTCATCCTTCGGCCTTCCTCTGATCGAATATGCCACAATCAAATTGACCGGGCTTGGCGATTTGAGCCATCAAGCGCGATCGTTCGTCAAGAGGTCGTTACACGAATTGATTCTCAACAAGCCGATCTCAGGAAAAGGGGCATCATCCCTTGCCTCGGGAGGTCGTTGACCCGCCTAAGTCTTAACTGACTCAGCGATCGGCAACGGTTTCCAGCTCTCTAGCAAGTCTCCATCATTCTGACAATAGAATTTGAAGGAGTGGGAGCATCTTGCTCCCTACTGCTGATCGGGAGCAAGATGCTCCCGATCCCTTTAAAAATGGTCCAATTCATTGAGACGCGCTATATCCAGGAATGCGAAGCAAGTTCCTGGGTCGAAAACTGGAGCGTTAAATAGTTTTAGCTCAGTTCAAATCGTCTGCTCAACCCTAGTCCCGACCGATAACATGATGGAAGCGGGTATCACTCCCGGAATTGAAGGTATACCTCGCCCACAAATACTATGGATACAGGGTAACCCGTTTGAGGCGGTCATTGTCCTGTTGAAAGTGCATCACAAAAGCACCCCAGGCAACGTCACCCCCGTGATAGTCATGCTGAATGCTCACCGGGGTTAAACCCTGGTGACCCTCGTTTACTCCGAGGTGTAAAGACTCTCGGTTTGCACATTACCAAATTTTTCTTATGAGACGCCGACGTTCTACTCCGTGGATTTACCGTTGGTCGCGTTACATCATCGGCGCGATCGCAGTTTTGGGTCTTTTAGAAACTGCTTTTTTGACCGTGGTTGAGTTCACCGGCTCCGCTGCGGCAGTTTGCCCAACCACAGGCTGCCAAATTGTCTTAGAAAGCGAATATGCCAAAATCTTTGGGTTGCCCCTCACCCTATTTGGCTTTCTAGGCTATACCACAATGGCAATTTTGGCCTTGGCTCCCCTGTTGCTCAAAGAAGAGACTCAAAAAGATTTGAAATCGCAGGTAGACAACACCTCCTGGTTGCTGATGTTTGCGATCGCCTCGGCCATGCTGGTGTTTAGTCTATACCTGACTTATGTCATGTTTTTCACTCTGCAAGCGGTCTGTCCTTACTGCCTGGGTTCAGCGGTATTTTCAGTCTTGCTGTTTGTCTTAACCATTATTGGGCGAGATTGGCCCGATCGCGGCCAACTCTTCTTTACCGGCATTATTGTCGGCATGATTACCCTGATTGGAGCCTTGGGGGTCTATGCCAATGTCAATAACCCCGTGGCCAACGGTTCCGCCGATAACTCCATCGTTCAGCCTCCGGCTGGACGCCCGCCTTCCAATGCAGGCTGGCCGATTTCCACCTCATCCGGTGAAGCCGAAATCGCCTTAGCCCAACATCTCACTGCAGTGGGGGCCAAAAACTATAGTGCCTATTGGTGTCCTCACTGCCATGAACAAAAGGAACTGTTCGGACGAGAAGCCGTGAGTGAAATTGATTACATTGAATGCGATCCCGGTGGCAAAAATCCCCAGCCGCAACTCTGCCAAGCGGCTCAAATTCAGGGATATCCGACCTGGATCATTAACGGGGAACAGTATCCGGGGGTGCGATCGCTCTCTGAATTAGCGGCATTATCCGGCTATCAAGGGCCCAGTAACTTTAAAAATGTCTTACCCGGTCGCTAACCCAAGCTAAACCCCAGACTCCGAGAAGTTCCCACTGCGGTTTGAGGCTGGACTCGCAGTGGGAAAGTCCGGATCCCAGTCCTCCTTATGAGCAGATTAAATCCCATAGAAAGCCGGTATTTGATGAAAATGCAGCCCCTTAAAAGTCCAAAACGACTCTGGAGTGCCCTGGCGCAACGGTGGCAACAAAGACTTCCCGACTGGATGGGAAGCATCTGGCTTCCCTTTAAGGCGGTTGTCGGTGTGGCGGGGTTTGTGTTGGTTCTGCGCTCCACGGGACTGTTACAGTCTTTGGAATGGGCGGCTTATGACCAGATGTTTCGTTGGCGTCCCCCGGAACCAAGGGACGATCGCATCCTGATTGTGGGAATTAACGAAACTGATATCCGGGAATTCCAAACCTGGCCGATTTCCGATCGCGTCTTAGCCGAACTGCTACAAAAACTGGATAGCTACTCTCCCCGGGCGATCGGTCTGGATCTCTATCGCGATATTCCCGCAGAACCCGGTCACGCTGAGTTACAACAGGTGTTTGCCACTACCCCCAATCTCATTGGCATTGAAGAGGTTCCCATCGCTAACAACCTGATTGGGGTCCGTCCTCCGCAAGTCTTGGCCGAATTGGGTGCCGTGGGATTTAACAATGTGGCGATCGATTCCGATGGCACAATCCGCCGTAATCTCCTCTATCTCTGGAGTGACGAAAAATCCTACCAAAGTTTTGCCTTAAAGTTGGCCTTGCTCTATCTGCAAGGGGAAGGGATTAAACTTCAACCCTCCCCTGAGCATCCGGAGCATTTCCAACTCGGTCCCCACACCTTTCCCCGGTTTGAACTCAATGATGGACCCTATATCCGCCAAGATAATGGGGGTTATCAAGTGCTGGCTAATTTTCATGTGGGGGACCCGGTTGAGTCGGAATTGGTCCCCTATCGTGAGGTGTCCATGAGGCAGGTTTTAGAGGGGGAGGTCCCGGCGGAGTGGGTGCGCGATCGCGTGGTCTTGATCGGTTCGACGGCTACGAGTCTCAAGGATTTTTTCTACACCCCCAATAGTGCAGGATTGCTCCAGGCCCCTAAAAAAGTCTTTGGGGTCCAGCTTCATGCCAATTTTGTCAGCCAAATCCTCAGTGCGGCCTTAAATGACCGTCCTCCCTCAATTTTATTCTGGTCTGAACCCCTCGAATGGCTGTGGATTGTACTCTGGGCGATCGCCGGTGCCCTGATCAGCTCGAAGGGGCGATCGCCGGTTCGCCTAACTGGGAGCATCCTTCTAGCTGCTGTCACCCTGTTCGGGACCGCTACCCTGCTCTTTTTACTGGGCTGGTGGGTCCCCTTAATTCCTCCCCTCTTAACTCTCTTATGTTCAGCGGGATTGCTCACCTCTTATATTGCCTATCATGAGGAAAAATTAAAACGCTCTTTTGCCGAATCCAAAGACTTTTTAGACCAAATCATCAATACCATCCCCGACCCCATTTTTGTAAAGGATCAAAACCATCGCTGGATTGTCTTAAATGAAGCCTATTGTCAACTCATTGGCTATCCTTTACAGGTCGTTCTTGAAAAATCGGATTATGAAATTTTTTCCACCGAGGAAGCCAATCTCTTTTGGCAGGAAGATGAATGGGTCTTGACCACAGGTTTACCCCATGAAAATGAAGCCAAGTTTACCGATGCCACGGGAACGATACATTATATTGCCACTAAACGCTCTTTGCATAAAGATTCCGCCGGTAATGTCTTCTTAGTTGGAGTGATTCGAGACATTACTGAACGCAAGCAAATGGAAGAAGAACTCAAACGCACGGCGTCAGAATTGGCTCAGTCTTACCAAGAATTAAAGATATCAGAAGACCGATTGCGCCATCAAGCCTATCACGATACCCTCACCAATCTCCCCAACCGTAAATTATTCTCAGACCGGCTCAATCAAGCCTTAGAATGGGCGGCAAATAATAACCAAATTGTGGCCATTTTATTTATTGATTTAGATGGCTTTAAACAAATTAATGATACTTTCGGCCATGACAGCGGAGACCTGTTATTGAAAGAAGTGGCCAGACGACTTACCTCCTGTTTGCGGGGGAGTGACACGGTGGCCCGTCTGGGCGGAGATGAGTTTACCGTGATTTTACCGGCCATTCCTCGCCCGCAAGATGTGGCGAGGGTGGCGCAGAAGATTATGACGACCTTGGGGGAACCCGTGGCGATCGCCCAAGACTTGATTCAGGTCACCGCGAGTATCGGAATTAGCTTGTACCCCTTGAATGGAGAAGATGCAGATACCTTAATTAAGTGTGCAGATGCGGCGATGTACCGTTCTAAAGAACTCGGTAAAAATCAATATGAATTTTATGAAGTTTCATAAACTTGAGCACCTGGGAAGATGAAGAATCAGGGATCAAGGCGATCGAGCCGATCTCCCTACATCCAAAGGTCTTTAATTTGGCCACCCTAGACCCGCAATTAAACGGGGGGGGATATTAGGAGGATTGATGATGAAAAATATTAATCTATGTTAAGAATTGAATCAATAAATACATAAACCGTATTGTCAAGATTACTAGACATTTTAGAAAACATCTACCGCTTCAGGATCCCAGAGTACGAGTAAATACGGAGACCCCTTAACCGCAGAGGAGTTCAACTTAGATGAATTTCATTGAAATCTCAGGTTTTCACCCGCAAACCTGGCTCTTACCCCTCAAAAATCTCCTCGGTAAATCCACGGTACCCCTCCGCAAAAAAATTTTTCCGCTACTGGACAAATCCGTGAATCTACTGATAAACTAAAAGAATCAGGAGACATCTACTAGGAAGGTTATTTTATGGGGTCAAGGGTGTTATGTTTACGTTCCTTCGGTCTAGTACAATCACTCTATTTTCAATCAGCAGTTTGCTAGGGACAACCCTGGCCGTCACGAGCCTGCAAACGAATTTGACTCCTGAATCGCTCCGGAATACCACCGGCTCGAATCCGGAGATTTCCATTGCCGAATATGAACCGCCAAGACCGGGTAACGGAAAGCCCCAGGGTGAAACACCTGGAGCCGGAACCCGTTACATTTAGTTCTCAGACTTGCCCTCAAGATTTAGGGATAAACCCTCCCGTTGCTTTAAAATCCGGGCTACTCCTACGCTTCATCATCATATTTAGAGGGGAGCCAAACCCGCGAATCCGCGCAAAAAATGGCAATCGGGAGAAATAGCAGAACCATCACAGGGGAACCCTGCGCCAGGATTGGTTCTGAACCACAGTATGAGCTTGCCAATTAGGATCCGTATGGGGATAATCTAAGCGATAGTGACCGCCACGACTTTCGGTCCGAAACATGGCACTGGTAAGAATCAAGTACGCGGCATCCAGTAAATTGCGGGTTTCCGACCACTGGACGAGCAGTTCATTGGCATTGGGGATAGAAAAACAGACCCCCTGACCCTCCACCGGATTTAATAAATATTTAGACAGAGGAAGGGCGGCAAATTCGGCTTGCGCGGTGTTAATTTGCCCGATCGCCGCTTCTAAGGCCGCTTGTCCGCGCACAATTCCCGCACTTTGCCAAACCAGCAACGGGAGCGATCGCCGCAGTTCCTGAATATAAGCTTGCTGTGGCCCTAAATCTGCCCCCAAACGACTACTCTCTAGGGTGACTGCCTCCTCCGGGACCCATTCTCTCGAATTCGGTGCAATTTCAATCGCCCCTAACTGAGCACCAAACACAAGACATTCCAGCAAAGAATTACTCGCTAACCGATTAGCACCATGCACGCCCGTATTGCTCGTTTCCCCCACCGCATACAAACCGGGAATCGAAGTGCGTCCGTACAAATCCGTCTGAATTCCTCCCATCCAATAATGGGCCGCCGGTGCCACGGGAATCGGTTCCTTAAACAAATCCACTCCCCAAGTTTGACAAACCTGGATAATATTCGGAAAGCGATGGCGAATCCGCTCGTCGGGAATCGATCGCAAATCCAGCCACACGCATCCCGGAGTGGAATCAGTGCCCCAATTCTGAAGATGCATAAAAATTGAGCGACTGACCACATCTCGCGGTGCTAGTTCTCCAGCGGGATGGTAATCAAACATGAACCGATATCCGCGATCGTCCAGCAAATGAGCGCCCTCACCCCGGACCGCCTCACTGATTAAAAATCTGGGGGCCTCGGCTTTGGTGAGGGCGGTGGGATGAAACTGAAAAAATTCTAAATCTCTTAACACTGCACCGGCACGCCATGCCATTGCTACCCCATCCCCGGTACTCACAGAGGGATTGGTGGTTTGAGCGAAGACTTGACCGCCGCCGCCGGTTGCCAGAACCACGGCACCGGCACGGACCCAATAGATTTGACCTTGATAGACCAGGCGCACCCCTTGACAGCGTTCAGTCTCTGGGTCCATCCACAGATTCAAAACTACGGCATTTTCGATCGCCTGAATATTCGGACAGCTCAAGACGCGACTACTCAGGACGCTGACAATGGCTCGACCCGTGGTATCTGCCGCATGAAGCACTCGGCGATGAGAGTGAGCCGCTTCTAGGGTTAATGCCAGAGTGCCTTGATTGTCTCGGTCAAAGGCGACTCCCAGTTTTAGCAAGTTTTGAACACAGTCTGGTGCTTGTTCCGCGAGAAACTTGACCGCCTCCAGATCGCACAACCCAGCACCGGCAATGAGTGTATCTTCGATATGGAACTTGGGGGAATCATCGGAGGCGATCGCAGCGGCTATACCCCCCTGGGCCCAATCGCTGGCGGACAAGGGCAAACTATCTTTCGCAATTAAACCCACGCGGTAAGTATCCGGAAGGCACAGGGCTGCATACAAACCCGCAGCACCGGCACCGACGACCAATACATCAAAAGCGGTGGGTATGCTCTGATTGAGACCGGGATCAAACTGTGACGGATTGCTCAATGAAAAATCGCCCCTTGTCAAGTAGTTGAGCCGATTATAGAGGCCAGGGTGAATCATGGGGAGCATCGGGGTCGCGCTAGCGCCTATTTCTCCCTAACCCTCCGGGGTCTTGCATCGGGGAAAAAGGGCCTACAGCCGATCGCTCATCATGATTTAGCAGCCCTACAAAAGCTCTTTATATTACCTTAATTGACAAAGGACGAAATTAACGATTTCTGTTCTACCCGAACCTAAATCGTTTAGTAATAGCCGTTATTGATGCGATCGTCGCCTTGAATTAACGAGACTTCCGGGTCGGTGACGGTAAAATTATCCAGATTGGCTTGTAGCAATTCTTTTTGGCGATCGCTCAGGCTGGGAATGTTTAAAACATCCTCAACTTTCTCGTAGGGGGCATTCTGGACAATTAACCCAGCTAAGGTCGGATATAGCCCCCGATACTGCCGGAAAGCCCGCACGTTGGTATTATTTAAGTCAAGTTTTTCTCCAAACTCCGTCGCCAGTTTCTCATCTACGGGATTGCGATACTGGGGTTGGGAGACTAAAATCGTGGATTGTAAGGAGATCCCGCTCCAGCCTGCCGCGACTGCATTCTGAGGAAATCCTAACCATCCCAGACAACCCACGACTAAGCCGAAGACTGCGACCAGGCGAACCAATCTTTGCATAACTTTTTTCCTTTGTTTCTCATAAACAGCCTTTTAATAGAGACTACCATTTTACCTACAGATTTTTTTTGGATTTCTACCAAATCAGCAGATTTTTCCCGAGAGGGTCTATATTCCAGGGGTCCCGCTGCCATCAGAAGAGGGGTTGTACAGGAATGACCTGGACAGATGCGGGGACCTCCCCCAGGGAAATTTTATGGTTTGGCCGCTTGGGAACGCAAAAAGGCATCGAGGTTGGCAAAGGAGCAAGCATAGGTGATCGTTGGCTTCTCATACCCCTTGAGATGGACGCTGTGTTCTTTAAACAAGTCCTCATGTCCCGGGACGGTGCGACAGTATTTATAAGTGGTTTCACCTAGGGCAATATCCAGGCCGATTTCCTTGGTGGCGGACTCTAGGCGAAAGGCGGCGTTGACGGTATCTCCCAAAGCGGTGTAGTCGGGGCGATCGCCGGATCCGGTATTGCCCACCATGCCATATCCGGTGTTGACTCCGGCCCCTATTCGCAGCGGAAAGGGCAGGGGATAACGTTTATTCAAGTCTTCGGTAATCTCATGCAAGGAATTGAGGGCCTGAAAGATTCGCAGCATTTCTTCGTCACTGACTTCTTGGGTGCTGTGAAACCAGACTGCCATCACGGCATCGCCGATATATTTATCCACCCAACTGCCGCGATCGCGAATAATATTCCCCGCACAACGAAACCAAGTGCCAATCACTTCCGAGAGGATTTTCTCATCCAGTTGTTGGGTCAAAACGGTGAAATTTCGGATATCAACGACCATTACCGAGATTAACCGGCGCACGTGCAAGGCGGCAGTGACGGTAAAATCCTTTGCGGTTCCCAACTCTTCTGAGAATTCGCTAATATCCATCTTTGGGGAGAAAAATTCGAGATCGGTTTGTCCAAAGGTCAGGCGATCGCCATTGTGCAAGATCACGGGGATACTCACCCGGCGGCCATTGACAAAGGATCCATTACGACTCCCCAGGTCAATCAAATAAAATTCCCCGGTGTCCATGCACTGCAGCATGGCATGGGCGCGGGACATCCAGCGGTCCCCGATCGCAAAATTATTATCTTCACTTCTTCCAATAGTCCAGCAGTTACCTCCCACTAAGGGGAGATAGCGGTTTCCTGCTTCAGTTCGCAGTACGAGATGAGGAGTGGGTGGGAGATTTGCCACAGGTTAAGCACCAACGTTATGGATTTGTAACGCTCTTATTTTAAAAGGAGTACCCTTAGACTGACGGCCCAACACCTTTCTCAGGACAGGTCTGTTGAAAGTCATGAGTTGGGTGGTCTTGTTGATTTTGAACACTTCCCCCTTCAACCCTGCTTACCCCTTTTTAAGTTAGATGCTTAACCCTGTAAGAGGGGATATTCAAGCTCTCATCCGACTCTTCAGGCGGCTAGGGCGGCCAGCCAAAACAAGCTGTCTACAACAATTGTACTCAATACAGCACCTCCGAATGCCCACCATTTTAGCCCAGGAGAGCGTAAGGGTAAACTACCCACTCCCAATAACAAAATCCCGAGTACCGCAGCCCAACCACAACCCCAGGGGGTATTGACCAGGGCGATCGCACTCTGAAAAATCGGAATCGCTAGTTCCGGTTCCACTTGCATCAACTGTCGCCAGTGCGGAATTAAGTTTACTACATAAAAATAAACATCGGTGACGGTGGTGCCAAATAAGGAACCCAAATAAAACCAGCTTCCGATCGCCAGTTGGCCGCGCCACAAACACCACAGGGCCACGGGTAGCCCGAGCGCCTCTAAGGGTAAATGCAGCAAGGGTTCCCATCGAAACCATCCCCAGTAGATAGCCCCGGCTAACCAACTGCCGGTGAATCCAATTAATAAATCACCCCAAATCTGGCTGCCATCACGCGATCGCAACACTTGCCCTAATCCTAGCCAGCCCACAGTCACAGCGACGGCCAGTAGCGGTAAATTCCGCACTAACGGGGCTTCCAAGAAAACCGGGACCGATACTAAAAAGGCGGCAGCAGCAAACATTCGCCACCGTTGAGCGACCCCGATGGGGCTAAACATACGATTCACAGTCAGGCTTGCAGATTTCACGGCTGCTCCAGCGGATGTGTAAGAAAACCACGATTGATGTAACAACTCTTTAATATTCTTTACTTAACTTCATCTTATTTAAGATATCACAAGAAATATCCCCCCCTAGGGGATTTCCCTCTCTAAATTTTACTCGATTCCTGGAATTCCGGGGAAAAGCACAGGACCAACCGGGGCCATCGGTGAGGAAGGACCCCGGATTTTATAGAATCAATGCAAAATTTTACGCTCCAACTTGTGGCTACATCTTAAATTCCCAATTGAGAATATAATGCGGTTGTTCTGCTCTGAGGCACTCCCGGATGGGAAAAAAGCCTGGGGTACAGTTGCTCCACTCTCATCTCAACTCCAGGAATCTGGCAAAAAAGAAGATTAAGAACTTCTCCTGGAATAAATCCATCCACTATGAAGCTCAAGTTTAGATTTAGACAGAGATCACATCGGAAAAATTCATGGGACTATCACGCAATCAGTTTTTCACCCTAGGGAGTTTCAGTGCCCTGGGCATGGCGATCGCCACTACCGCCAAAGCACTCAGCAGCGAACTCCTAGGCTCCAGGGGCATCACTGCCATGACCACCTCCGTAGCTGGGTTGACATCGAGTCCGCAAATCTTGGCCGCGACTGAAACCGCCTCGGAAATCATGGAGATGACCGAACCAGAAACCCAGCTCAATTTATTTCAGGCGATCGTCCTCGGGTTCGTCCAGGGAATGACCGAATTTATCCCGATTAGCAGTACCGCTCATTTACAAGTCGTCCCCGTGGCCCTGGGTTGGGGAGATCCCGGCGTTGCCTTCACCGCAGTCCTGCAACTGGGTAGCATCGGTTCCGTACTCTGGTATTTTTGGCCCGATTTGAGTAGCCTAACCAATGGAGCAGTGCGGGCCCTGGTGCGGCGTGAATATGATGATCGGGACTTTCGGATTGTCCTGGGCATTCTCATCGGATCCTTGCCCATTATCGGATGTGGGTTAATTATTAAATATGTGATTCCCGAGTTTTACGAGGAAAATCTGCGGACTATCACCGCGATCGCCGTTGTCTCGATCATCATGGCAATTTTGCTTGGGGTGGCTGAACGTTTTGGAGCGCGAAAACGCAACTTTGGGCAACTCAGTCTTAAAGATGGTCTATTAATGGGGCTCGCCCAGGTCCTCGCCTTGGTTCCAGGATTCTCTCGGTCCGGTTCTACCATTACTGCCGGATTATTCATGGGGTTAGAGCGCACCACTGCCGCCCGGTTTTCCTTTTTGCTTGGCATTCCAGCTATTACTTTAGCTGGATTAGTCGAACTCAAGGATCTGTTGACCTACAATTTGGACAGCATCGGCATGGTCCCTCTGGTGGGAGGATTGATTTCATCCGCCGTTTTTTCTTATCTCGCCATCGCTTGGCTGATTAATTTCTTAAAAACTCAGAGTACCTGGGTTTTTATCTGGTATCGCATCGCCTTTGGCTGTATCCTTTTAATTGCTCTGGCCTTGGGTTGGATACAGAGCTAGTTTAGGGTACAGAGGCTCAGACTGCTCACTTCCAACCGGCTAAGGAAGGGGCCCAAAACAATAGGTTGATTGGGTTATTCCATGCCATCAGCGTTACGGTGTCTGCGACTGATAACCCTGGGTAAAAGCAATAACCGATCAATCTGACGTAATGTACAACCGGCTCTTGCACCTCACCCCACTGGGATGGGGCGATTGGATAGTTTGGCATGGACTAAGCATATAATAGGGAAGCAGCAGATTCTAAGGGAGAACGGAATGATGCTATCGGTTCCAGGCTATCAAATTCTTGCCAAAATTTACGAAAGTTCCAATACCCTGGTCTATCGAGGACGTAGAGAGTTCGATGGACAACCCGTTATCTTGAAAGTTCTCCATAAAGACTATCCCACAGACCAAGAACTGGCGAGTTATCAACAAGAATATGAATTAATTCGGTCTTTTAATTTAAACGGTGTTATTAAAGCCTATAGCCTAGACAAATATCAAAATACCTTAATGATGAGCCTAGAGGATTTTGGGGGAGAATCCTTAAGGCAGTTAATCACCTCCCAAAAATTTACCCTCCTGGGATTTCTCAATCTGGCTATTAAAATCGCCGAAAGTTTGGCGGAACTGCACTCAGCTAATATTATTCACAAAGATATTAATCCGGCGAATATCGCCTTTAACCCGGTGACGGGACAACTGAAAGTCATTGATTTTAGTATTTCTACGGTGTTGACCCGAGAACATCCCACTGTGGAAAAGTCCGGGGCTTTAGAGGGGACTCTGGCTTATATGTCCCCGGAACAAACGGGAAGAATGAACCGATCGCTCGATCGCCGCAGTGATTTTTATTCTCTGGGGGTGACGCTGTATGAACTTCTGAGCGATCGCCTGCCGTTTGAAACCACCGATGCGATCGAATTAGTCCATTGTCACATTGCGATCGAGCCGGTCCCGCCCCATCACCATAACCCCGAGATTCCCAAAGCCCTCTCAAACATTATCCTCAAACTCCTGGCGAAAAGTCCGGAAGAACGTTATCAAAGCGCCTGGGGCTTAAAAGCCGATTTAGAGGAATGTCTCAGCCAACTCAGAACCACCGGGACCATTGCCGAGTTCCCCCTGGGACGGATGGATATTTCCGATAAATTTCAAATTCCCCAAAAATTGTATGGCAGGCAATCGGAAATCGAACGCTTTATGAACGCCTTTGATCGCGTCATGGGCGGCCATCCGGAAATGATTTTAGTCGGGGGATATTCCGGGATTGGCAAATCTGCCTTGGTGGATGAAATTAAACATAAAATTAATCAAAAAAAAGGCTATTTTATTTCTGGAAAATTTGACCAATTCCAGAGATACGTTCCCTACTCAGCCATTGTCAGCGCTTTTTCTGATTTAGTCGAACAACTGTTAACGGAAAGTGAAAAGCAGCTTGAAATTTGGAAAAACAAACTTCTAACTGCTTTGGGTTCTAATGGGCAAATTATTATTGATGTTATCCCAGAAGTTGAGCTAATTATTGGCCCTCAAAATCCAGTTAATCAATTGGGGCCGAGTGAATCTCAAAACCGATTTAATTTGGTTTTTCAAAATTTTATTCGCGTCTTTTGCACCCACCAAAATCCCTTAGTTATTTTCTTGGATGACTTGCAGTGGGCAGATTCGGCAACCCTCAAGCTACTTGAGTTAATGATGACCGATGAACAGACCCGATATCTATTTCCCATTGGGGCTTATCGGGATAATGAAGTCAACCCCACTCATCCCTTGACCCTCACCTTGGATGGATTGAGGAAACAAGGGGCGACGATTAATCAAATGAGCTTAACACCCTTGGGGATTGAGCAAATCACCCAACTGATTAGTGAGACGGTGCATCAGGACCGGAGTACGGTACAACCCTTGGCCGAATTAGTAGTGCAGAAAACCCAAGGGAATCCTTTCTTTGTCAATCAATTTTTAAAGACCCTGTATCAAGAGAACCTGCTTACTTTTAATCCCAATGCCGGTACAAACCAGATTGGCGGATGGCAATGGGATATTGAGCAAATTAAGGCCGTAGGGATTACAGATAATGTGGTCGAATTGATGGTAAGCAAATTGCGGAAGTTGCCGGAAGCAACCCAGGAAGTCTTACGCTTAGGGTCCTGTTTGGGCAACCAATTTGACTTAAATACCCTGTCCTTAATTTATGCGAAGGAATCCTTTGGGACCTTTTCCGATATGTCACCGGCGATCGCCCAGGGATTAATCCTGCCCATTACCCCAGAAGAAATCACCGACCCAAGTTCGATTAATCCCCTGCTAATTCTCAGCTATAAATTTTTACATGACCGAGTACAGCAGGCGGCTTATGCGTTAATTGAAGACTCGCAAAAAAAGGCAGTTCACCTGCAAATTGGCCGGATGTTAGTCTCCAGTACCCCGGAAGAATATTGGGCGGATAAAATCTTTGAACTGGTCGATCATTTGAATGTAGGCCGATCGCTGATTGACGAAGAGGCAGAAATTATAGAATTGGCAACTTTAAATTTAGAGGCCGCCAAAAAAGCGAAAAATGCCACCGCATATATCGCAGCCCATCAATATTTAAAAGCTGGGATGGACCGTCTCACCGAAAGCATTTGGGACAGCAATTATGAGTTAGCTTTGGAAGTCTATAAACAGCGCTCACAGGTGGAGTATTTGAATGGCAACTTTGAAGAATCCGAAGCCTTCATTAAGGAAATTCTTCACCGGACCCCATCGGTTTTAGAAAAGGCGGAAGTCAAAAATCTGCTGTTACTGCAATATGTCTTGCGCGGGGAATACAGCCAAGGGGTAAAAACCGGACGGGAAGCCCTAGCACTTCTGGGTATCGAGTTACCGCAAACCGATTTACAAACGGCCATCGGGACCGAATTTGCTGCCGCCAAAGCCAAATGGGAAGGGAAAGAAATTGCCCGGTTAATTGATGAACCTCAGACCACTCGACCTGAAACAAAAATTGCCTTAAAACTGCTCACTACCGTTGCCGCGCCAGCCTATTTGATTGATCCGCAACTCTGGATAGCGATCGTTCTCAAAGGGGTGAATCTTTCTCTGGAATATGGCAGTATCCCTGAATCTTGTATTTCCTTTACCAATTATGGAATCCTGCTCAATTCACTCTTAGGAGACTATAAATCCGGCTATGAATTTGGATTGTTGGCCCTCAATTTAATTGAAAAATGGGGGAGTATTGAACTAAAAAGTAAAGCCTGTGCTGGATTTGCCAATAGCTTAAGTTTTTGGTTTAAACATATCAAAGAATCCAACATTATTAACAAAGAAGGATATCAGGCGTCCTTGGAATCAGGGGATTTAGAATATGCAGGCTATATTCTCCATAATACAGTTCTCAATGCTTATTTTGAGGGTCAAAACCTCGCGCAAATTAGTAAGGAAACCGGCCCCTGTTTTCAGTTTGCCCAAAAAACCAAAAATCAAATCTCAAGCGACCTCGCCCTGGGGTTGCAACTGACCCTCTTTAATTTAATGAAAATCACACCTGACCCCCTAGAATTTTTATGTGAAGAAACCAGCGAAGCCGAGTATTTGGCAAGTTGTTATCAGGACAACAAATTTTATGTACTCTGTAATTATTTAATCCGAAAATTACAGGTTCTCTATCTCTATAATCGTTTAGAGGAAGCCAAAACTTGTGCCTTAGAAGCGGAAAAATATCTGCTGTATATTACCGGCACTCTGCCCACGACCGACTATAATTTTTATCAATCCCTGCTGTTCTGTGCACTCTATGCTGAGGCATCACCGGAAGAACAAACGGAGTATCAGGAAAAACTCGCCGCTAATCAACAACAGATGAAAGTTTGGGCAGAGAATTGTCCTGACAACTTTGAACATAAATATCTGTTAGTAGCAGCGGAACTGGCGCGGATTGCGGGAGACGAAGAGGAAGCCCTTGACTTGTACGATCGCGCCATAGAATCCGCCCGCCATTATGAATTTATCCAAAATGAAGCCTTAGCCAACGAATTGGCGGCACAATATTGGTTCCAACGGGATAAACAAAAATATGGACGAGTTCATCTACGAGAAGCCTACTATGGATATCAACGCTGGGGTGCAGTGAGAAAAGTCACTGAACTAGAGGCGATTTATCCACAATTACTGACCAAAGCACCGGGGAATTACGGGGCGATCGACACCCGAACCACAGCGATTCATACTACCACCGATAATCATGCCGGTATCCTAGATTTAGCCTCAGTGATGAAAGCATCCCAAGCCATTTCGGGGGAAATTGTCCTGGATAAATTGCTGGCAAAACTGATGAAAATCTCTATTGAAAATGCCGGTGCACAAAAAGGCTGTTTAATCTTACCCGCAGAAGGTCAACTCACGATCGCCGCTGAAGCATCTGTCGATCGCGAAGAAGTGATCGTTGCTCAATCTGCATGGGGAACTCTGGGAGGGCGATCGCTCGAACCGGATCAAGTCCCCGTCACCATCATCAACTATGTCGAACGGACCAAATCCGATCTCGTCCTCACCGATGCCGCCAGCGATGGCAAATTCACCGCTGACCCTTATATTATTTCCCACAACTTAAAATCAGTTCTCTGCCTCCCCATCCTCGATCGCGGTCAATTAATTGGCATCCTCTACTTAGAAAATAATCTCACCACGGGAGCTTTTACCAGTAACCGCTTAGAAGTCTTAAGACTCCTCTCAGCACAAGCAGCAATTTCCCTAGAAAATGCCCTCTTATATACATCCGTTGAACAAAAAGTTCAACAACGAACCCAGGAGTTAAATGAAAAAAATACCCGCCTAGAACAAACCTTACACGAACTGCAACGCACCCAAGCACAACTGATTCAAAGTGAAAAAATGTCCGGACTCGGACAAATGGTTGCTGGGGTGGCTCATGAAATTAATAATCCGGTGGGATTCATTTATGGCAACCTCACCCCTGCCTCCCAATATGTCCAAGAACTGCTGAATTTAATTCAAACCTATCAGCAAGAATATCCCAATCCTACCCCAATTATCACTGACACTCTGGAAGAACTCGACCTAGAGTTTCTCGTGGAAGACTTGCAGAAACTGCTCGATTCCATGAAAGGAGGTGCAGAACGCATTCGCAATATTGTCCTCTCCCTGCGAAACTTTGCACGCCATGATGAAGCGGATATGAAACCCGTGGATATTCATGAAGGCATCCAAAGTACGTTGATGATTTTGCAACCGCGACTGCGATGCGAAGGCGAACAACGGGGAATTGAGGTGATAGAAGACTATGCCACCTTACCCCGAGTCACTTGTTACGCCTCGGAACTGAATCAGGTGTTTATGAATATTTTGAGTAATGCGATTTATGCCTTAGAGAAAGATGAAAACACGGCTAAACCGACGATTCAGATTCGCACTGAACTCAGCGATCGCAACTCGGCGCTCGTCCGTATTTCCGATAATGGTCCGGGAATGAGCGATGAAGTATTAAGGCGAATTTTTGACCCCTTTTTCACCACCAAACCCGTGGGTTCGGGGACGGGATTAGGTTTATCCATCAGCTATCAAATCGTTGTAGAAGCACATGGCGGAGAACTCACCTGCACCAGTGCACCGGGAAGCGGCACCGAATTTGTGATTGAGATTCCCCTGCAACCGCGATTGCGTTTTAGTTAACCCACCAACGTAGAAACCCGGTATCTCCAAGCAACCGGGTTTTTAAATCCATCTAACATCTACTTGAACCGCTAAAATTCCATGAGTGAATCTTCCATCCGTCCCGCCGTCATTACCAAAGTCATTCCCGACTCCATCGCCGCCGAAATTGGATTTGAACCGGGCGATGCGATCGTTTCCATCAACCACCAAAAACCCAGAGACTTAATTGATTATCAATTCCTCTGTTCCGATGAACTCCTCGAACTCGAAGTCATCGACACCCGAGGCAAAACCCATCAAGTAGAGATAGAAAAAGACTATGATGAAGACCTTGGATTGGAATTTGAATCCGCCTTATTTGATGGACTGATTCAATGCAATAATCGCTGTCCCTTCTGCTTCATCGACCAAAAACCCCCAGGAATGCGAGATACCCTCTATCTCAAAGACGATGACTATCGCCTCAGTTTTCTCTATGGTTCCTACCTAACCCTCACCAACCTCAGTCAAAAAGAGTGGAACCGCATCGAACAAATGCGTCTCTCTCCCCTCTATGTTTCCGTCCATGCCACGGAAGCAGAAATTCGCACTCGCCTGTTAAAAAATCCTCGCGCCAGCCAGATTCTCGACCAATTAAAGTGGTTTCAACAAAAACGCCTGCAAATTCATGCTCAAGTCGTCGTTTGTCCCGGGATTAATGATGAGCAACACCTCGAAACCACCCTTTTAGACCTAGCCAAATTTGGCAGAGGAGACATTCCTGCCGTTGCCTCCGTCGCCGTCGTCCCCGTCGGCTTAACCCGCTTTCGTCCCGAGGAAGATGAACTCATCCCCGTCACCGCCGAGAAAGCCCGAGAAGTCATCCAACAAGTGCAAACCTTACAACCCCAATTCCGCAAAACATTAGGGTCAAACTTTGCCTGGTTAGCCGATGAATGGTTTCTCATCGCCGGAGAAGAAGTCCCCCTAGACTCTGACTATGAAGACTATCCCCAAATCGGCAATGGCGTCGGTTCCATTCGGCAATTCTTAGATGAATTTGAGGAAATTGCTACGGAATTATTGCCAACCAACGTATCTCCCCCGCGACAATTCACCTGGGTCGTCGGAAATGCCGTAGAAAAAGCCTTTCAACCGATTGTAGACCGCCTAAACTCCGTAGAAGGATTACAGATAGAAATGGTAGCCCTCTGTAGCGATTTCTGGGGACAAACCATGAGTGTTACTGGTGTTTTAACAGGTCAAGATTTGCTCAACGGGTTGCAAAATAAAAAGTTAGGCGATGCCATTTTGTTGCCCGATGTAATGTTAAAACATGGAGAAACCCGGTTTTTGGATAATATGACGGTGGAGGATTTGGCAGTTCAATTAAAAACGCCAATATTGCCTGTGAGTGGGATTGAGGGATTAATTTTGGGTTGTATTAATCCCCAGTTATAACACTTGGACAAGGGTTTGAAGCGTAGCCCTGTCAAGGTGTGTAGATTGTAGGGGCGTATTGCATACGCCCTCTTTTGGGCGTATGCAATACGCCCCTACAAGAAATAATGATTTTTCGTCATCAAATTTACCTCTTGTAGGGGCGCGAGAGTGATCGCCTGTTCAAGAAATAACGATTTTTCGTCATTAAATTTATCACCTTGACAGGACAAGGGTTTGAAGCGTCCTCTGGGGGCAAATGGTTTATAGAACGCAGCTAAATCAGTTTGTGGAACTCCCTGATCTACTGACTGGGAAGCTGTCGGGAGTTCAGGGAGTCGCCGGGGATGCAATCGACATTGCAAAGAGTGGAAGGCGGAAGGTGGAAGGTGGCAAGATGCGATCGCACCTAAAGGAACTAGCCACGATGACCTATCATGAGTTGAGTAAAAGGTTGGAAAAGTCCTCTTAATCACGTTGTTTAAGCATGACCAAACGCAAGACCAGAATAATGACTAAAACTCCTGCGACTAGAAAACCTGTGGGAAGAGTAAAGATGCCAAACCAGTACGTCAAGATCATATAGGTTAAAATCGTTTCAACCAGATCTGGGCAAGCAGTTTGCGGTCCGGGTCCCCCAGTATCGCACCCCAATAATTCAACCAATCTAACACCAATAAATGGTAAAATGACTGGAAGAATAGCGTATAAAACAGCAAGACCAATTAGAATACCAATAAATTTAGGGGAAAGTAAAAACGAGAGAAATTTTTGCATTTTTATACCATATCGAGGGGCTATAGAATGCCTGGTTTCGCTACCTTTTACAGATAACTCACAACTTCTTGTAATGTAGCACTATTTTGCAGTTCTAGGTCTAATGTGAACTTTAAATTCACCTGACGCAGTTCCTCACCAACAAACTGCCATCTTTCCTTGAGGCAATAGTTTCACAGGGTTCTCCCCATTGAACGAGAGAGAATCGGGGGGACAGGCAGTGGCCGATCGCCCAAGAATCTGGAGACGCCGGTCCCCGTCGCACCATTTATGGCATTACCCCCCCGGGGCGCGAGGAGGCAGAAAATGCTCGAACATCCCCAGGATAACTGGGTGAAAAGTCGCTCGTTTTGCCATTAAATGTTTCTTTTTCAGCGATTTAGAACCCGAGGCAAGGCTGGAATTAATGAAGCATCGATTAGTTAAACAGAGGAGCGAAGTGTGAATACAGTGACCTCTGGGGGGCAATTGATCCGCATCGGTAGGATGCTAAAACCAATTCCTCGGTTTACATAAAGACGATTTCCTGACTGCCCATATTCTGGAATCCAGCCGTCAGCGTGGACCTCATCCTCTTTACTAAAAGTTAACCAACTCCATTCTGAGGTGAAGGGTAGACGAATTTGCCCACCATGAGTGTGTCCTGCCACAGCCAAAGGTGCAGTGTTCGGAGGTAACGCTTCAAAGGAATCTGGGTTGTGCATCATCACCAACCTTGGTGTTCCTTCTGGCACCAAGTTCACCGCGACTTTCGGTTGATCGTTATTTGGCCAGTGTGCGCCGATGCCTACTAGGTATAGGGGGGTGTTGTCCGCCCTGTTTGCTGCGGTTGGGTTGCCATTCTCGGACGGAGGAATTGCTCTTAGCGCTGGGTTGCCGATCGCAACCGCCTCGTTCTGGAGGACTTCCACACCCACTGCTTCAAGCGCTTCATGCAATTGACGCGCTAACTCTGTGTTTGGCGTTCCCTGCTTGCTTTTCATTGCATAGTCATGATTGCCCAAGACAGCATAGGTGGGGATGCCTGCTGCTGGAAGCGATCGCGCAAATTCAACAGCCTTATTAATCACTTCGCTTGGGTCTTCACCTGGATGGTAGATAAAGTCACCAGCAATGAGCACCACTGCTGGACGCTCCTCTATTAATTGTTCCACAATGCGGTCAATAGTATTGGTGTTGTCCATCCACATTCCTATTTGCCAGTCAGCAATCACTGCAACTCGCTCCCCTTCCCAAGCAGCGGGAAGATTAGGGATTTCTGCAATTTCCTGTTTTGTGTCGATTAGGTACGGTTCGAGCAACCCCCAAAAGAGAATTAAGCAAAAAATTCCTAGCAAACCTAACAACGTGTATTTAATTGTCTTCATTTTTGATAACCTGTCTCATACTTTTATAGAAAAATTTAAGCAACTGGAGTACGTGGCATTAATCACTAAAATGGGATGCCCCTCCTTCGGCGTCATGATAAAGCCGCTCTTTCCAACTGCTTGTGCCGTTTTGCTTGTGATCGTTACCTCTTTTCCGATGGTCGAATTGGGTGAAACTTCTGCAACATCTTCGACAGAGGCTACGGTCAACCTCTCTTTAAACCTATTTGGATATAAAAGGAAGCACATCTATCAATAGGGGGTTTTTTATCTCTAACTAATGGCAGACGTTTAAAAATATTGAAGTTTTATCTCGACAGTAGGGAGTCGAGCGAACTTTTGCTTTTTTTTGTTTAACGTCTACAAACGCCGATATTGCCAGTTAGTGAGATTGATGGATTAATTTTAGGTTGTATTAGGGGATTCCAACAAATAAATCATCCTTGCTTTGATGCGATCGCACCTAACAAGGCTCTTTTAGCCCGCGCAGGCACCGCTTTGTCCGTGTAGCCCCAGGCTTGAGCCTGCGGGTTTTTTGAAGGTTTTATTTTT
>NZ_JAMXOT010000204.1 GCF_024220515.1 Oscillatoria sp. HE19RPO
TTCTTGTTTGTAGTAACGACTTCAGTCGTTACCTCCTGTTATGGCGAATGCCATAACACGAGCACAAGACTTACGCAATCTTTTCTTCTTGTTTGTAGTAACGACTTCAGTCGTTACTCTCGTGTGATGGCATCAGCCATGACACGAGCACAAGACTTACGCAATCTTTTCTTCTTGTTTGTAGTAACGACTTCAGTCGTTACCTCGTGTCACGGCATCAGCCGTGACACGAGCACAAGACTTACGCAATCTTTAAAGTTAAAGGCTAAATGTAGAGGCGATTCGCTTGCTCGCCTCTACATTTAGCGTTAATTCTCAAAATCTGCGTAAGTCCTGGAGCAATTGGAGGGTCTACCGCCTACTTTCTTGGGGATTGGAGGCAGAGGCTCCACAGAGGCGTGACTTGCGCGTAAGCTGTCCTGTCACGGCTGAAGCCGTGACAGGAGGTAACGACTGAAGTCGTTACTACGAACTTTGCTCTGCTCTCATTGGATTGAATCCATCTCAGCCGCAGAAAGCTCCTGTCATGGCTTCAGCCATGACAGGAGGTAACGACTGAAGTCGTTACTACGAACGGTTTTCTTTCTGCTTTAATTGGATTTAATCAATTAGAATATCTTCTTTTACATCATCTTCATAATATTCCCATTCTACATCAGGCATATCATCAAAAGCTTGTTTGACGTAGCTTTCCCATAACTTTCTAATTTTAGCCAGATAAGGGTCACCGAGTCTCAATCTCAAGCGATGGCGGATGGTGAATGAATCGGTATGATACATGACAATATCAATGGGCGGTCCTACAGAAATATTAGATTTCATTGTAGAATCAATGGAGAGTAAGGCACATTTTGCCGCAGCTTCTAAGGGGGTATTTGCGGTTAGGGTGCGGTCCAACAGGGGTTTGCCATATTTGGTTTCTCCAATTTGAAGAAAGGGCGTTTCTTTGGTGGCGTGAATGAAATTTCCCTGACTGTAAATTAAATAAAGATTGGGTTCTTCTCCAGGAATTTGGCCTCCGAGCAGGATACTGCATTTAGAATCAATGCGATCGCGTTCTAACCAAGGTCTATCCTGATCTTGAATGGCTCGGATTTTGTTGCCAATATAACGCGCTACTTCGGCCAAACTGGGAAGGGTATGCAGATTGATTTCTTCTTGATGTTTAATGTCTTTCTCTAAGGCGGCGATCGCTCCTTGGGTGATGGAGAGGTTTCCCGAGGTACATAACAAAATCGTTCGCTCTCCCGGTACGGAAAAATCAAACAATTTTTGATAGGTGGAAATATGATCAACCCCGGCATTGGTGCGCGAGTCAGCGGCGATCACTAAACCAAAACGGGTGAGGATACCCAGGCAATATGTCATAAGTGGGTGCTGTTTATCGGTTCTATGGACTCTTTAGATTTTATCCTTGGACTTGCAGCTATTCTCATTAAATTTTAGAGTTGACAAGGGTCGGGTGAAGCTGGTTCCGGTCCTGTTGTGTTAGGGGGTTAAGCCTCTTGGGGGGGTTAGCCCCCTGGTGGAAAAGTCAGAAATCGCTCAGAATATATTTCAGACTGAAAGTGTTTGACATCTTTAGAGTAAATCCCTCCATGCATCCCCCGGAGGGATTTTATTTTTCACCCTACTCATAAATACTGCCATCGGGGAGGATTGCGCCATCGAGTTGAGCTTGGGTTTCCCCTTCCCCAAAGTTCGCGCCGATGAGATTAGCGTTGGTGAGGTTGGCATGGGTGAGGTTAGCAGATTCTAGGTTGGCACCGGCGAGATTGGCACCGGCAAGGTTGGCTCCCATTAGTTGGGTTTGCTGCAAGTTTGCGCCAGATAGGTTGGTTTCAATCAGGGTGGCGCTGTTGAGATTGAGCGCCGTTAAATCTAATCCACTCAAGTCTGATCCGCTGAGGTTTGCGCCACTGAGATAGACATTTCTAAATAGGGTATTTCTGAGATTGACGCCGCGCAAGTCGGCACTGGCAAGGTTGGCACCGTCTAAGTCGGCTTCATTCAGGTTGGCACCGCTGAGGTTGGCACCGGCGAGGTTGGCTTCCCGTAAGTCGGCACCGCGTAAGTCGGCTTGACTGAGGTTGGCTTCTTGGAGGTCCCCTCCGGCAAAATTGGCTTGGGTGAGGCTACAGCCGATGAGAATGGAGCCTCGTAAGTCGATGTTGGCGGCGGGTTCGCTGCCGATCGCCGGGTTGGGATAGCCAGAATAGGCGATCGCTGCCTCGGATGATAGCGTCAGTGCTTGATTCGCTGGAAATGCCTGGGTTGAGCCAGCCTCGGGGTCTCTATTCTGATAGGGATTTCCCCAAGTGGGTAAAGCGGTGGGTGAAGGGGGGGTGGTATGGGAAATCTCCGAGGCATCGATCGCGGGGAGGTTAGGGTTCGGTTCGCTATAGGCAGCGGGTACACCCCAGACATTCGATACCATCGGCATTTGGGGAGGGACGGGGACGATTTCGCTGCCTTCTCGTCGGGGTTCGAGTTTCTCGATCGCCTCTCCGAGATGGGAAATCTGTTCCGAGAGTTGAGCAATCTCCTCGGGAAGGCGACTGCTGCCTGGGGTGGTGGCTGTTTCTGCCGAGTCCCCTTCGGTGGGGAGGGGATCGCGCAATTCCTGAATCGGGGGTTCCAGATGCTTGGCAATCTGCGATAATGCCGCATCTAATACCATTAACTGTTGCTCTAGGTTGAGGATGGGTGAGAGCAATCGCTCGATCTGCTCCTTCTCGGGTTTTTCCAGGAGGTTCTCATTCATCTGGGAGATTTCTTCGCTGAGTTCCCCAACTCGATTGGCGATCGCCACTTGAAACTCATCTATACTCTGATCGACTTCCGTAATGGCATTGCTCAGTCGTTGCTGCACGATCAGGTGCAATCGGTGGCGATAGACCAAATTTAACCAGGCTGAGAGAAATAACACCACTGCTGCATAACTGAGTCTTCCCAGAACCAATGCAGCAACCAAACCCGCAACTGATCCAGCCAGGGAAATATATTCAGCTATTTTGAGCCAACCCTCGTTATTGGGTTGCATGGAGTTTGGTTGCATGGTGCCTCGGTTCTCAACTGTGGATGAGGATTTACCCGTCTTAAATACAGAAAACTAGGGACAATTAATCAATTGCCCCTAGTTAAAATAACACTAAAATTCAATTATTTGCTTTTTGGCAGATTTTTGGCTTGTTCCACGGCAATTTCCCGCAAGGCTTGGAAGGAATTGGCATTGGATGTCCCTTCGATCGCCTTGACGGCCAAATCTTGCACCTGTTTGAGCGCCGATTCCAGTTGTTTGGTGAGGGTCTTGATGCGTTCTTCTTGGTTGTTGATGCTCACTTCTAATGCGCTGATTTGCAGTTGATAGGAGCGCTGGAGTCCTTCTACTTCTTTGCTTCGCAGATCGGAGGCGACTTTGGCTTGATAGTTGCCGATATTTCGTCCATTGTCTTTGCCATTCTTGATGTTGGTTTCCAGTTCTTTGGGATGTGCCTCAACTTTGGCTTTCGCTTCGGCATATTGTTTTTCCCGTTCGGCGATCGCCGTTTCCCGTTCAGTCCATTCTCGTTCCTGGGTTTGGCGGATTTCTGCCAGTTCTTGATACAAGCCTTTTTGGGTTTGTTCGTATTCTTCCTGAGCCAGGTGGCGATCGCGTTCTAAACTATAGCGATATTCCTCTGCATCCCGCTGTTGCTGTTTCTGCCGAGTAGTATTGCGTTCTTTAATCTCACGTTGATGAGTTTCTTGTTCTTTCTCCCAGGTTTTCTTCAGGGTTTGGATTTGTTGTTCCAAGGTTTCCTGGCGATCGGTGATTTCTATTTGAAAGGCTTTCGCTCGCTCTTGATAGGTTTGGATTAACTCTTCTAACGTCTCCTCAGACACTTCCAAATCATGCAAACTTTGAAGCTCTTCCACCTCCTGATTGACAGATTCTTCCAGTTCCTGTAATTTAGCCGCTTCGGAAGTCAGTCGTTCGGATAAATCACTAACCGCACCCCCAAACCCGAATTGCAACAGTTGCAAACTGTCAATCGTCTGATTAATTTTCTGTTGAGCCGTTGGTGTAGCATTCATCTGGGTTTTAACTTCATTAGAATTAATTTCTTTAACCGCTGAAACCGTACTTTTAGCCGCCGCCTGTTTTTCTTTAGCGAGTTGCTTAACTTGAGCCTCTAGTCCTGAATTTTCCTTTTCCAACTCCTCAAAAGCTTCCATGATTTCCGCTTTGGTGCTTTTAGAGGTAATTTTTTTCGCCATCAGACTTCTCCAAACAATGTGCAGGGTTTAAACTTGAAAAGGCGGGTTTCTATTAGCCGGCGTCGGCAGGCTTTGTCCGTATAGCCCCAGGCTTCAGCCTGCGGGGCGAGTTGTATTAGCCGGCGTCGGCAGGCTTTGTCCGTATAGCCCCAGGCTTGAGCCTGCGGGGCGAGTTATTATTTCGAGCCAGAACTCACATTTGATGAGGTTTGAAACGCTCGCATTGCTAAATCTTGAGCTTGTCGCATTGCCGCTTGTAGCTGGGCATTAATATCGGCAATTTGTTGAGTTTGTCGTTCCAGATTGCTATTGAGGGATTGCAGAGTCAAATCATACCCTTGCTTCGTGCCTTCCCACTCTTTCTCGAACAGGTCAGATTTAACCTTGGCATCGCGCTTCACTTCAGCGATCGCCTCTTCTTTGGCTTTAGTATAAGCCTGTTTCAATTCTTCCTCAAATCCCTCAATCTTCTTCTGATTCGCTGCAAATTCGGCTTGATGTTCGGTCAAATATTTCTCCCGTTCCGTCCAGTCCTTTTGTTTCTCCCGGGCAATCTCTTTTAACTCGCGCTCTTGTTGCCGCTTCTGTTCTTCATATTCATCGGTTTCTAATTCTTGAATCCGCAGCCGTTCATAATCATAATCGGCTGCTTCCTGTTCCCGTTGTTTCGCGACGGCTTCATCTTGTTCTTGCACCAAGCTGTCAAATTCTTCTTGTTCTTTTTGCCATGCTTTGCGCTTTTGTGCCTGGTCCATTTCAATGGCTTCTTGTTGTAAAGCCGCCTGATGATCCAGTAAAGCTAACTTTTCTTGATGTTCTTGGGTAAGAATGTGCAGCGCATCGGCAACCACTCGAATTTGGCGTAATTCTTCGAGGCGATCGGTTTCAATAGAAATTGCCCGTTTGAGTTCGTCCAGTTTAGCGGTTTCTGTGCTTAGTTTCTCCGCCAGTTGGGTGACAATACTCCCAAAATCCAGTTGTAGATCCGCTAACCCTTTAACAATGGTATCAATGGTGTAAGTCGAGGCAACGGCGAGGAGTTCTTGATTTTTCGCCTTTTCCGCTTCCTCCTCTTTCGTGGCGACTTTGGAGGCAGTTCCTTGGCGACTGGCTAGAAGTTGTTGAAATTGGGCTAAAATTTGAGCTTTACTGTCTTTAACTGGGACTTGGGACATGAATTTTCCTCCTATTTACGATAGTTTAGAGACTGAACGGTTAACCTTCATCACCCGGCGGGGGTTAAAAACCCCCGCCTGTAGAGGCGCTTCGCGAAGCGCCTCTACAGTCGGTTAAAAACCGACTAAAAACATCACTCTATCCTATAATATTTTCAGTCGGTTTCAACCGACTTTAGCTGTTAGACGGGGGTTTGAACCCCCGTCGGTTGTTGCTGTTAGGGTTTGAACCCCCGTCAATTGTTCCCCTTTACTCTAGCTGGCGATTGGAGAGAAGCTGGAGAATGGCGTTACAGCGATCGCAGCGATTGCCTTGCCAGCAAAAACACTCATCCACCACCTGTAAAAGCATCGCTCTCATTTGGCTATTTTGCTTTAATAATGCAGCATAATTCTGCTGAACCGAAGTAACCACGAGATGCAAATGTTGAAAATCTTCGCTGAGGAGTTGTAAATCATTTAACGTATCGGTGCGAATCTCCTCGATTGTCGTCAGATTTCCTTTCAACTGATTTTCCCAGACTGACTGGCGGGTGAGGTTGGCAATTTTTTTCATGAATTTATCTAAACCCGGTGAAAGGAGAGATGCGTGAAGCACCTCTCCGTTGTTTTATCGGACCCAATTAACCATTAGCAAGCGCAGGTTCCCGCATCAAGTCATTAGGAACTCCCGCAGGCAATGCCATTTCTCCAGAAGTTGGACCCTCCAAATGCGCCGCCATCAAACAAGCAATTTCAGCCGGAGGCAAATTATCCAAACAAACCATTTCCCGGGTTCCTTCCAAATCAATCATCCGACTCAGATTTTGGGGGTCAGACAAGACGATCGCCGCTTGTTCCACCATCTCCCAATCCGACCGTTCAATCCAGTCCCATTTCAGGCTATAATAATTAATCGGTTTAATCACCCCATTCTCATCCGGCTTTTGTCCCGAATGCTTGATAAAATCTGGCACAAATACCCCTTCTGCCGGTTCAATTCCTCGCGCCTGAACTGAGGCCACCAACCGATTAAAATCGCTCAGGCTGCGGCCTTTAACGTAGGTAACCATCACCACATCATGGGGCAGTTCACCCCCTTCGGCTACAAACCAAATTTGTCCCCATAACGTATTTTTAGTCTGCCCTAAACTACCGAAAAATTTGCTAAATTTGAGGATGGTCATCGCTAATTTTGACCCATATTCCTCATCTCCAATCGTCCATTTCCCCGCCTGACAATTGTTTTTAGCAGAAATGGGTAACTCGGGAACAACAATGGCATTTTCGGGCTTAGTTCCAAATACGGAAATTGTCGCTTTCTTAGACATGGTTTCTACTCCTGTAGGGTTTTGTAAATTTGCGGAATTCTCTGTTTTATCTTTGGCCATATTGAGTAACCTCTCTCCGATGAATTGCACCGGATTATCGAATCACTGGACGAGGGGTAACTGGGGCGGAATTGGGATATTTATAACCCGGTTCTTCTCCGGGACGAGACTCAGTTTTAGCCGCCTCCGGATGGGGATATCGTTCTACCCAAGGGTTGCCATTGGTCCCCCGAACTGACTCCGTGGAGGCGACGCCTTGGGTACTTTGCAAAACCGCCAGCAGATTTTGTAACAGTTCGATGTGGGCTGGGGTAAAATGGATGGTGAAACCCGAACCATCTCGGGCATAACCCGGACAGATGAGGGAGGCGGCACCTTGGTCGTCATGTTTGGCAATATAAAGCCAGTCCCCGTCTTCGAGCTTATAGTGAGTATCAGTCCAGGTTTTGAGCATGGTTCCTCTCCTGTCTTGTTTGTGTGGCACCCTCCCTTATGGCGCTGTGGATTGGCCCTAACCCTGCTGTTCCCCGACCCGAGGTTTTACTAGGTATAGCGTGTCAGCCGGAAGAATCTGGGAACTGCTACTCCACCCCTAGCGCCTGTCTCGTTGAATGATTGTTCAACTAAACCTAGTTTAGCGCGACTTGATTTTTTCGTCAATCCAAAAGTTGATTTTTTTTTCAAAGTCGCCTACAATGCAGATGTAGTGGGAATTTAAAGACGTGGAACAGAGTTTTGGTAAACTAATTCGTCAAGCACGCAAGGACAAGGGATATAGTCAAAGGGAGCTGGCCAAGCTTCTGGATGTGGATTTTACCTACTTGTCCAAGCTGGAAAACGATCGCGCAGACTATGCACCTAAAGAGGAAGTGATTCGGTCTTTGGCGCGGAATCTGGATTTGGATGAGGAGGAGTCAATCGTCCTCGCCGGTCGTCTTCCGCAACGGTACGAGGATTTTCTCAAGCAAAATTATAAAGCGATGCCTGCACTCCTGCGGCGGATGCGAGAAAATCCTGATTTTGCAGAAAAGGTGTTTCAGCAGGTGGCAAGCGAGGGGGAATAATCTTGAGTATTTTTAAGCCGTATCGCTATTATCGCAAAGAAGCGATCGAGTATCAGGCGAATAATGTACTCAGGCGGATGGCACAGCGCGGGGAGCAGTTTGCTCCTTCCTGGCCGTTTGACGTGACTTTGGTTGCGGATTTTTTTGACCTCGGTGTGATTTGGGAACGGATTCCACCGGATGAACAAGGGGCGATCGCGGCGAGGATTCTCCCCCTGCAACGCTGTATCGAGATCAATGAAGAGATTCTCGATAAACCCCAGGGATTCCAGGAATCCACCCTGGCGCATGAAATCGGCCATTGGGTGCTGCATATTAATCATGAGGCGACGAGGGAAACCGGCGATCGCCTGTTCACCAACCTCACCCCAGCAGATGAACCCTTTGTCTGCCGGGGGAGTCGGGACGTGAACAGTCCCCTGAGTCATGCCTCGGTGTTAGAGTCTATGGAGTGGCAGGCGCAGTATTTTGCCGGTTGCCTGCTGATGCCGAGACGGATTTTAGAAGAGAAACGCCAAGGACGGGATTTAACCTATTGGTCTCACTTATATGAAATGCGAGAAGAATTGGGGGTGAGTATCTCTAATTTGGTGAATCGCCTCCAAGATTTAGAGTGGATTTACTTGGATAAAAAAACTCGCAAGCGGGAAATTTATCCAGGAAAGGCACTGGTTTCTTAAGTTGGGTTCAGAATGAAAAGCGATCGCAGTTTACCAGGGTGGGAGGCGATCGCTTTTTAGTTTTAATTTCGGGGTTAATACAAAGCAACCAAGATACTTTGGGTTTGAGGACCGGCAATGCCATCGGCATGAATCCGGCGATCGAGTTGCAACTCCTTCACCGCTCCCTCAGTGAGTTGTCCGTAATAGCCAGTAATGGGTCCTGTATAGTATCCTAAGTTCCGGAGGTCTTCCTGGAGAGCAACCACCGCAGAACCCTGGGACCCTGGACGCAGGGTTTCTCTGGCGACAATCACCGGGTCGGGTGTTTGTGCGAGTGTTAACCAGATTTCGGGACCGGCAACCCCATCAATGGGGATATGATAATCCTGTTGTAAGTGCATCACCGCATCTTCTGTTAATGCCCCATAGTAGCCGGTAACGGGACCATTAAAATAACCGGCAGCGATTAATTCTTGCTGTAATTGCACCACTTGTCCCCCGCGATCGCCTCGTCGAAGGCCACTGCTGCCGGTATCATAGTGAGGGCGATCGCCGGTTATGGGAGTCGCATTGGGATTCGGCGAAGAAGGGCGAGGAGTCCGGGGGATTTGCCCTTGATAACAGCCAATTTGAGCAATTGTTGAGGCAGTAATCGCACCATCACCCACCCCAGCACTTTCTAGTTCCCACGTTAAGACCGCTTGTTCCGTCATGGGTCCATAGAAACCGGAAACAGGTCCGTGAAAATAACCCGTTGCCTTCAACATCTGCTGAACGCAAGTGACGAGGGGTCCACTATCTCCTCGTCCGAGTCCTTGTGGGGGAATCACATGGGAGGCGACTGCCTCTTGCATCAGACTGAAGAGAGAGAGACTCAGGGCGATCGTTAACCTGTAACGGTCAGAACTGACGCAATTTTTAACATTAAACCCGAAATGTAGGGGCGATTCGCGAATCGCCTCTACAGATTCGAGGGCCAAAACCGCCTGTAAATATGCTAAATTTTCCATGATAGTTATTCAGGTTAATATCCGTAAAAATTCAAAGGGTTATCAAGGTTTTCAGTGGGAGTGTAAAGCTATTGTCCAATTCGAGTCAAGGCGCGTTCCTGGAAAAATCTGGACTCTAGCTTAGAGCAGGGTCCTTAACAGGATTGCACCAATGATTGAGTTGCGCTCCTATCACTTTAGCCTGATTATCCCGTAGAATCATCACTGGGGTTTGGAAATGTCACCGGGATGGATCGGCATAACCCACCCAGATGGAAGAAAACCCGAAGAAGTTGATCGGACGGAGTGTGAGTCAAGAGGGCCAATTTAACTTCCCTGAATTTGAATCAATTTAGAATTGAATATTAGGAGTACGGGGTTGAAACAATTGTTGATTGATGCTTTTAGAATCAAGGGATTAACTCTAACGGTAATTCCCCCTTGTTCTGGGGAAAAAATCAGGGCATTCGCCCTGATCGTTTGTTTGAGTTTGCAATCCTGTTGGTTTGAAAAGCCTCCTAAACCCGACCCAGAATTTAAACTCACCTCCACGGCAAACATTGATTATAAACCCCTGCAAGCATTACTGAGGGAGCGTCAGTGGAAAGCTGCCGATCGCGCCACCTTTGAGATTTTGTTGAAAATCAGCCAGAGAGAAGCCGAAGGGTGGTTAAGTCAAGCTGATGTAGAAACACTTGACTGTGAGGATTTGCACACCTTAGCAAAGCTATGGAATTATTACAGTGATGGGCGGTTTGGCTTTATTCAGCAGCAAAAAATTTGGGAATCTGTAGGGGGAGTGATTGGGAATTATAAGCCAGAAATTGCCGAAAAATTTGGCGATCGGGTGGGTTGGCGTAGGCAAGGTCAATGGAAGAGTTATGAGAAACTTAACTTCTCTAACTGGGCTGCTGAAGGCCACTTACCTGCTACCACGGGAAATGGGGTGAGTGGTGGCGTCTGGAACGGGGTGGCCTCCATCACCCATCGCTTGAAATACTGCCATTTGGTGGATGCTCTAGCCAGCCAGCAATGGGTTACCGCAGACTGGAAAACCTTAGAATTACTAGAGCCCTATCGAGAAGATACCCGAAGCGCGACAGCTTCTCTATTAATCAATAAAATTCCTTGTTCTGAACTCCAAGAAATAGATCGTCTATGGCTAAAATATTCTAATAAACGCTTTGGTTTGAGCGTTCAAACTGCCTTTTTAAGAGCAACGGGCAATGACCCAAACGAAGTCAACTGGGACCATTATGCTCAGTTTGAAAAAGCAGTGGGTTGGTTTCAGTTCGATCATAAAGACATGAGCTACAATGGGGTTGAGCCTCAAACCGTTCCCCCGGGACATTTTCCCTATCGAATCGGCTACAGCTATTATACGTTTGGTTCGGGTTTTAACCGCACCTGGCGAATGGGTTTGGACCCGACTTGTGGGTTTTATTAAGAAACATTCCAAAAATAGAGTGCTTGCAAAAAAAGGGACAAGGCAGTGCCTTGTCCCTGGGATTGAAGCCGGTCCTGTGGTTCTAGAAGGCCCGTACCGGATGAGATAGAGAGGGGTTTCTCAGGTTGACTGTACCCCTCTGTTGGTAATAACTATTGTCCGGGTCCGACCCTGTTGGATCCGGGACGATTTCCCCGGCCATTCCCATGATTGCCTTGACGGTTCTCGCGGTTTTGGCGGCGCTGTTGCATTAATTGGGCAAACTGCTGCCGTTGTTCTGGGGTGAGAACGTTGCGAATGGCTAACATTTGCTCGAACTGCATTTGTCCCATTTCTTGCCGCGCCTGGAGAATTTGATTGTGTTGATTTCGCAGGTCGTTATCGCTGGTATTGCCAGCCATCATTTGACCCATGCGCTCCATGTTTTGACGCATTTGGTCGCGGCTGGCTTGCATTTGAGTTTGGTAGCGATCGCGAATGGCTTGGATTTCTTGCTGTTGCTCGGGTGTGAGATTTAACTGTTCGAGCCAGCCTTGTTTTCCGGCCCATTGACCGCCCCCTCCAGAACCCCGACCGGGATTGTTTCCCCCAGGACGTTGAGCGATGGTTTGTTCTGCAAAGGGTTGGGGTGCAGCATAAGCGGCAGTGGTAGTTCCTAGGGCAAGCATTAAAGCGGCTAACAAGGAAAGACGAGAGACAGACATAATTAAAGCCTCACTTAATTTGCAATGTAGTGTTGGTTTTGCTGGGAGCATCTCAATTTTTCCTAAAAACCAGTCTGACCTCTCCCCCCTGCCCCCCTCCTCTACAAGGGGAGGGGGAAATAATTGTCTTTCTCCCCCTTCCCTTGTAG
>NZ_JAMXOT010000205.1 GCF_024220515.1 Oscillatoria sp. HE19RPO
TGGAGGATCCGGACATGGGAGCGTGACTTGGCATCCGCCAAGTCACGCGGTAACGACTAAAGTCGTTACTACGAACATCTCCCCCATCCTCCCTATCCTCCGTTAAGGAATAATAAACTTAAAGTGCCTTCTGAGGAGTCGCCCGAGAGTGCCTCCTCAATTCATTCTGAAAAAACCAGCCTCATGTTTGAACAACAACCTCAGACCCTGCGCGAAAAAGTCCAGAAATTAGCGAATCAATCCCTGGCGCAATCGGACCCTTCGGCATGGTTTGATATTTTATATGCCGAAGCTCAAGGGGATGCTGAACAAGTGCCTTGGGCAAAATTGACCCCCCATCCGGTCCTGGAAAGTTGGTTGAGCGATCGCCCAATGTCCCCACAGAGTCGTTCTGCCTTAGTCACCGGATGCGGATTAGGCGATGATGCCGAAACCTTAGCCGCCCGAGGATTTGAGGTGACTGCCTTTGATATTTCCCCCACCGCGATCGCCTGGTGTCGCCAACGATTTCCCGATACCTCGGTGAATTACTGTGTGGGGGACTTCTTTAACTTAGATCCGGCATGGCGCGGACAGTTTGATTTAGTGGAAGACTCTCGGAATATTCAAGCGTTACCCCTTGAGGTGCGATCGCAAGTCATCGAGGCGATCGCCGCCTTAGTGGCCCCTGGAGGAACCCTGCTAATTATTACCCGCCATCGCGACAACGACAGCCAACCCGAGGGTCCGCCCTGGCCCCTATCGGACCGGGACCTCGCCGAATTTGAGAATTGGGGACTCACTGAAATCGAACGGCACGAATTTTTTGACCAGGATAATACCATTAAACAACTGCGGGTAGAATATCGGCGATCGGCTTGAGTCTTAAATGACGGCAGGAACGAGCGTCCCCATGCCGTGAAAAGGCCAGTTTATACCAAATCCGGAGTTCAGTCGTTTTTACTCTTCAGCCCGCGCAGGCGGGCTTCGTCCGTATAGCCCCAGGCTTCAGCCTGCGGGTTTTTATAGACTTCCAGGGATCTACTATGACCTCAAAAACTGAAGCAATCATCGGCTGTATTTTAGGAACTGCGGTGGGAGATGCGTTTGGACTTCCCTGGGAAGGGTTATCCAGACAACGGCAAGGGCGGATTAATTCCCGGTTGACCCGGTATCATTTCTTTTTTGGTAAAGGCATGGTTTCCGATGACACCGAACATACCTGTATGGTGGCGCAATCTCTGGTGGTTTCTGGAGGGGATGTCCGGCGATTTACCAAGGCGTTAGCTTGGCGGTTGCGATGGTGGTTGGTGGCTTTACCGGCAGGTGTAGGTTTTGCTACCTTGAGGGCGATCGCCAAGTTGTGGTTAGGATTTCCCCAGTCTGGAGTCTTCTCTGCTGGAAATGGTCCGGCGATGAGAAGCGCCATCATTGGGGTTTGTTATGGCAGTGATTTGCCCAAGTTGCAGGAATTCGTCAGGGCCTCTACTCGGTTGACCCATACGGACCCCAAGGCAGAATATGGAGCAATGGCTGTGGCGATCGCCGCTTATTGTGCCAGTCAAAGAAGGATGATTTCTGGCAATGATTATTATCAAATCCTAGAAAAGAGTCTCCCTGACGAGGCGATCGAATTTTTGCACCTGATCCAACAAGCTTGTGACAGTGTTGCACAGGGTCAAGATACCCCAACCTTTGCCCTCCAGTTGGGACTGGGAAAAGGAGTCAGTGGTTACATTTACCATACGGTGCCAGTCGTCATCCAGGCTTGGTTGACTCATCCAAATGATTATCGCCGTGGAGTGATAGAAATCGTGCGCTGTGGCGGGGATACGGACACCACTGCTGCCATATTGGGTGCAATTATGGGTGCCGGGGTTGGAGAGAACGGGATTCCTGAAACCTGGATTAATGATTTATGGGAATGGCCGAGAACCGTTGCTTGGATGAGAGACTTGGGTTATCGATTAGGGCAAGTTTGCGATCGCGGTATCCCAGAACCTCCCGTTCCCCTGGCACTGTATGGAATGGGAATAATCCCGAGGAATTTATTCTTCTTAGTTGTAGTGATTCTGCACGGATTTCGGCGCTTACTGCCACCCTATTAGGGAGCATCTCAATTTTGCATAAAAGGGGAATTTACAAGTCTTGCTCCCCCTTCCAGCAATAAAAAAAAATTCCTTATTCTCCCTCTCCTTGTAGGAGAGGGCCGGGGAGAGGTGGGAAGGGGGCTGGGGGGTTAGGTCTCTTTGCCTTCTTGAGATGCTCCCCCCTATTAATACCAAATCCGGGTATGAAAAGTCGTTTTTATGGAGTAGCCCGCGCAGGCGGGCTTCGTCCTGTGAGCCTCCAGGCTTTAGCCTGCGGGTTTTTACAGACCTTTGATACTTTTAGCCCGCGCAGGCACCGCTTCGTCCGTATAGCCCCAGGCTTGAGCCTGCGGGTTTTTACAGACCTTTGACAACCGGATTCCGTATAACCCCCCAAAAAAACGCGAGTAGCTAGGATTAGCTGCTCGCGTCGAGTGATGGGCTGGAATTTCAAATGAGCAACTCTTACACCTTCGCTGCTATTTTTGCTTCCTTGGAAGTTAAGCGCTCGTAAGCGGCGCGCATCTTCAGACCCGTGAGCACTTGGAACAAACCGGTGCCATTGTTAGAACCCGGATAGGTGGGGTGCTGGAGCAACAGTTCGGTCAACTCACCGTAAAACTTGGTAGAGGTGTTACTGAGGTGACTTTCGATGTAGATCATCTCCTCTAAATTCTCGAACTGACCGTCTACTTCCAAAATCGAGACTTCATGACCTTCAAAGGCATCCGGTCCGTAGGCCATTTTGATCCCTGGGTAGGAACAGGTCAGTTTCCGTCCACAAGGCGTCCATTTAATCGTCGAACCCTCATCAAACAGATACACCGGATCCATATCATGCACCCCGTACCGTTGGATCATCTGCACCCGCAGAACCTTCCGCTCTTTGTCATCAGGGATTAACTCAGTCGGTAACACCCGGATGACCACATCAGCATGAGCTTTTTGCGGTTCAATGTAGGCGCTAAAGTCAGGACGACGGGAGTTAATGGATGCTAAAACATCTTCATAACGGTGACCGCGTTCTGCCATGTCCCGTTGAATTTTCCAGGCAATTTTCACCTCATCACTGATATCGAGGTAGACGCTGAAATCGAGCAGGGAGCGAACTCGCTCATCATAAATGGGATGCAGGCCCTCAATCACGATAATGTGATTCGGTTCCACCCGTTCAGGTGGATCGATCATGCCAGTTTCGTGGTTATAGATGGGCTTGTTAACCCCCTGCCCGTTTTTTAGCGCTTTTACTTGTTCATACATCAAATCAAAGTTATTCGCTCTCGGGTCAAGCGCTGTGACCCCATGCTCTTTCCGCTGTTTGCGGTCTAAACTGTGGTAGTCATCCAAGCAGATGACCGTCATCAGTTCTTCTCCAAATAGGTCTTTTAGTCGGTGCAGGAATGTCGATTTGCCGCATCCGGAGTCTCCGGCAACACCAATTAGAACCACGCTTTCCGGCTTACTGGTCATAGATTCCCTCTATCGATCTTGCTCTTTGTACCTATGCTACGGTTTATTGCGTATTAAAAGACAATAAAATTGATTCTATCTTGACATACAGCGTGTAACTTTACTCAATTGAGTCCATCCTCCTGGCTCAGAACGGGCGGGCGATCGGGGATCATGATTTGCCCTAAGCCTTATATCTCATGGTTTTGCACAATTGTCAAAAGTTTTTTTGCCCGAGTTTTAGCCCCTTGATGCCCCTGGGTTCCCGGTCGCGGGATCGCGCCCCTTGGTGTCCCTCCCTTCAGACTAGGGGCATCCAGGGGCATGGGGCTTGGGGGTGATCCCCGGGAAGGGCCGACTGCCCCGGATCCGGGTCCAGTTCCCTCGCCTCTCCCGCCCGATTGGGGGAGGAAACCGTCCCTGAAGGCTCTGTGCAATGGCTAAATCGCCTCGATTGAAGCCTGAAACCTTGCTTTCTTCGGCACAAGGTCAGGACGGGGACATCGGGCTGTAATCTAGTAATAGTCTTTTTAAAGATCCCTTCATCGACAGGATAAAGGGATAATCATCACCGGACAACGGAAAAACAGAGGGCGATCGCAGATTTCTAGGACCTGCAACTGGCTTTCAGAGTCAGCCTCCAGAACCTCTCAACCCCTTGCCGGAAAACAGTTCTTTGATTTGGAGCCATTAACATTATGTACAATCCCAGCGCAGCAGGCGTTACAGTGAATACAGAATCTGGTAACCGCTTTTTCGTATATGAAGTAGTGGGTCTGCGCCAAACTGACGAGACTGATGCGACCACTAACCCGATTCGTCGCAGTGGCAGTACCTTTATTACGGTACCGTACAACCGCATGAATCAAGAAATGCGCCGGATCACGCGCATGGGTGGACAAATTGTCAGCATTCGTCCTCTGGGCGAAGAAGGGACGAGCAATGGTCACCGCACTCCCACCGTCAGTCAAGAGCAGACCCAGAAGGAAGCTCAACCCAGCAAGCCAATGACTGAAACCAAGGCGAAAAAGGCAAAAAGCAACGATATTCCTGTTAATATCTACAAGCCCAAAAATCCCTATATTGGTAAGTGCCTCAGCAATGAACCCCTCGTCAGAGAAGGTGGAAGTGGGATCGTTCAACACTTAACCTTCGACCTTTCTGCTGGGGACCTGCGCTATTTAGAAGGTCAAAGTATCGGGATTATTCCTCCGGGAGAAGACCAAAAAGGCAAACCTCATAAACTGCGTTTGTACTCGATCGCTTCGACTCGTCATGGCGACCATGAGGATGACAAAACCGTCTCTCTGTGCGTCCGTGAATTAGTTTACCAGCATCCAGAAACCAACGAAACCATTAAAGGGGTTTGCTCATCTTTCCTCTGCCATTTGAACCCTGGAGATGATGTCGCTATCACGGGTCCCGTGGGTAAGGAAATGTTGCTCCCTGACGATGAAGAATCCACCGTCATCATGATGGCAACCGGGACCGGGATTGCTCCCTTCCGGGCTTTCTTATGGCGGATGTTCAAGGAACAACATGAAGACTACAAGTTCAAAGGTTTGGCCTGGTTGTTCTTCGGTATTCCCTACAGTGCCAACATTCTGTACCAAGAAGAGTTAGAAAAGTTACAAGCTGAGTTCCCAGATAACTTCCGCTTGACCTACGCTATCAGCCGTGAACAACAGAATGCTCAAGGCGGTAAGATGTACATCCAAGACCGGATTGCGGAAAACGCCGAAGAAATCTGGAACCTGCTGCAAAAACCGAATGCTCATACCTACATTTGCGGTTTGAAAGGTATGGAAGGCGGCATTGATGAGGGGATGTCTGCGGTTACCTCTAAACAAGGGGTGGATTGGTTAGACTATCAAAAACAACTCAAAAAAGAGCATCGCTGGCACGTTGAAACCTACTAAGGTTTACTGGGCGATCGCAGCTTAATTTCTGCGGAAGCTCTGGGAGAGGGGGAGGTCGATTGAGACCTCCCCCTCTCTATTGTTGGGAGGGAACTTCGGAACTGGGAATAGACCCGGATATCGTTTAATACTTGTTCAAGGCGATCGCCTCTCATTCATAAAAGCGATCGCCTTGAATCCGGGATTCGGGATGACCAAAAAGTACAGCAGCAATACTGGCATAATTAAGAACAGAGAACCGATGGAGGACATGAACATGACACCAGAAAGAGTGGTAGACTTGACAATGGATGAACTCAAAACGATGATTGCTCAAGTTGTGGATGAACGGTTAGGGCAAGGGGAACCCCTCGAAAACGTCGTCAAAAAACGGTCTTTACAAGAAATTATGGATTCGGTCGATCGCCACAGATGGACGCCTCCATCAGGTTCGCCTACGGGTAGCGAAATGATTCGGGAGGAACGCCAAAAATGGCAGATGCATATATAGTGGATGCCAGCGTGTTGATTCAGTATTTCTTAACCGAAACTAATACGCCACAGGTGCGGGTTTTAATTGGGGGGTTGGCAAGGGGCGATCGCTTATATGTTCCAGAATTTGGCCTGCTAGAATGTGTCAACATTTTGTGGCGGAATGTCCGCTTTCAAGGGTTGCCTCAAACAGACGGGGAACAGATGATTCGCGATTTGTTAGATTTACCCTTGGACATCAAACCCGTTAGCGAACTGCTACCTCGTGCGTTTCAAATCGGTTTAACTCATCAGTTAGCAATCTATGACTCGCTCTATATCGCCTTGGCATTAGATCGGGATTGCCCTTTGATTACCGTGGATGTCCGACAATCTCAAGCTGCGGCAGCGAGTGGGGTGGTTTTGAAGGCGATCGCTGATTTTTCGTCGGTGCCATAATCAAACTGGACAGTTTCGCTTTAGTGGCGACTTGAGGGCCAAATCCCTGTAAAAATGGTAAGTTAGTCGGTTATGGATTAGAATTGTGACTTTCAAAATTGGTTTACTGGGATTGGGAACGGTGGGCGCAGGAACGGCCCAGATCTTGCTGGACTCTGGAGGACGGCATCCGTTGTTGCAGGAGTTGGAAATTGCTCGGGTGGGGGTACGATCGCTGGATAAACCCCGGGATATTGAGCTTCCTGCGGATATTTTAACCACGGATTTAGAATCAATCGTCACGGATCCTGAGATTGATATTGTGGTGGAGTTGATTGGCGGGTTGGAACCTGCGCGATCGCTGATGTTGAAGGCGATCGCCTCTGGTAAGCATATTGTCACTGCCAACAAAGCGGCGATCGCCCTGCATGGTGCAGAAATCTTCACTGCTGCCAATGAAAAGGGCGTCTATGTGATGTTGGAAGCGGCAGTGGGAGGCGGTATCCCGGTGATTCAACCCCTGAAGCAATCTTTAGGAAGCAACCGCATCCAAGGGGTGATGGGTATCATTAATGGCACCACCAACTACATTCTCACCCGGATGCAACTGGAAGGGGCGGATTTTCAGGCAGTGCTCGCGGATGCTCAAAAATTGGGTTATGCGGAAGCGGACCCCACGGCAGATGTGGATGGTTTGGATGCGGCAGATAAAATCGCGATTCTGGCATCTTTGGCATTTGGGGGACGCATCAAGCGTGAACAAGTTTATGCGGAAGGGATTCGTCAGGTGAGTGCAGAAGATATCGCTTATGCCGAAAAACTGGGGTTTGTGATTAAGTTACTGGCGATCGCCAAGCGGGAAGAAGGTCCTACTCCTCAAACTCAAACCGATGTTGAAGATCGCTTACAGTTGAGAGTGCATCCCACCTTGGTCCCGAAACAACATCCTTTGGCGAATGTGAATGGGGTTTATAACGCCATCTTCATAGAAGGGGACCCGATTGGACAGGTGATGTTTTATGGACGAGGGGCGGGTGCAGGTCCCACGGCAAGCGCGGTGGTGGCGGATATTTTAAATGTGGCGGCAGTGTTGAAAACGGAAACGGAACCGATACCTCATCCGTTGTTAAGCTGTTCTCATCAACATTACTGTGCGATCGCCCCAATGGACGATGTGGTGACGCGCTTTTATGCCCGATTTTTGACTCAGGATAGTCCCGGAGTCATCGGGGAATTGGGGACAATTTTTGGCAAAAATGGCGTCAGTCTCGAATCCGTGGTGCAGATTGGGATGCGTGAAAATCAGGCAGAAATTGTGGTGGTTACCCATGATGTGAAAGAAGGCAATTTTAATCATGCCTTAGCGGAAATTCGCAATCTGGAGGCGATCGTTTCTATTCCTAGTTTGTTGCGCGTTCTTTGATTAGTTGATAGAAACCCGCAGGCTCAAGCCTGGAGGCTCACAGGACGAAGCCCGCCTGCGCGGGCTGGTTTTTATCAACCTCGCAGATGGAAACCCGCACCCTAAAGGGTGGGGCTACACGGACGAAGCCCGCCTGCGCGGGCTGGTTTTTATCAACCACTTTTGATATCTGGATTGGGTATGAGTCCAAGAACGGTTATAGAATAAAAACGACCGGGTTTCTTGAACAAACCTCTAGTTTTTTGGACAGAAAACTATACCAAATTCGGGTATCAAAAATCCATTTTCTTTCTTAGCCCGCGCAGGCGGGCTTTGTCTGTATAGCCCCACCCTTTAGGGTGCAGGTTTAAGCAGACCCGGATTCCGTATTATTCTGATTGTTTTTGACCTAAATCCTATGCTAAATTCTCCATCCTCTGTTCCAGAAATTATCATTCCTGACGAGTTGCTTCCCCCCAAGGACCTGCGGTTATCGGTGGGGGGAAGTTTTAAGGCGATCGGGACGGAATTTTTTCGCTATTTTATAGAATTAGCGGGTTTACAGCCGGATGAAGCGGTGCTGGATGTGGGGTGTGGGGTGGGACGGATGGCGGTTCCTCTGACCCAATATTTGAGCGATCGCGGCAGGTATGAAGGATTTGATATTGTTGAATCCGGAATCACTTGGTGCAAATCTGTGATTTCCCCCCGCTATCCGAATTTTCAGTTTCAACGGGCGGATTTGTACAATCAGTATTACAACCCCACTGGACAAGAACAGGCAAACACCTATCGCTTCCCTTATTCGGATAATTGCTTTGATTTTGTCTTCCTAACTTCGGTTTTTACTCATATTCTGCCCGATGGAATTGACAACTATTTACGAGAAATTTCCCGGGTTCTTAAACCGGGAGGACGAGGGCTGATTACCGCTTTTTTGTTAAATGAAGAGTCATTATCCTGCTTGGAAGCGGGTCTGTGTACCCTGGAGTTGCCAGAAATTTTTGATAACTATCGACTGGCGGATAAAACATTCCCCGAGTCGGCAGTTGCTTATGAAGAACGGTTTTTTTTGGAATTGGCCGAACAAGTGGGATTAAAAGTTAATTTACCTGTCTATTACGGGTCTTGGTGTGGACGAGAAGACTTTTTAAGTGTTCAAGATATCCTGCTGATAAGTAAACCTTAGTCCGGTGTAGCGGGAATAAGTAGAACTCGGGAAATCCCCCCTTTGGGGAGAATCGGGGGTGGCAGGGGGGTGGTTATTCGGGAATCCATCCTCAATCCGTGATTCCTAGTAATGAGCAACGATTTTGGGGAGAGGATTGGGGGCCGGACTGGTTTTCCTCTACAATTCTCTAAAATCGTTGCGATCGCACCAGACGAGTCTCGTCTAGTACACTCTGTTCTATTGGTTACGGTGATAGGAGTTTAGGTGATGAAGGGTTGGCAGAAATTCCAGGGACCAAGAATTTTTCAGGGACTGGGTGTTGCCTTGGGGGAAACACCTGTCACTCTACGGTTACGTCCCCGGGACTCCATCCGGGTGTTAACCGTTGTGTTGGGGTTGATGCTGCCGGTGGGCATGATGGAATCGGCAGATGCCCAGTCTACCTATACGGATATTACAAATCATTGGGCAAGGACTTGTATTGAAACCCTTGCGGAACGCGATATTCTCTCGGTGTTTTCCGCTGAGACGTTTCGCCCGGAGGACCCAATCCAGCGCGTGGAGTTTGCCTCGGTGGTTCGCCAAGCGTTCCCGAATGTTGAACCTGTTCGGGACCCCATTGATTTTATTGATATTCCAACGGATTATTGGGGGCGGGAAATTGTCCAGGATGCTTACCGGAGTGGGTTTATTTCTCCTTATTCTGGGCGCGCTTTTAACCCCACTCAGGTGATTCCCCGTTGGCAGGCGATCGCCTTGTTAACGACAGGTTTGCGCTATAAATCGCCGGAGAATGGGTTAGAGACAATTGAGGCATCCCTGGCGGATTGGGAGGGGATTCCTGATTATGCCCGAGGGGCGATCGCCGCAGGGATTCAAAACCGTTTGGTGGTGAATTATCCCGATCCTCGCAGTTTAAACCCCACGGAACCCATCTCCCGGGGTGAGTTGGCATCCATGATTTGTCAAGTCAAAGAAGATATTGGTGCCATTGCTTTGGTCCCGCAACAGTTTGTGGCGTCACCAGATGCGATCGCCATCGCAGAAACACCAACCGCAGAAACACCAACCGCAGAAACACCCCCGGTAGAAACACCCCCTGTAGAAACACCCCCTGTAGAAACACCAACCGCAGAAATACCCCCGGTAGAAACACCAACCGCAGAAACACCCCCTGTAGAAACACCAACGGCAACGCCTGCAACCTCTCCCACGCCGATCGCCGCTGGGAATCAACCCTGGCAAACTGCTGTCTTGACCAATGTTTTGAACTTCCAACCCACGGGAATCACCCCGGATTCCCAGGTGGAACAATGCGTTACGGATACCACCGGAACCCGTCGCTGTGAGTCGATTTCGGCCTCAATGGATGCCATAGAACTCGCCATAGATGGTCAAGGATTTATCATGGCAAGTGGTCATCGCGGGGCGGATTTGGCCCCGATCAATATCTGGGACCTGAGAACGGGGGAACGGATTCGCACCTTACCCGGACATACGGGGAGAGTCGGGGCCCTGGCGATCGCCCCCAATGGACAACGGGCGATTAGTGGCGGTGGCGATGGAGAAATTAAAATTTGGGATGTCAGAACTGGGACTCTCACTCAAACCCTCACCGGACATACCAACGAAGTCACGGGATTGGCGATCGCCCCCAATGGCAATACTGCCATCAGCAGCAGTCGCGATCGCACAGTAAAACTGTGGGATTTGAATACTGGGGAAGTCCTGCGGACCCTGGACGATCGCCAAACGGCCATGTTAGATGTGGCGGTGAGTTCCGATGGTCGAATGGCCGCCAGTAGTAGTGAGGATGGACTGGTTCGCCTCTGGAATCTCCAATCCGGGGAGTTAATTCGGACGATTTCTGCGGATATTAATGCTGTCCGAACTCTCGCTTTTAGTCCCAATGGTCAGACTTTGGCCACGGGTGGAGAGGGAACGATTCGTCTGTGGAATATTGCCAATGGGGATTTAATTCGCACGATCGCCCGCAATCCGGAGGCCAACTTTTTTGAAGTTGCCTTTAGTAATGATGGGGAAACTCTGGTGGGAACGGTTCAAGAAGGAGACATCAGTGCGATTCGGGTTTGGGATGTGAGGACCGGGGCGTTATTGCACTTTTTCCCTACGGCATCGGAGGCGATCGCCTTAACTCCCGACGGTCAAACGTTGGTTGGTGGGGGTTGGGATATTAAAATTTGGCGGATGCCTTGAGGGATGGGAGAATGAACCACAGATTACACAGATTTTCACGGATGTTGGGTGGATTCGCAAAATTTACAGCAACGATGGCAGGAATGGCGATCGCTGCTGGGGGATTGGGTCCGGTTCCTGTTTTGGAGAGGGTTGAAGGGTGGGGGTTGCAGGCGTTGGCGTCGGATTCTCTCTTGTTTAATCCGCCTCTGCCGATTGGTGAGGTAACGGCGATCGCTAAGGATATGACGGTGTTTATTGCGGGTCCGACTTCGGGTTCAGGGGCGATCGTCCATCGTCAGGGAAATGTTTATACAGTTCTGACGACGAAGGCGGTGGTTTCTGGCCGGGATGGATATGAAGTGGTGACCAGCAATGGCCGCAGGTATGCGGTGAGTCCGGAGGGGGTGATTCTGCTGCCTCTGGTGGATTTGGCTGTCTTACAGTTTACCAGTTCTGAAACTTATCCCGTGGCGCAGTTGGCGGAACCTTCGGATTCGCAAATTTATCTCACGGTTGCTAATCAACCCCAAACGACGCTGTTCGCTGCGGGAAATTTACTGTCTACTACGGGCAGAAATTTCGCCGATGGGTCGGATTTGCTGTATAATAGTGCTTTGCAATCTGCGGGAAGTGGCGGTCCGGTGGTGGACCGTTGGGGTCGGTTGATTGGGATTCAGGGTCGGTTTAATCCTGAGTCTCCCACGGTTAGTTCTGCCATTGCGGTGAGTAATTTTTTGCGATTAGCGCCCACGGTGGGGTTGAATTTGGGATGGCGGGGTTGGATTTTGGCTAATATTATCCAACCCGGAACCCAACCCCGGGCGATCGCCTTGAGTCCCGATGGCACTCTGTTGGCAACCGATGGCGGATACAATCGGATTCAGTTATGGGATTGGCAGTCGAGTCAGTTGAACGCGACCTTGACGGGACATAATAGTGAGGTGAATTCTCTGGCGATTAGTCCCAATAAACAGATTTTAGTCAGTGGCGATAACCAGGGTCAGGTGATTATTTGGAATTTGCGAACGGGACAAATTGCCAATACCATCTCGCGATCGCGTCCGAATCAGTCCAATCCGATTACTTCGGTGGCGATTACTGCCAATGGACAAACGTTAATCACCGGGAGTAATCAAGGGATTGAATTGTGGGATATCAATACCGGACGCTTGGTTTTGAGTTTGCCTGAGTCTGGGGAGGCGAATGCGATCGCCATTAGTCCGGATAGTCGCACATTAGTCAGTGGTCATCTGGATAATACCGTGAGAGTGTGGGACTTGCGGAATGGGAATTTAGTGCATAACCTGCCTGCGGGAGAACGGGGATTTATTGTCGAATCCGTTGCCATCAGTCCCGATGGTCAAACCATTGCTGGGGGAACCTATCGAGAACTTCGACTCTGGAATCTGGAACGGGGAATTCGCCAGCGCACGATTGTCGCCCATTGTGATTTATGCTATGTGTATGATTTGGCTTTTACTCCCGATGGAACGGGGATTGTTTCTACCAGTGAAGATGGGACAAAAATCTGGAATATAGCCGATGGAACGCTGCTGCGGACCATTGATGGATCGGCAAAATCTTTGGCCTTAAGTGGCGATCGCACCCTGATTTTGGGCGGGGATACCTTGCGAATTTGGCAAGTTCCCTAATTCAACACCGAATTGATTTAAGGTTAAAAACTTCCACCCATTTCTAGTTACCCCCTCAAACTTTATATGACGCCAGAAGAGTATTTTGCCGGAGAAGAAATTAGCCCAATTCGTCGCGAATATATTCGAGGAAAAGTCTATGCCATGTCAGGGTCTACCCCAGCTCATAACATGATTGCCCTGAATTTGGCAACCCTCCTCAGAAAACAGGTTCGAGGAACAGACTGTTTTGCATTTGTGCAAGATATCAAGGTGAGAATCGAGACCGTCGATGTTTTCTATTATCCTGACTTAACGGTGACTTGTGACCCTCGCGATCGGCAGTTAACAGACTCTTTTATTTGCTATCCTTGCTTAATTGTCGAAGTGCTATCCCCTGCTACCGAAGCATTTGACCGAGGGGATAAATTTGCAGATTATCGCAAAATTGAAACCCTAAAAGAGTATCTAATTATCAGTCAAACTCGCCCCAATGTAGAGTGTTTTCGGCGCAATGAACGGGGAATATGGGAATTATATAGTTATCAAGGCCAAGACCAAATTCAGTTAACTAGCCTTAATCTGTTGATTGATATGGCGACCCTTTATGAGGATGTGTGGTAATAGCATCAATGTTAGCGCCTCGGATGGTGTCGGCGATGCCAATCCCGGTGAAGCGTCCGCCAACGGCGAATCAATTTAATCCCGAAAAAGTAGCTTAAAAATGCACTCAAACTCGCCATTACCAAACAGCCAAGTCCGAGAATCATTAAAAAGTCTGCCCCAACTTCAAGTAATGCTGTCGTGGACTGAATGCGTTCGAGTTCAAACACTTCATGGGATTTGAGTAGCCATTGACCCACCTCAAAATTGAGCCAAAATATCGGTCCGTAGGTTAAGGGATTGCTGATCCAAGTTCCAGCAACCGCCATCCATTTATTGCCACGAAATAGAATCGCTAAGGCAACCCCCAGAATCGTTTGCAGTCCAAATAACGGAAACAAACCCGCAAATACCCCCGCTGCCAACCCTCTTGCCAGGAATTCTGGACTGCCCTTTTGTCGGACTAAGCGCCAGTAATAGTAACGCAAGAAGCGGTGGAATCGACTCCGGGGAGGTTTGTGTTTAGAGAACAGAGAAGCTGAACGAAAGTGGTTGATTTGAGTCCTCCGAGAATTGATCTGCAAAGGGAGTTTATGTAACATGGTTGGACCTAGAATAATGGACTGAGTTGTGCAATGTGGTTGCCCCCTGAGAGTCTGAGACGTGAGTCTTTAACTTGATATTATGACCGATATTTTACCTCAATTTACTCGTCCTCGGGGGAGATTGGCGATCGCAAGGGATAATAAAGTAGTAGTCATAAGGTGTGAAATCATGGATCGGGTGACTCAACGGGAGACAATAGCGGCGATCGCCACGGCGATTGTCCCACAGCAAGGGAGTATCGGGATTGTCCGCCTGTCGGGGTCCCAGGCATTGGCGATCGCCCAAACCCTCTTTCATGCACCCGGATCCCAACCCTGGGAAACCCACCGCATCCTCTACGGGACAATTCGTCATCCCAAAACCCAGCAAATCATCGATGAAGCCCTCTTGTTGCTGATGAAATCCCCCCGGTCCTTCACCCGAGAGGATGTGGTCGAATTTCATTGTCATGGTGGCATCATTCCCGTTCAACAAGTCTTACAACTCTGTTTAGAACTCGGGGCAAAATTAGCACAACCGGGAGAATTTACCCTCCGGGCGTTTTTAAATGGACGATTAGATTTAACCCAAGCCGAAAGTGTGGCAGATTTAGTCGGTGCCCAATCTCCCGCTGCTTCTCAAGCTGCTTTAGCCGGATTGCAAGGCAAATTAGCCCATCCCATTCGCCAATTACGCACCCAATGTTTGGATATCCTAGCAGAAATTGAAGCCCGCATCGATTTTGAAGAAGATTTACCCCCCTTGAATGAACCGGAAATCATTCAATCGATTCAATCTATTATTCAAGAAGTCGAGAGAATTTTAGGAACTGCCAGTCAAGGGGAACTGTTGCGGATGGGATTAAAAGTTGCTATTGTCGGGCGTCCGAATGTGGGGAAATCGAGTTTATTGAATGCCTGGAGTCGTAGCGATCGCGCGATCGTCACCAACCTCCCCGGCACCACCCGCGATGTCGTCGAATCCCAGTTAGTCGTTCAAGGAATACCCGTCCAGGTGCTCGATACCGCAGGTATTCGCGCCACCGAAGACACCGTGGAGAAAATCGGCGTTGAGCGATCGCGACTAGCGGCACAATCCGCCGATTTAGTCTTATTAACCCTAGATGCCCAAGCCGGTTGGACTCCCGATGATTATGAGATTTATCAACAAGTCAATCATAAACCCATCGTCGTCATTTTCAATAAAATTGATTTAGTCGAACAAATTACCCCTTTACCTCCCCTAGACAATATTCGCGAAATTGTTAAAACTTCTGCCGCCCATCAACAAGGCATTGAAGCCTTAGAAACTGCCATTTTAAACGCTGTTCAAGCCGGAGATTTGCAAGCGGGAAATTTAGATTTTGCCATCAACCAACGCCAAGCCGCTGCCTTAACCCGCGCCCAAACCGCCCTAGAACAAGTGCAAACCACCATTGACCAACGCTTACCCCTAGATTTTTGGACCATCGACCTGAGAGGCGCAATTCAAGCATTAGGAGAAATCACCGGAGAAGAGGTAACAGAATCGGTTTTAGACCGTATTTTTAGCCGGTTTTGTATTGGTAAATAAAACTGTTTAGGGTTGTTAAGCAATTGTAAGGTGGGCAGTGCCCACCCTCCTCTTCTCCCCTGTCAAGGTGTATTTGTAGGGGCTTCGATGCTTGCGCCCATACAGCCCCTACGTGAAATCACGATTTTTCGTGATTCAATATACCACCTTGACAGGGCTAGTCTCCCAGTCCTCCCTTGAATCAGGAGGTTGTTTTTGACACTCCCCGGTCTAAAGACACGGGGATTCTTTAGAAGGCAGTCGTAAGACTGCTAAACCCTACTCAGCCGTAGCCTTTCGGCAATCAAGGCGGTGCCAATTGCCGCTATTCTCTCTGCCCGAAGGCATTGAGCC
>NZ_JAMXOT010000206.1 GCF_024220515.1 Oscillatoria sp. HE19RPO
CCCAGGTTTCTGCTAAGTTGCATGAAGTTAACGCAAAAACCCGGTTTCTTGTCCCCCGTGCAAAGGTTAGAAACCGGGTTTTTTTCCCAGGTTTCTGCTAAGTTGCATGAAGTTAACGCAAAAACCCGGTTTCTTGTCCCTAGTCTGAAGGAGAGTCTTTTTCCGTTACTCGTTGCGCGGTTCGCAAGATTTGTCCGGCTAAAATAGCGGCACCATAGCCATTGTCTATATTAACCACCCCGACTCCAGCAGCACAAGAATTGAGCATGGTTAACAAGGGCGCTAATCCATTAAAACTAGCTCCATAGCCGATACTGGTGGGAACGGCGATGGTGGGTGCATTGGCTAAACCGGCGACGACGCTGGGTAATGCGCCTTCCATCCCAGCAACGACGATGAGGACATCTGCCTCAGCGATCGCCCGCCAACTGGCAAGTAAGCGATGAATTCCGGCAACGCCGACATCCCAATACCGTTTGACTTCAAACCCGGAGAGTTCTGCGACGATCGCCGCTTCTTCGGCGACGGGGAGGTCCGCTGTACCGGCGCAAAGGATGCCGATTTTGCCCGGATATTTTGCAGTTGCGGAGGCGATCGCAGTCGAACAGATTCGCGCTGTGGGATAATAATACAACCCATGTACCCGGTCCTCAATCTCGGCAAATACCTCGGTCGTAATCCGGGTTGCCATCACCACTGGATGATGTTCCCGCATGGAAAGTATAATATCGGCGATTTGTTCCGGCGTTTTCCCTGGACCCCAGATGGTTTCTGGAAAGCCGGTTCGCAACGCCCGATGGCGATCGATTCGGGCAAAATCCCCCACGGGCTCAAATCCGAGATATTTTAACTCTTCGACAGCAGTTGATGGACTCATTTTACCGGCTGCCACGGCTTCTAATAGGGATTGGAGCGTTTCGGGATTCATGGGTGGGTGTTAATCGTGCGGTGCCATTGAGTAAAAACCCGCACCCTAAAGGGTGGGGCTATACAGACGAAGCCTGCCTACGCAGGCTAAAAGAGAAAACCGACTTTTATCAACCGGGTTTGCCCTAGAAATTGCCATTTTACCAGACAACTATTCCTCCAGTTGCAATTCATAAATATTCCAAAACGCTCCCCCTAGGCTAGAATACTCCACCCCTTTCACTCGATCCCGAACTGCGGTCATAGAGAGTTGATTGACTAACTGAATCACGGGTAAATATTCTTGGGTAATCCGTTGGGTTTCGGCATAGAGTTCTCGGCGTTTGGTTTCATCAATTTCCTGGGAAGCTTGAATATACAAATCGCCCAGGCGTTGTTCCCAATCGGCAATTTCTCGCCCGACTAACGGCGTTTGTCCGACTTGGCGCGGTTGATTGAACATATGGAGTCGCCCGTCCGGTAACCATAAATTAGAGGACCAATGGGGTTCGGTTCCGCCGCCAAATCCAATAATTAGGGCTTCCCAATCCAGAGAATCGGATAATTTGGTAATCACGGCGTTCCAAGCGAGGGGTTGGAAATCGACTTGGATGCCGATTTGGCTCAAGTTTTGTTTGATTTGAGCACCCATTGCTTCGCGAATTTTATTACCCGCATTGGTAATTAAGGTAAAGCGCACTCGGTTCCCTTCGGAGTCTAAGAGTTGGCCTTCGTTGTTATAAGTAAATCCGTCTTCTTGTAACAGTTGGCGGGCTTTTTCTACGTTGTAGTCGTAAACTTTTAAGCCGTCTTCTGGAGAAAGATAGTAAGGACTTTGGACGGAAATATGAGAGTTGATGGGGCGGCCCAGACCTTGGAAGGTATTCTCAATCATGGTTTCCCGGTCCGTTGCATAGGCGATCGCCTGTCGGAATTTCACGGAATTAAACCAGCGGGACTTAATCGGGTCCACCACGGGACGATTGCTATCCTCAAACCGACCTTTATTCAAGTTAAAGGTCATAAAAGTGATTCCTGGAGCCGGTTCTAGTTCATATAAAATTTTAAAGTTATTTCGTTCCTCTTGCTTTTTCAGTAAAGAAAAATCTTCGGGTCTGACGGAAATACTATCCAAAATTCCCGATAAGAATTGGACGACTCCGGTATCTTGAGATTCGATTACTTCCCAAGCAATTCGGTCAATATAAGGCTGAGGATTGCGCCAGTAATAGGGGTTTTTTTCAAAGAAAACTCGTTCACTGGGTCGATAACTGGCGAGTTTGTAAGGACCATTAACAATAATTTCCTCTGGGGGAGTATTAATGCCCCAAGTGGATAGAAAGACGGGATTTCCTTCGCTATCTAAGGTTTCTACGGATTCCCGCAGGGCATGGGCGGGCAGAATGGCTAATCCGGCGGCTCTCAGGAAGGGGGCAAAGGGTTCGACGACGGTAAATTCTACCCGGCGATCGTCCAGTTTTCGCACGGTGGGAAAGGCGCGACTTTCGCCAATCCGCAGCACATCAGCGGTACTGCTGGGAATTTTGTCATTAAAATAAATGTCGTTATAGGTAAAAACAACATCATCAACGGTCAAAGGTTGACCATCAGACCATCGTAAATTTTCTCTTAAGGTAAAGATAATTTGCAATCCATTGGGGGAAATTTCCCAGGATTCGGCCAGGATGGGTTCGACTTCTCCAGTGAGGGGATTTTCAGTGACTAACCCTTCGTAAGTATAGCCGAAAATATTGGGGGATTCTTCACTGAGGGCGTAGTTAAAGGTTTTGGGGTCGCTGAGAATACTTAATACTAAGGGGGTTTGGGCGGCGGAGGTTTTAAATTGGGCCGGATTGCAGGAAGATAAAGAAATCCCGACTAAAACGCTCAGGGCGATCGCCACTCCCTGTTGCCAATATTTTTTAACCATCATTGAGACGCTTTCCTCCGAGGTAGGTTAGGAATTTGGGGTTATGTTTATTGTAACGATTGGTTTAGGGTTGCGTGACTAATAAGGTGACGGCATAGGCGGCGATGCCTTCTTCTCGTCCGACGGGGCCTAGTTTTTCATTGGTGGTGGCCTTAATTCCGATGCGATCGCCTTCGATGTTCAAGACTTGAGCAAGGCGATCGCGCATGGCGGAAATATGGGGTTTTAATTTGGGGCGTTCGGCGACGACGACGGAATCAATATTCCCCACTTCCCATCCCCGTTCTCGAATCAGTTGATGAACTTGCTCTAATAATTTTAAACTATCTGCACCCGCCCATTGGGGGTCACTGGGGGGAAAGTACAGTCCAATATCCCCTAAACTCAAGGCCCCAAGCATGGCATCCATAATCGCATGAGTCAGCACATCCGCATCGCTATGACCGAGTAATCCCAATTCATGGGGAATCCGGACGCCCCCGAGAATTAATGGGCGATCGCTCACGAGTTGGTGGATGTCATAACCATTGCCAATCCGAATGTTCATCTGGTAGTTGCCTGGTATTAGGGTCAATTCACTTTACCAGATTTCTCCCCCAGATATAGCCCCAACCCACCCGAAGAGAAAAGCCTGGTCTACATCCAAAAGTTATCCCTCAATGTCTTGAGCGACAAAATCAACTTATTCTAAATCTCTCACTCAATATATTCTGGGGGGAATTACCGTTTTGATTGACGCCCCTGACGGGCTGCGATCGCAAGTCTTTATCCGGTTGTTGGGATTTAGGAGAGGGCAAGAGGTACAGTGGACAAGATGATGGCGATCGGCTGCAAGTTTCAATCCCGTTGCCGGGATTCATTGTAATGAAAGGCCTCCACCGGCCTGATTGATTCAAGTAAATTTTTTGTTTCAATCCCGTTGCCGGGATTCATTGTAATGAAAGCTGAGAGTGGGGAATTGCCCAAAGATGTTGTTCTCGTGTTTCAATCCCGTTGCCGGGATTCATTGTAATGAAAGTCGCAATCAGTGTATTCTGAATCCGCGTCTAAGTTAGTTTCAATCCCGTTGCCGGGATTCATTGTAATGAAAGTCTTTCATGATGGCTTTGAGGTAAAGTGCGTGGACGGTTTCAATCCCGTTGCCGGGATTCATTGTAATGAAAGTGGGCGCGATCGCCTGGATTGAGTGGTCGGATCTGGAGGTTTCAATCCCGTTGCCGGGATTCATTGTAATGAAAGCATTCTGTAGGCGGGCCGAAATATCTCGATTGTCCGTTTCAATCCCGTTGCCGGGATTCATTGTAATGAAAGTAGACGTTTCCGTGCCGGTGTCGGGGTGAGCGTAGTTTCAATCCCGTTGCCGGGATTCATTGTAATGAAAGATCAAGAGGATGACAGAGACGGTTACAGAATCAAGTTTCAATCCCGTTGCCGGGATTCATTGTAATGAAAGGCCGCAGTAGCACTAGAAGCAACCTGGGTTGCTGCCGGTTTCAATCCCGTTGCCGGGATTCATTGTAATGAAAGTTCGTTTTGGCTGCTATAACGGAAATATCGTTATGTTTCAATCCCGTTGCCGGGATTCATTGTAATGAAAGTCGGGGATGGTCAGGCGATAACCCTTGATGGAGCAAGTTTCAATCCCGTTGCCGGGATTCATTGTAATGAAAGACAAGGGGGATGCCAGCGCCGGTGCAAAATTGGAGATAGGTTTCAATCCCGTTGCCGGGATTCATTGTAATGAAAGTTTAATAAATTATGCAAAGCACTATTACAGAAACGGTTTCAATCCCGTTGCCGGGATTCATTGTAATGAAAGCTACGATTTGTTTAGGATAGATACTGTCCTTGACGGTTTCAATCCCGTTGCCGGGATTCATTGTAATGAAAGATATTTTTGTGACATGCTCCTTGCTGTTATATCGTTTCAATCCCGTTGCCGGGATTCATTGTAATGAAAGGATATTGAATTGGATAGACTAAAAGCTCAAATAGGGTTGTTTCAATCCCGTTGCCGGGATTCATTGTAATGAAAGATCCTTTGGATTTCCTTGGATGGAATTAGCTTTTTGTTTCAATCCCGTTGCCGGGATTCATTGTAATGAAAGCTAAGATGCTTGGAACAGTCCCCCAAACAGTAACGTTTCAATCCCGTTGCCGGGATTCATTGTAATGAAAGTAATAAAAGAGTAGAGTTCAATCAAACGAATCATGTTCAGTTTCAATCCCGTTGCCGGGATTCATTGTAATGAAAGCAACGTTCGTCAAGGAACTACGAACAATTTCTGAGTTTCAATCCCGTTGCCGGGATTCATTGTAATGAAAGTAATCGATTCTTGCCTCTACTGCGAACAACTAACCTGTTTCAATCCCGTTGCCGGGATTCATTGTAATGAAAGCTCCTCACAGCCACCCATCCAGGCTGCTTTCCAGTTTCAATCCCGTTGCCGGGATTCATTGTAATGAAAGTTCGATTTAGAAAGCATTGACTTAGCCAAATTCGCCGTTTCAATCCCGTTGCCGGGATTCATTGTAATGAAAGCTGCCATGATTATTTGCAAAGGACCTAAACAGGCAGCGTTTCAATCCCGTTGCCGGGATTCATTGTAATGAAAGCTTGCCGAGGTTGGAGTCGGCGGGTCTGAATTCGTGTTTCAATCCCGTTGCCGGGATTCATTGTAATGAAAGCCCCTGCGGACCGCTGCTGATTTCCAAGGGCAAGGTTTCAATCCCGTTGCCGGGATTCATTGTAATGAAAGCGTTACCTTGGTCAGTAACTATGAAAATTCTAGCTGTTTCAATCCCGTTGCCGGGATTCATTGTAATGAAAGTAAAGAAGATGCTCGGGTCGCCATCAAGCAAGCTATTTGTTTCAATCCCGTTGCCGGGATTCATTGTAATGAAAGCGATCTTGCTCAACAAAGGTCAGCCCAACTTTCCGTTTCAATCCCGTTGCCGGGATTCATTGTAATGAAAGTTTTAAAGACCTGTCTGCCGGTCTACCAAATTAACGGTTTCAATCCCGTTGCCGGGATTCATTGTAATGAAAGGTCTAGGTTCTCCCGAGGGACACCGTAAAGGACGAGTTTCAATCCCGTTGCCGGGATTCATTGTAATGAAAGCGAATAATTTATCCGGGTCTGTGGAGGCGATCGTGCGTTTCAATCCCGTTGCCGGGATTCATTGTAATGAAAGCTGACCGACTGGCCTTAATCCCTTTTCCGCAAAAGTTTCAATCCCGTTGCCGGGATTCATTGTAATGAAAGTCCAAATCATTGGATTACGGGACTCTGGATATATCAAGTTTCAATCCCGTTGCCGGGATTCATTGTAATGAAAGGTCTCCCCTGATGGCAAAGCAGGTGATTAAGCGCGTTTCAATCCCGTTGCCGGGATTCATTGTAATGAAAGTTGGATGAAGCCTTGGGTAAAATTTATCGCCTGGGTTTCAATCCCGTTGCCGGGATTCATTGTAATGAAAGTCCAGTTGCTCCTTGAGAAGTTCTTCCGCTTCAGATTTTGAGTTTCAATCCCGTTGCCGGGATTCATTGTAATGAAAGCAACCTTGATTAGGTGTGGCACATCGGGAACGTTGCGCGTTTCAATCCCGTTGCCGGGATTCATTGTAATGAAAGTCTTAGCTCTTTTCTCCATCGGCGGAAGCTAGATGGTTTCAATCCCGTTGCCGGGATTCATTGTAATGAAAGTACAAACCTGCCAAGTTTGGCAGGTTGGAGAGGAGTTTCAATCCCGTTGCCGGGATTCATTGTAATGAAAGTTTGAGGCGCTTTTTCAGGCAAAAAACCTAAGAACCGTTTCAATCCCGTTGCCGGGATTCATTGTAATGAAAGCCCCAGGGCCTCAGCCTCCATGCGGGGACAACTGTTGTTTCAATCCCGTTGCCGGGATTCATTGTAATGAAAGCCCAGGGCCTCAGCCTCCATGCGGGGACAACTGTTGTTTCAATCCCGTTGCCGGGATTCATTGTAATGAAAGTATCAAAAAGGAGTCTGTTAAGGCTGAGGAATCTAAAGGTTTCAATCCCGTTGCCGGGATTCATTGTAATGAAAGTTTTTCATGGGGTCCTCTTTAGTTGCTTTAGCTGATGTTTCAATCCCGTTGCCGGGATTCATTGTAATGAAAGATGGAAAGATTATCTGCAAGCCCTTGAATCCGCCAAAGTTTCAATCCCGTTGCCGGGATTCATTGTAATGAAAGATCGAGTTCTTAGGTTGCCCTTCACCCAATCTGCTGCTTGAGTTTCAATCCCGTTGCCGGGATTCATTGTAATGAAAGCCTGGGGTTTCGGATTCGCATGGGAATAAATAGTTTCAATCCCGTTGCCGGGATTCATTGTAATGAAAGTATTCCCAGTGGTCTTCAAACCAGGCAAGACCCGTGTTTCAATCCCGTTGCCGGGATTCATTGTAATGAAAGTCTACGAACTTCTGACTCTTCTTGACCAATGTAATTGTTTCAATCCCGTTGCCGGGATTCATTGTAATGAAAGAGGCGATCGCTCCTGAGATAGCTTGCCCCGCTTTCTCGTTTCAATCCCGTTGCCGGGATTCATTGTAATGAAAGTTACTGAGACCGATTTGTTGAATGCGATAGCCTCGTTTCAATCCCGTTGCCGGGATTCATTGTAATGAAAGCCGCGCCAGTCGATCCAATTGACCTGGAACTCGACAAAAGTTTCAATCCCGTTGCCGGGATTCATTGTAATGAAAGGCTGGATTTATCATTTTTCTTGGGGCATTAACGGCGATGTTTCAATCCCGTTGCCGGGATTCATTGTAATGAAAGAGCCAGAAAAATCTCCTCCAGGGTCATCTTCTCTAGCGTTTCAATCCCGTTGCCGGGATTCATTGTAATGAAAGCTGAAATCCTTGTAGAGAGAGGGTTTAGCCTCGGTTTCAATCCCGTTGCCGGGATTCATTGTAATGAAAGCTGCTCAGTAAATGACCTGAAAATCTTCTTGAACGTTTCAATCCCGTTGCCGGGATTCATTGTAATGAAAGCAATTCCTCAAGACCTCCGAAGCAAGTTGGAAGAATGTTTCAATCCCGTTGCCGGGATTCATTGTAATGAAAGAGTTGCTCATTATAGGCCAATTCCCAAAGCCTGCGTTTCAATCCCGTTGCCGGGATTCATTGTAATGAAAGGCGCGATCGCTCATTCAAGGGGAGTATCGACTCGGTTTCAATCCCGTTGCCGGGATTCATTGTAATGAAAGTTCTTCAGCGATTCGTGCTTTTCTAGCCAGTTAGTGTTTCAATCCCGTTGCCGGGATTCATTGTAATGAAAGCTGAAAAAGCCTATCATGCCGCATTTAATGGCATGTTTCAATCCCGTTGCCGGGATTCATTGTAATGAAAGTATTTCGCCGCCTGAACTGATGCCCGGGAAAGCGCTCGTTTCAATCCCGTTGCCGGGATTCATTGTAATGAAAGCTGGAAGAAGCAGGAGTGCGATACCGAAGGCCCGTTTCAATCCCGTTGCCGGGATTCATTGTAATGAAAGAAGAGCCTGTTCCCAGAACAATAATCAGCCCCAAATTGTTTCAATCCCGTTGCCGGGATTCATTGTAATGAAAGATAATCCTGCAAACCTTCATCCCCTCTCAGCTGTTTCAATCCCGTTGCCGGGATTCATTGTAATGAAAGTTTAGACCCCTCTAATTATCGTAGCACGTCTAGGGCAATGTTTCAATCCCGTTGCCGGGATTCATTGTAATGAAAGCTGAAATGTTGCGTTCTGTTGTCCGGGAGCATAATGGTTTCAATCCCGTTGCCGGGATTCATTGTAATGAAAGTGATGATTCGCCGCGCTGTATCCGGGCTGGCATTTTGTTTCAATCCCGTTGCCGGGATTCATTGTAATGAAAGTACCCCTTGTTTTTGAGGTAAGATTCTATATTGGAAAGTTTCAATCCCGTTGCCGGGATTCATTGTAATGAAAGCCGGGGAGCAAACTGGAGGAGTTGCCCCCCACGCCGAGTTTCAATCCCGTTGCCGGGATTCATTGTAATGAAAGTCTTAAGCGCTCCAATCCATCACCACGGTGCTTTCTGTTTCAATCCCGTTGCCGGGATTCATTGTAATGAAAGTGCCGCCAAATCATTGAGGAACTGGGAGAGATTGTTTCAATCCCGTTGCCGGGATTCATTGTAATGAAAGATTTTGACATTGATTATGATTTTGACCCAAGCAAAGTTTCAATCCCGTTGCCGGGATTCATTGTAATGAAAGTGGATGGTAGGTTGAAGCAATAATTCAAGATATTGGTCGTTTCAATCCCGTTGCCGGGATTCATTGTAATGAAAGCCGATGGTGTGAAATAGCCGTGAAGGATGACTGGAAGTTTCAATCCCGTTGCCGGGATTCATTGTAATGAAAGGAACCGGGGATGGAGGTTTTGCAGATATTTTGTCGTGTTTCAATCCCGTTGCCGGGATTCATTGTAATGAAAGATAGATGTCTCGGATAATGGGCAGGTTGTCTTAGTCGGTTTCAATCCCGTTGCCGGGATTCATTGTAATGAAAGCCTTTTTGCCATGCAATCTGGGATTGAAGCTTGTTTCAATCCCGTTGCCGGGATTCATTGTAATGAAAGTCGAACTGCTGATAGAAGCATTCTGGAGATTGTGTTTCAATCCCGTTGCCGGGATTCATTGTAATGAAAGTCCCGGATCAGCAACTCGTCGTTCCACTGCCGATGTTTCAATCCCGTTGCCGGGATTCATTGTAATGAAAGCGATCGCCCAAAGGTAGAGTCCCAGGGGATTTGGTGGCGGATTTTGGCGGGAGGGTTTGGAAACCTCCGTTTCAGGGGTTGGCCCCTGGGTGACCGCCGGACTCTAAATCGTTGAAACTATTGAATTGTCGAGGTTCTGGCGTTTTGGCGGGAGCCCCGGGGAAATCGACCCCGCTTTGACCTGCCAAAAATTTTATCTCTTAATTATAGGATAGTTGTCTCTTCATGTCTAGGGGGGGTGGTGCCATAGACGATGGTGCGTTGGATCCCGGTGGCGTCCAAAATGTAGATGCACAGGGAGTCCTCTGCGGGTTTGATGAGTTCTTCTATTTTATGCTGGAGGGTGACAAATTGTTTGGTACTCAGGAAACATTCAAATAAGCTGAATTGTTTCCAGTTCCCATAGCCCGATAATAAATCATGCAATCGTTGCCGTCGTTTATTCCCCGCTTTCGTGGAGGGAAGGTCATAGACGACTAAGTATAGAAAGGGTTTCATGGGGTTGATGAAAAGTAGCAGGGGAGGGAAGTCCAGGCTCTGATTGCCAATGACCAGAGACCCTGGACAACAGCCCGGGTTTATCTCACAATTAACGGTTTGTAGGGGATGCCTTCCTGGAGATGACGCGCCAGGAGTCGCGCTTGGAGTTCGATCGCCCGTCGGTAGGTGCAGCGATACTCAAACACCGGATGGGTGAATTCTGAGTTGAGTTTGCGTTCAAAGGCTTGCAGAAAAGTCTTGCGGGCATTATCTTCTAGGCGATATGCTCCCAAACTTTCCGTAAAATCCCCCGGTTGAATTTCCTTGTGACTGAGCACTGAAAGGACGACGTTATCCGCAATCAAAGGCCGCATTTCTTCCATCAAATCCAGAACGATCGCCGGTTGCCCTCGGGTGGTTTCATGGAGATAGCCAATATAGGGGTCTAATCCGGCTATGTGAACTGCGGCAGTGACTTGAACTCGCAGCAGTCCATAACTGAAGCTGAGTAAGGCATTCACCGGATCCGTCGGGGGTCGGCGATGACGTCCCGGAAGTGAGAACGGTTCCGGTAACATCTGTGTCCATCGCTCAAAATATTCCCGCGCTGCTAATCCTTCTATCCCTCGGGTTTGGTCGAGGGTCTGTTGTTCGGCGACTAATCCTTTGCGTTGTTTGAGGGGATTATCTTTTTGCCCGTGGCGATACAATACATGGTATTGATTCTGAATTTTCCCAGTGACGATCGCCTTAACGAGGGCTAACCGTCGTTCTGGGTCCTGATGAACGGCATATTGGGCTAACCGCAGTTGTCCATTTCGGGAATAGCCCGGTAAGGCAGACCCTAAATGTTTACCAAATATGGACAAATAATGCACCGGCAATCCCAATTCTAAGGCATAACATAACGCTTCTCCCGTCACGCTGGGATTCCCCATTAGCACAATTTGTTCCAGGGTTTGGGCGGGGATGGATTGTTTATTGACCGAACCATCTTCTTGGGTGACGGCGACTTTAAACGCTTCGTATTTTTTGCTCAAAATGGCATTGGGTTGTGTGATATATAAAACAGACATAGTTGCTCCTAGAATGAATAAAAAGCATGAACGAGAGTGAGTTTCCCAAGAATTGCTGTCAGGGAACTCTAAAAAAAATTCTCAACTGTTAGTGGTGACTCCTTCACCGAGTCATCTTGATGCAACCCCTGAAGGGGTTACTACAAACGGTTGGATTGAGCTAACTGTTTGACTTCTTTGGGTAAACAAAGGTTAAAGAGGCTACAGTCTCGACATTTTTTGGCTTGTTGCAGAGGAGGAGGCATGGGGGCATCAACGGCTGCCTGGGCTTGGGCGATCGCCTGTTCGGTTGCCTTTCGCAGTTCGGGAGTGAATTCCACCCGTTGACGGCGACGGTTAGCATGATAAAAAATCTCTCCGAATGGGATGGGGCGATCGAGCTTTTCTTCTAAGCATAAAGCAGCGGCACAGAGTTGGAAATGGTCATTCAGATGTTGGGACATTTTGCCTTTTTTATATTCCAGGGGAACCAGCCGTCCCTCGGTTTCTTCCACCGCATCAATAATGCCTTTCACTTCCAGGCGATCGCTCCATACCCATTGTTGCCGATAAATCACCTTCTCTCCTTCCCGAGTGATTTTTTCTTCATTGATATTTCGATGCAAATGCCGTCCGATGAGAATATGTTCATTATCCATCATTTCGCCGAGAACATATTCCCAATAAAACCGCCGGGGACAATATTCCCAGGCATTCAGGTAAGCTAGGGGTAAATAGTTATTGGTCATTGGTCATTGGTCCTTTGTCATTGGTTGTTTGACCCTCGTGACACGGCAGAGCAATGTCACGAGTAAACTCACTAATTCATGAGGAATTTTATCGCTTAATCGGTTTAGGTTTTGTGCTAGAATTAAACTGAGTTTGTCCCATGCCCATTGTCGTTTTTCGACCCACTCCGGCATAAAAGGCAAATTCAGCTAAAATTCTAGCAATTTTGGCTTGCTCTGGGTCCGGAAACCGATACCGAATCCAGCCTTGTGCGCCAATTTCTGCACCGCCTTCTAACTTTAAGGCATGAGTTTTTAATTCATAGGCGGATACTAAACCCTGCCACTCTATCTCGGGGAAATGCAAAGATTCTGGGGCAAAATTGTTCCAGCGGCGTTGCAAATTTCCAAAGACTAATTCCGGTAAGGGAAAGGTTTGAATCTCTTGTTTTTGCTTGAAGCTGGTGGGGGAAAGGAAGGTTAACTCGATGAGAGATTGATTGCCTGCTGCTTCGACTAACTTAAAGTAGGAGGAGACATTGGCGAGGGGATGACTTTCATGAATCATGTAGGTTCTTGTCATCAAAAATGGGAATTTAGCCAGGATAATCGGTTGCATCGCCCATTGGGTTAATCCGGTGAGCAAGGGGTGAATCAGTTGGCTATCTAAAACGCCGATTTTTAGATGAAAACAATCCCCTCCTTTGACTTCATTGGGGCGACGATTGCCGATTAATCCGGAGATGCTAAAGGGGGAAACGGCTAAGTCATGAGTGGCGGTGGCAAGTTCCGGATTGGCGAGATTTAACCAGTTTAAAACTAGGGCATGAAGCGCCCTTCCCAAGGTAGCGGGAGGGTTTCCTGATTCTATGGCTCTGAGTTCGACTACAAGAGAATATAATCCATCTAAATTATCTGACATCAGCAGCTACTCCGGCTCCATAAATAATCCCCCGAGGTAAGCAAACTTTTTTAGGAAGTTCGGGCAAATTGGCTCGAAAGCTCTCCCAATCTTCTCCTGAAAGTTCCCAATATTCTCCGACTAATTGAGATTCAGTGATTAAACTAACTGGGGGCATAACAATCCGATTGTACAGCATCATTTGCTGTTGGGAGGGTAAATCTAGGGGATTGAGGGGGTGGGGACAAGCATACTCTCCGGTTTGGGCTTGCATGGCTGTTTTGGGAATAGGATATTTAGTTAAATGGACTTTTGCCATCCATTTTCCCAAGCGAATCCACTGGGGAATATAGAGTTTTCGGGGGGCGAATAAGTAGGTGGCATATTCACTGCCAACGGCTAATTCTTTGGCGCGTCCGTAGTTAATCGGATAGTTGCGATTAGCTCCTTTTTCTCCAAATTGTTTGGATTTGCCATAATAGGTGGTTTGGGCGGCTTTGAAGGTGTTGACTTGATAAAAGCAGCGCAGGGGTAAGGCGGGAAAGACGTAAATTTTTTCGGGATTTAAGAAAAATAAATTTTGCTCATTTTTGGGGTCTAAATAACCCGGTTGTTGGGCGGGTTGGCTGTGATAGGGATGGGGAAGATAGGACCCGGAAAAGATGGCGTAGGTAAGCGCCCAATTATGGAGGTATTTCTCGGTTTCATAGAGAATTCCCATTTCTCGGGTGGCAAAGAAGACGTTATCATGCAGTTTGAGGCGACAATAGTATAAAACCATGAGGTTAAGTATTTCAAAGAGGATAGAAAAAGAAATCCCGGGAAAGGGTGCGTCAGGGTTAAGATTTAGGGGTGATAGATTTGAGCGATTAAAATGCTTAAATTGACCAGAAATCTGTCAAGATTTAACGGTATGACGCACCCCTTTGAGGATTAATTTCAGGTCATCGTTTTTTCTTCTTATTCGATTCTGCGCCGTAGGTTTCGGAGTAGGTTTGGGTTTGGGTGGCTAAGGTAGAAATGATGGGGGTTAAAGCTGCCTCATTTTGATAGATGGCTAAGACTTCATCCAGGAGGGTTTTTAAGGGTTCTCCGGTAAGGGTTTGATAAATTCGCACGGGTTCCTCGGCGAGTAAGGTATGAATGACGGTGGTTGCTTGGGCTTTGATATCTGCGATCGCTGCTGTTGTATCCCCGTTTAATGCATCATAAAGCGCTTGGGTAAAATGCAGGTTGCTGAAAATTTCTCCATCGGAAATAACAATACCTAACAGATGATTTTTGACCGTGCCGGTGCGGGATTCTTGTGCGCCATAGCGGCGAGTTCGGATTAAATTTCCCAAGACATAGAGAAACCCTTCATAGGTGCTATCTCGCAAGGTTTCTACGGTGGGAAAGGTGACTTCGGGAATAACATGATCCAGTTCATTAATGGCGCTTCTCATTTTACCGCCTTCGCTCATGGTTCCGCCTTCAAAGGGAGCATTAAAGGTGAAACTGCGATGGGATTGCTCGTAGGCACTTAAGGAAAAAGCAGAATCGGAATACACTTTGGAACGCTCAGAACCACTATCCCCGATCGCAAATCCATAGAGGATGCAATCTGGACATTTTTTGCAGGATTTTTCCCCATTGTATTCACAGTAGTTGGGCGCATCGATTTCGCCACTGGTAATGCCAAGGGAGCGCAACAATTCTCGTCCTGTCAATCGTTCTGGGGTGGTTTGTTTCCGTTTAAACAGGACCAACCGACTCATCATCTCTGGGGACTTGATTCCGGCTTGAGTTCGTGCGGTATTCAACACGCCATCGGTTTGGAATACGGGAAAAGATTGGCTATGGCGCAGCATCAGAAACTGCACATATCGACCCCCCGCTAACCGAGGAAAGTGCTTGGAAAAAGAAGATTGAATGGTTTCTAATTGAGTCATGATTTTGGGTGGATAATTGAATGAATTGCTTGGACAGAAAGGAGTAACTATGAAGAATTGTAGTTACCCTTTGAGAGATGGGAGGAAGATGACTCGGTGAAGGAGTCACTACGAACGGGTTTTTGAGTCCAATTATTTCTGATTTTTCTCCTGTAAGGCTAACCAGCGATAGGCGAATTCTGCACCAGATTTAATTCGATTGCGGTTTTCTTGGAGCAAAGCCCGATCGCCTCGGTAGAGAGTGCCAAATAAATCGCGGACACAGGTTTCCATAAACTGATAAATTGCTTCTAATTCTTGTTGCTGACGAGTGGCGATATCTAGGGATTTGTCCATCAATAAGGGGCGGGTATAAGCCGGTTGCCGGTCGATCGCATCTTTGAGCAATCCCGCCCCTTGTAGAATCAAATCCTCTTGATCCACTTGGGTGGGGACGGATAAAATAGTCTCCAATGCTTTAGAAATAGGCAGTAAAATCGCATGACTGGAGTCGGTGATATTCACCTGATAAAAAGTTCGATATTGCTGCACCAATTGGGTGATGAGATTGAGTTTTTCTACCATAGTTTTATCCAGTTGGGACCAAATTTGAGCAAATTGCCAATAGCGTGCCACTTCTTCCGAGGAGGGGTAGTCTCGTTTGTGCGATCGCAATCCTTCTTGGGCGATCGCAAAGATATTCAGAACATCCGTCATCACATCTCTCACCGTACCATTGAGCGCTCCCCAGCGCGCATCGGGGGGATTGCTGCGATTGTCTAAGTGCAAACTGTAGACAATCAACAGGCGCGTCAGGATGCGATCGAGTTGTTCCGTGCGAACCGAAGGGGGACATTGTAGCAAGGACCAAAATCCTGCTGCACCATCTAACACTGCCGAACCGACAAACTCGCGATCGCTACTATATAACGGCACATTGCTACTGGTTGCCACCACCCGCACCCCCAGCAATTTCGGCAAAACCAGCGCTAGAAATGCCGGGTAAACCCAAGCATCCGTGACGGTTTTTCCTAGGGTGGTGGTGTGGGTTGTCGCCATAAAAGGCAAGTCTTTGGTATCATAAACTTGCCGCGCCTGTTCCCCCATGTCTCGTTCCTCGGATAACCAGTCTAACTCTGATAATTTGTTGACATTCATGCCGCATTTGAGCCAATGTTCACGGATTTTCCACAAACTTATAGACTGGAGTTCCACCATCAACCCCCGAATGGCGCGGATAATTTGCGGTGCATAAACATAAGCGGGGAAAATGTACAGAAAAACTGGCTGTTGTTCTTCTAACTTTCCGGAACGCACGGACCACAATGCTTGCCGCAGCAGCATTTCCAAAGACCAAATCTTAGAAATTCCTCGCTTAATTTGTCCCCCTCCCAAAGCATTTTTATTGCTATATTGCTGGGGTTTAAATAACACCACCGAATCCATTTGGTCCTCCGAGGCAAATTCTCCGGAACTGAGGGAGCAAATCGGTTGTTTCCCCTTGCGGGTTTTGGCAAAAGAATAGGTGGCTAATTCTGCCTCAAAGGGCGGAACAATAGTTTCCCATCCGGCAATATCTAAATACCGCTCTAAATATTGGTTGAATATTTCCCGAGTAGGACTGCGGTACTGCGGCAACAATTGATTCTCCGTCGCCCAAGTTGCCAACCGATTGGCTAAATCCGTTAACAGTTCCAGGGTTTGTTCCCCATCCAGGGTTCCATGCTGACAAAAGTAATGCGCTGCGGCTCGATACCATCCATAATTAACCCCTCCGATTGTAATCTGAATTTGTTCTAAAGTCAAGCAATCTTTTAAATTTAATGCCTCCAAAATCCAGGCTACATAATCGGGACAATCCGCTAAAAATTCCCGTTGGACAACTATCAGGAACTCCGCAAGGCGATCGCTCCTTAAATCCTCCCCCCCAGCCAGGTACTCTCGTTCCTCTGGGGTCAACTTCTTCTCCACCACCAGCTTATCCAACCGCTTCGGCGTTGCCAAATTGTTGGGATTATTCACCCGCACCTCAATCACTGGAGGAAGTTGGCAAATCAAATCCTCTGGGGTAAACAATTCTGAAGTTTGAGGGGCAACTTTTAACCCTTTCCCATCCCGTTTGAAGCCAATATCCCCTTCTAACATTTTCTGGCTAAGGACTTGAGAAATTTGCTGCCAAACAAACTCTTGCAATGCCTCTCGATTGGGCGGTTCCGATTTCAAAGGAGCCAAATAAACCACCCCTCGGGCAAAAAATATTAACGGCTGCCAGTCCTGTTCTGCGGCAAAATTTAGGGTGGCATTGTGAATGCCATTGGTGAGAATGCCGATGGTATCTCGGAGGTGATGATAGACTAAAGTTTTTTTAATGTTTAGGTCCCTTAAATGCTCTCGAAGTCGTTTCCCCCCTTTTTCTGGATTAATATTTTCCGGGTCTTTTTTAATATCTGCCGCATCTTTTAAATGCACGGCAATATCAGCAAATGCCAGTAAGTGACGCAGGGGACAAGTCAATCGCCCCGAGTGAGCGATCGCAAATTTAGGCCAATTGCTCGGATAGGGATTGGTTCCTACTTTAAATTGGGTATTTTGCGCCAGAAATCCGATATCTGATAGATAGGATTCCCACTCCGGCCAAAATGCCTGAAAATTTAATCGTTGTCCCATCTCTTGACAGAGGGATAAAATTTCGGGAACTTCGTAGGCTTTGGGAGCTTCTTCCCCCTGACCGTGACAATATTTGTTATAATCATGGAGGGTAATTCCCAAACATAACAGGCGTTTTTCTTCGTCGGATAAGGGCGAACTCAGATAATTTTCCGCCAAATTCCAGGCAATTAATAAGGCATTGAGGACATGGACACATAAATTTTGGTCCGGGCGATCGCTCCAGCGTTGAGCTTTTTCTGCGGCATGGTTATCCCCCCGTTGTTTTAACTGCTGATAGTGGGTTTCATAATCCCCGCCTAATGCTGAAATTGAACTAAATTCGCGCTCGACTGCCGGGAGAATGAGGTCAATATACTGGGTTAAAATCGGGTCGGTATCGGGGTCTAGGGTGATTTTAATTGCGTTTTGCAGTAAGCTTGCCATGATTATTGGGGTGAATAAGTGATTTGGAATCGGTTTTTTTTAAAGCACCACCCGGCGGGGAATTTATCCCTCCCCTGTAGGGGCGATTCGCGAATCGCCCGGGCGCTTCTCGAAGCGCCCCTACAGGGTTTGACCTCCCACGGTTTGTTGCTTTTGATACCTGCATTTAGTATGAGCAGGGTTTAAAATATCAAAGATTTGGGTTGACTGCGGCAAAACTGTTTTAACTTCCATTTCGATGCCTCCAATAACAGCGCATCTTGGTTAAAGGCACAAGCATAAGTTTGACCTCCTGCATCCGTGAGCCGATATAATCCAAAAGTGGGGGGTAATTGTAACTTAGATCTTACTTGCCAATGACTACTGGGTTGACTGAGAACCGGAACCAGGAATGCCAGGAACTTGCGCCGCTGGAGACAGCGTTTCACCTGTTCTTGGGGATGTCCGACTGTCATCAGGCGATCGAGCAAGCAGAGTTCACCGGCGGACAACTCATCGGTATCTCGACTGGTGGATAAAGTGAGGGAAATTCGCTTTTCCACCCACTCCTGCACTCGTAAATAGACCTGGATATAAGCCTCGGGAAAGGATTCCGTACCATAACCGGCAGCAGTGGCAGCAGTGAGAAAGGTCTCGCGATCGCAGAGTTCCACCTTGGCATAAGGCAACAACCGCAGCAAATCATAAGTATAAAACCGACCGTCATCCCACACTGCTGCTTGAAGTGCCGTTCCCCCGCGAAACCGTAACAGTTCCTCTTGGGTGGCTTTTCCGACTGGATTTCCCATCATGGCAAACCATTGACGACGAGCGGATTCTAGGCGATTGGGATAGACGCGATTCAGGTCTTCTGTCATGCGATCGCGAATCGATTGACTAACCTGAGCATTTTCCTGACTCATCGTCACCATCATCCCTTGCGCTTGCAGGGGACCCCAGTGCTGACGGTACTCCTCAAACGCTTTCGGGGGTTCAAATGCCTCAGCGATCGCCTCATGGAACTGGGTGCGATCCAGGGTTTCCTCACCAGCGATCGCCTGCTGTAATCGGGGGAGCACCCAAGGCGTGCGCCGGGATACCAACACAAACGCCCGATAGTCCGCAAATCCCGGATGTCGTCCCAACCGTCCTAACCGCTGCACCACCGTTGCTGCATCACTCCCCTCACAAATCAACAAGTGAATTCTAAAATCCACCCCCACATCCACCGCCGAAGTTGCGACAATCAGCACCGGATCCGGGGAATCTTTTAACTCACCTTGAATTTGCGATCGCTGCTTGCGATCGATCCGTCCACTGATTTCCCGAACTCGCACTTCAGGCAGCGCGTCGGCTAACTTCGGGACCACCCGATTCACCCCTGCAATGGAGTTGAGGATAATTAATCCCCGTCCTCCTGGGGGAAGTGCGATCCGCAACTGATCCGCTGACTCCACCAACCATTGCACTGCATCCCCCTCCCCCAACTCCACAAATTCCAAGGCGATCGGCTGGAGAATCTGCCGATATCCCGGGGTTTCCTCACTGGTATAACGACCGGAAATTTCCCGCACTTTAAACTCAGCTTGCTGTAATTGGGCGATAAAATCCGGTTTAGGAGTCGCCGAAGTAAACAAAAACCGCCGGGGACGCTTGTCTTGCTGAGTGCGCCGAATCAAGGTCAAACTATTCAACGCTGCCGCCTCTTGATGGGGTCCGAAAATGTGAAATTCATCAAACATCCACAAGTCCGGCCATTCCGCCAACGCCAGGGGTAATAAACTCGGGTCAAAAGCCGATTGGCGATAGCGGTAGTGTGTGATAAAATGGAAGATATCCGGATTCGTCAGCAGAATAGGCTTGTGATAAATCGCCATCAGCAACTCTTGGAACTTATTGCTAGATTCATCCTGAACCCGCCGATTCAGTTCTTCCCCAAACAGGCGATCGATTCGCGAGTCCGCATCTAGGCCAAATAATTGATGATATCCTCGCTGCTGCTGGGTTTGGTCCTCCACCAACTCAATCGTTGGATACAAAGCCATCAGTCGAAACCGCTCATCCAGCAGACTCGGCAACGCCCCACTCAGGGTTTTGCCATCCCCCGTAGCACTTTTGTTAAAGATAATATCCGCATCCCCCTCCACCACCGCCTGATAGGTTTCAGCCTGATGGGAAGACAGGGGACAAGTATAGCCCGGAGGCGGCTTCAGGGTAGGGGCGCGTTCTTGGACTAGGCAGCGGTCCTGACAGTTCAGGGGACAGTGACCCACTCCAGGATTGAGTTGAGAGTATAGGGGTTTGAGATTAAGTTTCATCAGGGTTTAGGAATAAATGAGTGCATCAGCAGCGGTTTGAATCGCCTTCGGTCTTATGTAACACCAAGTTCGGGTATAAAAAACTCAGTTTTCTGGGTTAGCCCGCGCAGGCGGGCTTTGTTTGTATAGCCCCACCCTTGAGGGTGCGGGTCTTTTGCTATAGTATCTACCTTAATACCTTTCCCAGCCAAGTTATTATCAAATAATGACAACTTCTCAAATTTGTTGTAAATTAGAGAAAAATTTACCCAAACTCCGGCAAACCAGGCCCACATCTGGGCGCAAAAACTCGCACCCTCAAGGGGGAGACTATAGGGACAAAGCCTGCCTACCCAAGCTACACCGAGTGGGTTCGGTTCGGTCTCCAAATAGAGGTAAATCCTGACAAGGGGGCTACTATACCCGATTGACGAACCCTCATGAATCACACTGAGCCTTGCTAAAAACCACGTTTACCCGCAAATCTGAACATGATGCCATCTCGTTATAGTTCTCTCGCCCTTAGTTTATATATTTTGGAACGACTGACTGAACAGTCGTGGAAGCGAGAAGATTTGATTACCTTAGTGGCGGAGTTTTTCGAGAGAACCGATAAAAAGATTGACGATGTGGGACAGAAACTCAGTCGGACGATTGCGGATTTGCGAGACTGCGGATTTGCGATCGACTGCGCACCCCACCGGCCCTATACCCTCGTGGAATCCAGCTTTCCCATTATCTTGTCCGCCTCCCAACGCCAAACCCTTTATCTGGCAGCGCATTTTCTGACGGAAATGAACTTTGCCACGGAAGCACAACAACTGGTCCGCCTCAGTCACCTCGGAGAAACGGACTCTCCCCCGGATATCCAAGTCGATTTTTCGCCCCCCACCAACTACAGTGCACCGCAATGCCGACGTTTGCTGGAAGAACTCCAGGACCGATGCGCCCAGCAGTACCGCTTTACCCTGCGCTATATCGATAGCCAAAAACAAGACCTAACAATGGATTTGGACCGTTGCGAACTCCGCCTCCATGACGGGACCCTCTACCTGTTCGCCTTTGTCCCGGACTTAGAACAATATCATCGCCACCTGCGTCCTGAACTGGTCTATCGAAATTGCCTGTTTCGGATTGACCGGATTAAATCCGTCGGACCCCCCTCGGCACAGGCATGGGTCCACTCCTCCTTTCCCACCCTGACCATTCGCTATCGCATGACGGGCCCCCTCGCCAACTATGAACCCCGCCGGATTCATGAACAAGTCATCGAACGGAATCTGAAGCAGAAATATGTGGAAATTGAGACCAAAGAGGATTGTCCCTTTTGGTTCCGCCAGCGAATTTTGAGGTATGGGTCCAATGCCCGAGTCATCGACCCCCCTTGGATTGTGAAAGAAATCGCCACTATCCTCAGAAAAGCGGCGAGTAACTACGACGATATCCCAGGTCCCTAGAGAATGGCTCTCCCCTGGGTTAAAATAAAGTGGAACAATTTTCCGCCTCCTGTGGTAGACTAAATTCATGCCAAAATTTGGCAGGACGAAGCGGGGTCGATTTCCCCGGGGGTCCCGCCAAAACGCCAGAACCTTGACAAATAAATAGTTTCAACGATTCAGAGTCCGGCGGTCACTCAGGGGCCAACTCCTGAAACGGAGGTTTCCAAACCCTCCCGCCAAAACCCGCCACCAAGTCCCCTTGGACTCTATCTTTGGGCGATCGGTCTTTCATTACAATGAATCCCGGCAACGGGATTGAAACAATACATCGGCTCTCCATCTGCTCCGTGCCCATAGAGGCTTTCATTACAATGAATCCCGGCAACGGGATTGAAACAGGCTTGACTTCATCGCTCATTTTTATATCCCACTTTCATTACAATGAATCCCGGCAACGGGATTGAAACTTCAAAAAGAGCAAAGTCAATGATTTCTGCCAGGGCCGCTTTCATTACAATGAATCCCGGCAACGGGATTGAAACGAGCTCGCTCAGTTGATGGGAGGAACAGTATCGGCGGCGCTTTCATTACAATGAATCCCGGCAACGGGATTGAAACGCCCAAAATTACTCATCCCCAATCAATCAAATGTCCTCTTTCATTACAATGAATCCCGGCAACGGGATTGAAACGACGGACAATGAGTGGCGATCCTCTAAATTCTACACTTTCATTACAATGAATCCCGGCAACGGGATTGAAACTTGTCCTCCCCATATATCTGCTCAAGTTTCTTCTCCTGCTTTCATTACAATGAATCCCGGCAACGGGATTGAAACCATAAGCAACGGCTTTCAACGGCAACAGGATGAGGCTTTCATTACAATGAATCCCGGCAACGGGATTGAAACAATATCCGGGAGTGGTTCGCCATTCGCAACGCATCCTCTTTCATTACAATGAATCCCGGCAACGGGATTGAAACATCACGATACGGGACGGGGTATTGGTATCTCGCGCTTTCATTACAATGAATCCCGGCAACGGGATTGAAACTGGCAGCCTCTTCGGGCTTGTCGGGGGCGATCGGTTCCTTTCATTACAATGAATCCCGGCAACGGGATTGAAACACCGCGTAGGTCCGGTTGATGAATACATTAACCAACTCTTTCATTACAATGAATCCCGGCAACGGGATTGAAACAAAGACCGATGACTGCAACCCCGAACCCAGAAAACTTTCATTACAATGAATCCCGGCAACGGGATTGAAACCAACTCTGAGAGTTTCTTCACCCAGAAATTGCGACTTTCATTACAATGAATCCCGGCAACGGGATTGAAACTGGCGTTAAATCGATCGCCATCCCAAAGGCGATCGCCTTTCATTACAATGAATCCCGGCAACGGGATTGAAACGAATGCTTGTGCTTGTGCCATAATGAACCTATAAGAACTTTCATTACAATGAATCCCGGCAACGGGATTGAAACACTGATAAATAGGACAGTATTTGAGGGCTAAATTCGCTTTCATTACAATGAATCCCGGCAACGGGATTGAAACAATTATTCGCCACCCCAGACCCTAGGCAGTCCCTCGGCTTTCATTACAATGAATCCCGGCAACGGGATTGAAACAGGCTAAATTCTACCAAGACCGGCGAGGTCCGACGACTTTCATTACAATGAATCCCGGCAACGGGATTGAAACAATGTAGAGTTCGCCCCGATGAGTTGTGGGCCAACTTTCATTACAATGAATCCCGGCAACGGGATTGAAACGGGGATTGGGGCTGGGAGAATGAATCCTCCCAACCAGCTTTCATTACAATGAATCCCGGCAACGGGATTGAAACGTTTTTGGTGCGGGGAACTCCTTGCCGGAGGAACTTTCATTACAATGAATCCCGGCAACGGGATTGAAACTGCTTGCCTGGAATCAGAGGATGGCATCGCCACGCTTTCATTACAATGAATCCCGGCAACGGGATTGAAACTCAAAAAAGCCTTTTTCGGCCAATTTCCTGAAAAAGCTTTCATTACAATGAATCCCGGCAACGGGATTGAAACGCCAATTAAGTAATCATCGCAGGCACTCACCAACTTTCATTACAATGAATCCCGGCAACGGGATTGAAACTTGAATACATATCGATTACACACTGTGTACACCTAGGGCTTTCATTACAATGAATCCCGGCAACGGGATTGAAACAATAGGTTCGTTTGTTTGGTTTATTAGTCCCAAGCTTTCATTACAATGAATCCCGGCAACGGGATTGAAACTTGATTCAATGGAAGTGGAGATGGAAGAAGTTAAACTTTCATTACAATGAATCCCGGCAACGGGATTGAAACGAGAAAGGCGGGCAGCCGGTTTATCTCCGACAAAACTTTCATTACAATGAATCCCGGCAACGGGATTGAAACAATTCTACGAATTAGACCCAGCACGGGTTAACCTTTCATTACAATGAATCCCGGCAACGGGATTGAAACATGGGGATACCATCACGGTTCGCCAGGGGAGCGATGCTTTCATTACAATGAATCCCGGCAACGGGATTGAAACAAATCGAATGGGTATGGGGTTCAGATTTGGGAATCCCACCTTTCATTACAATGAATCCCGGCAACGGGATTGAAACAGGCCGGGACGTTGGCGGCGATCGAGGATTTGGCTGTCTTTCATTACAATGAATCCCGGCAACGGGATTGAAACATCCATGCCCGTCGGCGAGTGGGGACCGCCCCTGACCGAGCTTTCATTACAATGAATCCCGGCAACGGGATTGAAACAGCCATGTTAAGCCACGACAACCCGCTATCCCGAGACCTTTCATTACAATGAATCCCGGCAACGGGATTGAAACTTGGCAGGCGATCGGGCAAGCTGGTTTTCCAATCTTAAAGCTTTCATTACAATGAATCCCGGCAACGGGATTGAAACGGTTCTGATGTCGTCGTGGATGGGGATGCCAGGGAAACGCGACTTTCATTACAATGAATCCCGGCAACGGGATTGAAACAAAAATCCCCTGAGTGGGGAGCGTTGTTAGCTGCAACTTTCATTACAATGAATCCCGGCAACGGGATTGAAACATGGGGCAGCCTGCTCATTGTCTGGATCAACAACCTTTCATTACAATGAATCCCGGCAACGGGATTGAAACAAACTGAGAAGGGGGTTGGGGATATTGATGACATCTCCTTTCATTACAATGAATCCCGGCAACGGGATTGAAACACCAGGCTTATACTAAACACCACCACCTGCGTCGAGGCTTTCATTACAATGAATCCCGGCAACGGGATTGAAACAACTATCGCTTACTGCCTCATTCCACCCTCCCACTGCTTTCATTACAATGAATCCCGGCAACGGGATTGAAACTGATGAATACATCGAGAAAAAGCAGGGGAAGTCGGCTTTCATTACAATGAATCCCGGCAACGGGATTGAAACGTGATAGGGCTATCAGGTTTCTGCGCGTCTTGCGCCTTTCATTACAATGAATCCCGGCAACGGGATTGAAACTAAATCCCACTCCGATTGATTCGCCAACCCAGACCTTTCATTACAATGAATCCCGGCAACGGGATTGAAACAGAGGCTTAAACCCAGGCGACCAAATATTTGAACCAAGGCTTTCATTACAATGAATCCCGGCAACGGGATTGAAACTATATGTTGCCCATCCCTAGCGCTTGGAAGCTGCACTTTCATTACAATGAATCCCGGCAACGGGATTGAAACACGTCCCCTCCCCCTCCAGAAGCCGGAGGAGCGTTGCTTTCATTACAATGAATCCCGGCAACGGGATTGAAACTTCTGGCATGACCTACCGAACTTTTGAGGCCGCTGAACTTTCATTACAATGAATCCCGGCAACGGGATTGAAACAATATTGGGCCAGCAAACTGGCGGTTCCAGGCAATACTTTCATTACAATGAATCCCGGCAACGGGATTGAAACGTTTTTGTAAAGGTTTAGTACAAATAAAAAACACCTTTCATTACAATGAATCCCGGCAACGGGATTGAAACACGTAATAACCTGTTAGCCACCCTTTTTCGTCCCATTCTTTCATTACAATGAATCCCGGCAACGGGATTGAAACATGCCCGCATGGGTGGTTTAACTGTAGATGCGATCGCCACTTTCATTACAATGAATCCCGGCAACGGGATTGAAACAAACCTTCTGGGATTCTTTTGCGGCGAATAGGGAAGCTTTCATTACAATGAATCCCGGCAACGGGATTGAAACGCGGGCTTTTTGAAAGCGATCGCGCAATTCCTCCGCTTTCATTACAATGAATCCCGGCAACGGGATTGAAACATCCCCCCGATGTGGACGGGGAAGCGATCGCGATACTTTCATTACAATGAATCCCGGCAACGGGATTGAAACCCTCCCCTCTATCAATTCCCTAGCAAACAGAACAGCTTTCATTACAATGAATCCCGGCAACGGGATTGAAACCGATCGCACTACCAGAAGCCCAACCCCGATTTTTCACTTTCATTACAATGAATCCCGGCAACGGGATTGAAACAAGGGCCGGAAGTATCACGGATACATGGTTTGGAGCTTTCATTACAATGAATCCCGGCAACGGGATTGAAACATTAAGAAAAGGGGCCGTTTCCATGTTGGCCGCCGACTTTCATTACAATGAATCCCGGCAACGGGATTGAAACGGAAATTATCGAAAAAGCGTCAGCGGTCTTGGCCTTTCATTACAATGAATCCCGGCAACGGGATTGAAACTGTGGCGCGGTTTCTTGGACTTGATAAAGGGGCCTTTCATTACAATGAATCCCGGCAACGGGATTGAAACCTTTCTTGCACAGGAAACACTTACGAAGAACCAACCTTTCATTACAATGAATCCCGGCAACGGGATTGAAACAAAAAGCTGAATGAATATATCAGCACCTTAAATGAACTTTCATTACAATGAATCCCGGCAACGGGATTGAAACAAAAAGCTGAATGAATATATCAGCACCTTAAATGACTTTCATTACAATGAATCCCGGCAACGGGATTGAAACATTCATAAACCGACAAATCATTGAAATTGACCCTGCTTTCATTACAATGAATCCCGGCAACGGGATTGAAACATATTCAAATCCTCCATTGCTGCGAGGGTCCCGGCAACCCCTGCTTTCATTACAATGAATCCCGGCAACGGGATTGAAACTGTACGTTTGTCATACAAGCGTCATACAATTTATCTTTCATTACAATGAATCCCGGCAACGGGATTGAAACGTCAGGTCGATCGCCCGTCCGGTCATGTGGAAAGGCTTGCTTTCATTACAATGAATCCCGGCAACGGGATTGAAACTGAAAAGCAGCCAAAAGGCTGTACTTGTAAAGGAACTTTCATTACAATGAATCCCGGCAACGGGATTGAAACGTGTACCTTATAACCAAGCCCCGTGAACTGCACGACTTTCATTACAATGAATCCCGGCAACGGGATTGAAACTCTTAAGAAGCGATCGCCCACGGAGGCGATCGCTTCTTTCATTACAATGAATCCCGGCAACGGGATTGAAACATGTATTGGGCATTAAGTCTGACAACGGAAATCTTTTCTTTCATTACAATGAATCCCGGCAACGGGATTGAAACGCTAATGTCAGAGTGTGGATGCGATCGCCTTCTTGTCTTTCATTACAATGAATCCCGGCAACGGGATTGAAACTCCTGAATTAAGTCAGTCCGCTCAATTTTGCGAAGGGCTTTCATTACAATGAATCCCGGCAACGGGATTGAAACAATGGAACCATGTCGTGTCAGTGGCTCCATTCACCCTTTCATTACAATGAATCCCGGCAACGGGATTGAAACAGATAACTTTCAAGTCGTAGATGGGATGGATATTACTTTCATTACAATGAATCCCGGCAACGGGATTGAAACTCAAAGAGTTCAGCAACTCGCTTAAGTCGTTCTGACCTTTCATTACAATGAATCCCGGCAACGGGATTGAAACAGGCTCAGGAGGGGAAGCGTCCCACGGCGATCGGACCTTTCATTACAATGAATCCCGGCAACGGGATTGAAACTAAATCGGAACACCGGCAAAAAGGTAACTACACAGGACTTTCATTACAATGAATCCCGGCAACGGGATTGAAACTAAAGTGGCACCGCGATCGCAATATGCAGCCAGCTTTCATTACAATGAATCCCGGCAACGGGATTGAAACTCGAGTTATTCCCTGATGGGACCTATCGGGTCCTTTGGCTTTCATTACAATGAATCCCGGCAACGGGATTGAAACACTCTCTCGAATTTATCAACCGCACCCGAGAAAAGCTAGCTTTCATTACAATGAATCCCGGCAACGGGATTGAAACTAAGGAGGGAAGGTAAATGCTGGTCTTGGCATCTACAACTTTCATTACAATGAATCCCGGCAACGGGATTGAAACAGTCCGTTTATGAATTGGCGACAAAATGTCGCTATCTTTCATTACAATGAATCCCGGCAACGGGATTGAAACCAGACCCATTGCTGCACCAATCCACTCACAAGCTTTCATTACAATGAATCCCGGCAACGGGATTGAAACATTAAACCTGATGGGAATTGCCCTCCTAGTGAACAGCTTTCATTACAATGAATCCCGGCAACGGGATTGAAACAATTAATTCACTGTATTGCTCTACCAATTGAGCACTTTCATTACAATGAATCCCGGCAACGGGATTGAAACGGAATTTTAAAACGTTTATTGCGTTGAATCCCTACCACTTTCATTACAATGAATCCCGGCAACGGGATTGAAACGGATAAGTCTCCAAATAAATCGCTCCCACTCACCCGTCTTTCATTACAATGAATCCCGGCAACGGGATTGAAACCCCGATGACTTCCAGCCCAACCCACTGATCTGATTTCTTTCATTACAATGAATCCCGGCAACGGGATTGAAACATCTCCCTTGGCTGCTGCCAACTCTGCGATCGCCACTTTCATTACAATGAATCCCGGCAACGGGATTGAAACGGCTGGGGGATGGTGGGCGGGACCAAATCATCTCCCCTTTCATTACAATGAATCCCGGCAACGGGATTGAAACGCATCTCTGCAGCTGCTGCACCTTCAAACTCAGCCCCCTTTCATTACAATGAATCCCGGCAACGGGATTGAAACTTATCCCCGCAATCCCGAGAAACCCCCTTCGGTTGCACTTTCATTACAATGAATCCCGGCAACGGGATTGAAACGTTTTGATGCTGAGGCGTTAGTCAAGGCCCTGACTTTCATTACAATGAATCCCGGCAACGGGATTGAAACAATGAGTTCGTTTGTTTGGTTCAGCAGCCCGAGCTTTCATTACAATGAATCCCGGCAACGGGATTGAAACATTATAGAGAAACCGGCAGGCACAGAGGGCGACAAGTGGCTCTTTCATTACAATGAATCCCGGCAACGGGATTGAAACCTCTACGAAAGCCCACCCATCACAAGCCAAAATAGGCTTTCATTACAATGAATCCCGGCAACGGGATTGAAACTGTACAAATAGTGTACACACCCTTAAACCATCAATCTTTCATTACAATGAATCCCGGCAACGGGATTGAAACCACCCCTCTCCAAACTCCTCAATAAATTCTTCGACTTTCATTACAATGAATCCCGGCAACGGGATTGAAACCTAAAAAAGCAAGGTGCAGGGATTCCCGATCATTTACTTTCATTACAATGAATCCCGGCAACGGGATTGAAACTCAGTCCCGATCGCATCAAGGAGGGATTGTTTTAACCTTTCATTACAATGAATCCCGGCAACGGGATTGAAACTCCGAATCGCTTGAGTCAATGCCTGCTGCTTGCGTTGCATATCTTTCATTACAATGAATCCCGGCAACGGGATTGAAACGTGGCTATGGCTCCAGCCACCCATAAAGAGAAACCCTTTCATTACAATGAATCCCGGCAACGGGATTGAAACATAAAACACGCTGTGAACTTCTTGCTCAAAGTTTCCCGTGCTTTCATTACAATGAATCCCGGCAACGGGATTGAAACATTCACTCCGCTGAGCTCCGTTCATGAATATGGCCTTTCATTACAATGAATCCCGGCAACGGGATTGAAACATACGATTTAGAATTTTTGAAATATCCGACGATTAACCTTTCATTACAATGAATCCCGGCAACGGGATTGAAACCGATCGCCACTACTGCGGCAACCGTTCCAATTAAAGAACTTTCATTACAATGAATCCCGGCAACGGGATTGAAACCCAACACTGGCACTTTGGGTTATGGGCGATCGCGAACTTTCATTACAATGAATCCCGGCAACGGGATTGAAACAATAGCCGAAAGCCAGCGCTGCTTCTTGCCAGCGCGAACTTTCATTACAATGAATCCCGGCAACGGGATTGAAACTTGGCCGTGGGTCGTTTGCCGCCCGGTCGGTGGCTTGCGCTTTCATTACAATGAATCCCGGCAACGGGATTGAAACCAACCTTAAGTTCTGCTGCACCGAAAATTCCAATTGACTTTCATTACAATGAATCCCGGCAACGGGATTGAAACCTTGGATTGTGCCGTCTGTTCCGGTTGTGAAGGTTACCTTTCATTACAATGAATCCCGGCAACGGGATTGAAACCATTAACTCAGTATGTCCACTGGGTAATTATGTAGTCTTTCATTACAATGAATCCCGGCAACGGGATTGAAACCTTTAATTTTAGCCGAATAGCTGTGATTCCATTTCCCTTTCATTACAATGAATCCCGGCAACGGGATTGAAACGAGAAGGTTCGCCCTCCCCCCGATTTAAAGAAAACTTTCATTACAATGAATCCCGGCAACGGGATTGAAACTGGCTTGCTGAGGAGGCAGTTATCAAACTGCTCATGGTCTTTCATTACAATGAATCCCGGCAACGGGATTGAAACTCTACTCATTAATAACGTTAAGCTGTTCAGCATTTAAATTGGTATAATATTCAGACCTTCCATAACAATCAAGCCCATGCCAGCTACCAATTGTTTAACGACTGAACAAGTCAAAAAACTTCAAAAAGCCCTAAAAGAGGAACCCAATGGGGAGATCC
>NZ_JAMXOT010000207.1 GCF_024220515.1 Oscillatoria sp. HE19RPO
ACTCCTTTGCCACGAGTTATCCTCTGAGCAATGACAATGTAGCAGACGTGGTTTTAGCAGGGCGAACCCGATGTCCAGTTGAGAATGAGAATAACAACACCCTCAAGACCAAAGGCTACCATCAAGGGACACAATTTTGGACTTGTCTTGCAGCATCTTTCCTCATTGCTGGCGACCCTCAGCATCCTCTCCCTGCTCTTCCATACCCTGCTGGAGTTGCTCGATGACAAGTACCAGTTGCTACGAGTGTACTTGCCGAAGCGCCAAACCTTCTTTGATGATTTGCACCGCGTTAAACCGTTATCTGTACTTCGACAGTTGGGATCACCTTCTGACCTTTATGCTTGAAGGACTTGAGTTAGACATCCCACCCAATAGCAGTTGAATTTCCAAAATGAGAATTGCTCCTCAAGACCAGTAAATTATCGTTTTTTGATGAAAAAAGTAGATCCGACATGGTAATATGACGAAAACTTATTTTACCTACCCCCAATATGTTATTGCCAGCGGTCTTACACCCCGATGTGGTTGATTTCATCCGTAAAGCTACGGAAAGCACCCTGAATGAAAGGGTGTGGAATTGTATCGACAAGCTAAGACAGCAGCAATTTGACGGCGGATTGCGGGTGAAGAAACTCAAAGGCATCGCCAAGGGAGTTTGGGAAGCCCGCATTAACCAAGCATCGCGCCTGATTTTTACTTACGAGAACTCCAAAAAACCTGAGACGGGACAGCCACAAACCTATATAGCCGTTCAGGATATTTGTCTGGCTCATGATGATGTGTCCCAAAGCGCTAAGGCAAGACAAAAAACTCCTGATGCTGAATGGCTGAATGCTGAATTGCTAGAGGCGATCGGGAGTGTGGATCGCGACCAACTCACCCCAGAGGAACAATCTGCTCTTGAAGCAGCACGATCGCAAGAGTTGCAGATTCCCCCTGATTTTGTTGACGAACTGCTAGGCAATATTCAATGGCGGGTGGTGGAATCGGACGAGGATTGGCACAGAGCGATCGCAACCCAAGATGCTGACTTGCCCCTGAAACTCACCTCAGATGAGTATGAACTGGTGAAGCTATACGGGAACCTGTTGCTATCGGGTAGTGCCGGAACGGGCAAAACCACTGTCGGACTGTATCGCTTGGTGAAAAGTTTAGAGACTTTGCCAGAGGGAAAACGGCTTTATGTCGCCTACAACCCGATTCTCGTTAAAGAAGCTGAGAAGCAATTTAAGCGCCTCGTCAGTGGCAGCAACATTGACATTGAATCGGTTTTTGAGTTTAAGACTATCGGAAATTTGTGTTTAGATATCCTGGCAGCAGCCGGGAATTCTTACCTTCCTGAAGATGAGGTAACATACCAAATCTTCGAGCAACTCTACCGCCGTAAAGCTCAACAGCCTTATCCATCAGCGCTCATTTGGGATGAGATTCGCAGTATCATCAAAGGAGCATCTCTGGAGACAGGTTCTAATTTGCTGTCTGAAAAACAGTACGCGCAGTTGGGCAAGAAACGGTCATCGGTGGTTTCCAGACGCGATCGCCAGAAAGTCTATAAGATAGCTGCATGGTATCAAGGTTTATTACAGCAGGAGGAGCGTTTTGACGAGATAGATTTGGCGCGAAAAGTTCTGCAACTCATTCGGCAAGGGAAAAGCGATCGCTATCAGCTGATTGTCTGCGATGAGGTACAAGACTTTACGGAGTTACACTTGGAACTACTCATCAGACTGGTGGCTTCAGGAGGACATCTTTTCTTTGCAGGAGATTTAAACCAAATGATAAGCCCTAGTGGCTTCCGGTGGGAAGACCTGAAGACCAAATTTTTTAAGGGGCAGCGTCAAGCAGTTCAGAAAACTTTAGACTTTAACTTCCGCAGTGTTGGCTCATTGGTAAACTTAGCCAATCAACTGCTAAAGTTGCGATACCGCCTGCTACAAGAGCGTATCAATGAAATTGGGCAACCTGTGGGCAGTTATGGCGAATGTGCGCGGCTAATTGCTGCACCTTTGGAAACCCTACAACCAACTTTATGGCAGCTAAATCCCAATGAAGCCATCCTAGTCAGAACTGAAGCAGATAGAGACAGGTTGAGTACAGAGTTTAAATCTAGCTTTGTTTTTACAATTGAGGAAGCAAAGGGGCTAGAGTTTGACACGGTGTTCTTGGTGGAATTTTTCAAGCCGCGCCAATCCTTGTGGAATAAGGTGTTGGGAGGTAAGCAAGCACCCAAGGAGACTGAAAAGCCAGAATTGCGGCTAGAGTTGAACTTGCTTTATGTCGCCGTTACCCGCGCCCGTCGAATTTTGAATATTTGGGAAACTCAACTTTCAGCAGTTTGGAGTCAGTTAGAGGTAGCGAGTTTCGTTCAACGGATCGATCCTGAATCAGCCATAAGCGATCGCATAGAGCCAATGGCTGAAATGTGGCGAGAGCGCGGTCACTACTATCTGGAATCTGGCTTCTACCGTCAGGCGATCGAGTGTTTTGAAAAGTCAGGCGACATAGAGTTACAGTTGCAGACAAGGGCTAAACTCCTGTTGCAAGAGCGGAACTATGGTGAAGCGGCTCGGGTGTTTGTTGATTTGCAGGATTGGCAACAAGCGGCTCAACTGTTTGAGAAGGTGGGGCAGTGGGAACAAGCGGCTGAGTGCTGGCAAAAAGCTGGCAATGTCGAAAGGCAGCAAGTTTGTGAAGTTCAGGCATTGGAGGTGGCTGAACAGTGGGAAAATGCAGCGCAGTGCTGGGAAGCACTTGGACGGGTTGAAGATGCCAAGCGTTGCTGGTTAAAGAGTGGTAATCCTCAAGAAAATGCAGAAAGGAGAATAGTTTATTTAGATCCTAAAGAGGAATGGTTTAACTCTATGGATTTATTGATTAAAGCCGCTGAAATTAATCAATTTATTTCAGGGCTAACAATAGAAGAACGAAAGGCTTGGTTCTATCATAGCTTGCGCTCTGATAATTGTTATTTTGGAAATTGCTGTTTCACCCGAGTAATTCTTTTCCCTGCTCCTATAATTAATGGTTTAAAGCATACGAAAAACAACCAAACATATTACCTTCCTCAAGTAGGCTTCAATCCTAACGATATTTTAGTAAGAGAATTGAAATTAAAAGATAGACAACCTGTATTTTTATCTCGATGTATAAAAAAACCAACTTCAAATCAAGTTCTTCCACAGGTTATTCCTATGTTTTTTGCCAGCGTAACATTAAGCACTAAAATAGGCTCGGGATTGGCATTTATTTTACCAAGTTTGTGGGATAAAATTGATATCAACAATGATAATGAAAATGGAGTATTTGTGACGGTGCTTAAGCGGAGTTTTAAAGAAAAGGGGGATTTCGATCCTGGGAAGGCGCTCCATTAATTTCGGGCCAGTACCACCAAATTGACGATAGGGTTGGCCCGAAATTGCTACCAACTCTTTCTTCTTTATCGAACGGTTGGCGATTTTGCCTAACTCCCTCCTTGCGTAGATCCATCGCCTCCCGATGCACCCCAAACCTCTATCTTCACAGGACAAACAGCCGGATGAATGTTATAAAGAAGACCAGAAGTAACTCACTCCTCAACTTCAACAAAGTTTAATGGAGAGTCATAAACCACAATGCCAACTGTTTTAAGAGTAGGAGCCTATCGATTTTATTTTTATAGTCACGAACCCAACGAGCCGCCGCATATCCATATCGATCGCGATAATCTATCGGCCAAGTTTTGGTTAGAACCTGTGGCACTCGCCCGGAACATTGGGTTTAGTGCCAAGGAACTCAGAAAAATACAGGCTATAATTGAAGAACATCAAGAAACCTTAATGGAGGCTTGGAATGGGTATTTTGGCACCTAATGCCGATGAACGAGTGAAAACCGTAGAGTTTACAGAAGACTCCCTTAGTGTGGAACTCATGGACGGTCGCATCATTACTGTCCCCTTGGCTTGGTATCCTCGGTTATTACACGCCACTCCCGAACAATTATCTCAATGGCAAATTTCTGGCGGGGGTTATGGGATTCATTGGGAAGAACTTGATGAAGATATCAGCACGGAAGGTTTACTCCGGGGTTCTCCTGCACCTCGACAACGCAGGGATTCGATCGCAACTTCTTAAGTAGTTCTCAACCCGGTTATTCTTCTCTTTCTCAACACCGGGCGATCGCATTTTCCGAAGCTACCCAAACAACGCATCGAGCTTATAGCGATTCGCATATTCCGATCGCAGTTGAGCAACGTACCAACCCACATTCCTCCGGTTTAATTGCTGATTTTTTCTTTTTTCAAAACCTTAAGCCATAAAGGGTTTCAGCGATTTTATAGAAAATCTATGGGAACGACAGTCCTCACTGTCACCGGAGTTTTTCTGCTTATTGAGAATATTCTCAATAAAACCCAGACTTTTTGAGTGCTTATTCTGCTGGAGGGAGTTATAGAGTCCCTTTGTGAAAAAATAGCTGAAAGTATTAGAGGGAAAGGTTTTTGGCTATTTTAGAAAAATAGTTGCTTCAGCCAAAAAACCTGCGGAGATATTCTTCATAAGTATTTTTGCTTATGCGGAATGTGGGTACCAATCCTCTAACGTCAGAAATTCCGACAATTCTCGATCGCTGTCTTCGCTGAGAGTGACGTAGCGCCCATCAACTAATCGAATTGCACTCAATCCCGTTCCCCCATGAAACACCAGATACTTCTGCGCCATCCCTCGATCGCAGTAAAACTGATTGACGCTATCGATATCATCCCCTAATTTAGCATCGCCAAACGGACTCAAAATCGTTTCCGACGCGAACAAGTCTCCACCCCCTGTCATTTCCCACAGTTCGATTAAGTCTTTGGACAGTTTCAAATTCCGCTCTAATAACCATGCCTGCAAGCGGTTGTGAGGTATTGCTCCATTCCACACAAATAGTTGGGGATGACGGGCTGAATCTTCAATTAAGATGTTATTCATCAGCAATTCTCATTTTGGCGAAAAACTGTTCAAGTCCCCAGCATCCCAGTATAGTAATGACATCTGAGAAACCCAGGAGGGCCAGAGCCGTTGAAAAAGCCAGGTTGGTTTGACACTGTAGTGGGTTCTTTCCGCAAGCGCTTGTCGTCGCTACCGGACAAGCGCACGGGTAAAAATCGCCGCTATGGAATGGAGGATGCCGCCTTAAGCGCGTGAGC
>NZ_JAMXOT010000208.1 GCF_024220515.1 Oscillatoria sp. HE19RPO
AAGAGCGCGTTAAATAATCTTCAATTACTCCTCCTGCCGATGCTCGGTTTTAATTCTATTCTCTATTGGTTACAAGTGTTTCCTATTCCTCAGTTATCTTTGGAGTTAAATCGATTAATTTCTTTTATAAATCGGGCCTGCTTCGCTCTCTTCCCTCTTTCGGCTGACGTGGATTTCTTAATTTTCCTCTGCCGAGAGTGACAGAAGAGGGTTAGAACGGTCCCTTCAGAGGACAATTATAAAGCATTCCGGAAGAAAGTCAAATTCATCGTCAACAACTCTAACTATGGGGCGTCAGTTAAAGCGCAAAAGCTATCGGTGCTAGTCAGAGGATGGAGAAATTACCACCGACACTGTAGGCTAGACGGGTCTAGGTTCTCGCTATATTTTATGGCAAATCGGGCCTGGAAAGTGTTCGCGAAAGAAACAAAGCTCAACCGTTATTTCTTGTAGGGTCGCAATGCTTGGGCCCTGTCAAGGTGGCAAATTTAATGACCAAAAATCGTTATTTCTTTTAGGGGCGATTCTATAATCGCCCCTAAATGGGCCTGCACATTGCACCCCTACAAATACACCTTGACAGGGCTAGTAGTGGAACCCTCCTCTACTTGAGCGTGAGAACATTAGCCAACCTCCGCTAAACCGGCGCGTGCTTCTTGTTGGACTAGCCCTATGACAAATTCTTCATCTAAATCTAATGCCCTAGCAATTCTGAGTAGATCAGCTTCTGAGGCAACTTCCCCAGCGGCGATCGCCTCCAGTCGAGCTTCCGTAATCTTGGTTTCTTCTTTTAAAACTTTATAGTTGTCAAGAACTAGAGCAGCCAGAGAGTGATATTTGAGGGGAGGGGTCGCATATCCGCCCTCCAGGACCGCCTCTTTAATAGTTTCTTCTATCCAGGATTGGATCGTAACGCCTTCATCGGCCACCAGGCGCTTAAGTCCTCGGTGAATCCACTCGGGCAGTACAAGATTAAGACGTTTCTGTTTTTTGGGAGTTGGCATAGGAGAAAAGCGCGTTCTGCCCACCATATTAGCTTTCTGGCTCTTCAATCTTCTGCCTTTAAGAAAATTTACATCTATAGCAATTGCTAGGAATGCAATAAATGTTATGCTAATTTGACCCGGGAAAGTTTAATTGCTCTGATGGCGGCGATCGCTGAGTGCATCACAACTCCTGGAGATGGGGGTCCCATTGCATCCTCCCAACGACAATAAATTGTCGATGCTGTCATCTCCCCTCTTTAGAAGGCTAGGATACTTAAATGCTAAATACGATGATTTTGCCAACGGAGCGAATGGACATTCAAAAGCCTGAAATTATCTGCCATCTTGACGAGTTGATGCAGCAACGAGGACTCACCCAACAACAGTTAAGCGAGGACACCGGAATTGCTCCGGCAGGTATCCGTGCTTATCAGTACAACAGCTTCCGTCGAATAGACCGGGCAACACTTTCAACCATCGCAGGCTACTTCCAACTCAAATCTTTCGATGACTTATTTACAATCGTTTACAAAGAGCATCCAAAAAATCCTTGACGGAAAGTTAGGATGGTAGTATGCTAGTCTATAGTTGAGGCGGCGATCGCCACGATCGCATTCCAAAGCAATACCCCTTAGTGGGATGGGTCTAATCTACTATCCTAGATAGTTAGATAGCTAAAATCCAAGACCATCCAAAAGGACTAACCAGTGGGAAGAGAAATCAAATGCAACCTAGACCAATTTATGGCCAGCAAAGGACTCACCCAACTTGACTTAAAAAGAGAAACCGGCTTGAGTCCCATCACAGTTCGGGCCTTGCAGAATAACCGCTTTAGTCGAATCGACAAGGCCAGCTTAGAAAAGCTACTGGATTTCTTTGAGGTTGACTCCCTCGACCAATTCTTTACAATTCTTCACAACAAAGATGTGTAAATAAGTACACATCTAGTTTAAGCTACAAAAAAGAGCGGTACTACCCGCCCTAAACAACATAAATACTGCATCAACCCTATCATGAATAGCCTACAAGCATCTACAGCTAAACCGTTTTTTACCTCGATTCCGCTAAACCTCCGTTTAGATTACGACTACAGTAATTTGGGTTCCCACGAACTCCAAACGATAGCCTAGGAGAGGTTAAAACAGTTTTTCAGCCGTTCATTGGATCCGGAGAGATTAGTCGATTAAAATACTATCCGTCACCTAAAAGGCGGATTGTTCATGGATAATTCCAACAAACGACAACCACCCCCACTCCCAGATGAACGCCCTGCCGTACTTAAGTTTGGTTCAGAGATTGAAATCGTCTGCAATTTAGACGCCATCATGCAATCCCGGGGAATCAGTCAAATGGCCCTAAGCCAGGAAACCGGACTCTCGGCAAGCGTGATTCGTTCTTATCAACGCAATTCAGCCCGACGCTGGGATGCAGGAACGATTCAGGCATTGATTGCATACTTTCATCTCTCCAGTCTAGACGAACTGTTTACAATTCGTTATAAAAAAGGAGTGACAGACAGACTATAGTTTACTATAGTTTAACAAGAGCGACAAAAAAGAGCGGTACCACCCGCCCTAGCCATAAATATTTCTAAGGTCATCATACCATGAATAGCCTGCAAGCATCTACAGCTAAACCCTGTTTTAGCTCAATTCCGCTAAACCTGCGTTTAGAGTACGACTACAGTAATTTGGGTTCACAGGAACTCCAAACGATAGCCCAAGAAACCTTACAGCAATTTTTTACCTTCATCCAGCACAGCTTCATCAGGGGCTTAGAAATCGGTCGTAGTTTTCGGCAAATCCTCCAAGAACTTTGCGAAGAACATGGGTTCACCGAAGGGTCCCAACTTTTTGACGAGTGGCTAGAATCCTCCGACTTCGGGGGTTCGACTTGGATGGCCCGATCGCTCATCCACATTTCCCAATGGTTCGACAAGCAACACCGGCGCATCCAAAAGCTCATCCTCAACTCGGTCCAATCCTGGTCCGTCAGCGCTGTCAAAGAACTAACCAAAATCAGCGATGAGCACCTGCTCGTCAAACTGCTCAAAGCGGGCAAACAAACTGTCGCCAGCATCCGCCAGACCCGGAAAACGATTACGTTAGGGCAGCCTGCCACCCTTTCCGACTGGCGCTTAATTTCCTACGCCTCCGGAGAGATGGATGAGGAAAGTTTAGCGACCCTGCAAGCGGAGGCGCTGCGCCTAGCGCAAATATCCCAACCCAATGCCGCCGAGCCGGTGGTCCTCACCGACCATTTGGTTGAAGCGGTCCAAACCTTGACTGACTGGAACATCGGCAAATTCATCAAACCCCAACGCCAGGGTAAATCCAATCAGGCGGTTACCACCTTCCTCGCCAACTGCGCGGACCCGGATGAAGAGGTCCCGGAAACGCAACTCAAGTGGATAGAGCGCGGATTGGGCCTGGACGCCACAGCCTCTCAAGAACTTCGCACCTGCCTCCAGAATTTGGCCCAATCCGAGGGGGGAAATTCCGGCAAGGTCGTACCCAAGCATCACCACCTCCAACAAGCCTTAGTCCAACAAAAACTCGCCCCCGCAGTCCCCAAACCATCGGACCGAGTGGCGCAACTCGAACGACAAGTCCGGGACCTGAGTGCTCAACTCAAGGAAGCAGATAAGGCAGCGGCCCTGATTCAGGGATTGATTGCTCAACGCGATCGCCTAGAACAAGAAAACCAACAACTGCAATCGCTCATCCAAGAAAACGCGCAGAAGAATACCAAAATTGAGCAACTCCAGGAACAAATTGCTAATTTGGAAGCTACCCGGTCTGATGACGTCTTGGACCAGTTGAGAGACCAAAACCAACAACTGCTAACTCAGCTTCAAGAAATGCAGCAGCGCTACGACGCCTTAGCCTCGCCTCTGGCGTCATCTCAGCGCAATATGAAGTACAGCGACAATTCGACCCTAGTTGCCAAAGTGATGACCTTAGAGACCGAATTAGCCGAAGAAAAACAACGGTCCCAACAGTTACTCACTCCGGCCAATAATTCCCAGGTTGAGATTTATAAATTGCTTTTGGCGCAGATGGCTCATCCCATTCCTTCTTCTCCAATCCAAGAAGGCGATCGGGTGTTGGTGGTCAAACCGCAACATCCAGCTACCGGGGAATTTGTCACAGTAATAACCGAACCCGATTCAGTCAATTTTGTGACCATTCAAACCGATGCGCTTGCCACCTGGCATATTTGCACGGAAGATTTGCGGTTGGAGTCAATGCTAGGAGACCAAGGACTCGATTTGATTTCCACAACCTTTGCCGCCGCTGCATCCAAACAACGGATTCCTGGTTGGACGGAGAAAGGGTATCGAAGCCCCTACGGATTGTTCTACCGGGGTTGGGCTGCGATCGCCCAGTTTGCGGAGTTTGTCTTACACTCGGAGTCAGGGTTGTTCATGGGGTAGCTCACAATAGAGTTGGGCCGAATCAGGAACGAGTGGGGAGTTTACGCTCCAATCGGATGGCCTATTTTGGTCTAATCTTGATGAGTCCACTCACCGAAACCGAGTGGCAACAATTTACCGGCACCAGCTATCACCGTCATTGGGTAAACCGATTCGTTTATACATAATACAGACGGCGTAAAATATCTTGCTTGCCAAGGGGCAGTTTCTTGGTTGATAGATGCGATCGCTAAACAATTCCCAACTTTTGAGATCATCTTGTAAACGGGTAAGAGTCTTGGGGGTCCTTGATATAGGCGATCGCCTTTTTGTCGAACGACTACTCCAGCGCGGATTGATTTTAGTTATGAGTTTATTTCTTTGAGCCAGTCCGAATCTGTTTTCATCTCTATGCGGCTTCCCTAATCTTTCCCTAAATTTGACCGTTACTTAGAGTAAGTTAACGCTACAACCCCTATGCTGTCGAGTGACATTAAATAGCCCCCACCCTGATGGGATGGAGGCTGAAACGCTTATATAGTGAATGGCTCAGGCGGGATTTGAACCTGCGACCTTGGGCTTATGAGTCCCCTGCTCTAACCTACTGAGCTACTGAGCCGTGGTGTTTTTTCACCTTTATTACTGTAGCACAATTTTTAGATTTGTCTAGTCTTTTTTTTAAAAAATTTTATGATTCCTGAATCCGTTGATATTCCGTGGGTTTGAGGGGTTGGAGGGCTAAAGGAGAGGACCGAGGACCATCCGACGAAGGGGGCGATCGCCACGTCAAGAGGACCCCACCCTAACCCTCCCCTTGCCAAGGGGAGGGGACCGGAGGTGTTCTTAAATCTGACAGCAGTCCCCCCAGGACCGGAAATTTCCCCCCGGGTGAAAAGGCTATTCATTACTATTGCTGCCACTACTACTACTGCTACTACTTTGCACTGGGCGAAACGGATTTAAAAAATTCAGGAACGGGAACAAACTGCGGGACTGCACCCACAAGCGGCCCGTGCCTTGAAAGCGACAGACTAACCCTTCCCCACCCAGAATACCCGTTTTTAATCCCCGGAAGGATAATCCCCCTAAAACTTCTACCCGATAGTCCAGGGTATCTTCAAAGGCCACAATATAACTGGTATCTACAATATAGTCCCCGGCGATGGGAATTTCTACAATAGCACCATAGGAGTTGAACCACAAATCTCCCTCTCCAGTTGCTCGGACTAAAAATAAGGATTCCCCACTAAAAAAGCCTTTGAATCCTTGAAATTTTGTGTCAATTTCAACCGTAGGACTGGAGGCGAGAAAGCCGGAAGATTGAATAAATAAGCTATTTCCTTGTAACCGATAATGTTGAATATCTCCCGGCACAGCCGGGGAGACAAATAATTGGCCGGCTTTTCTTTCTGCGGTGAATTCGCTAATAAATAAAGATTCTCCACTCACCATGCGGCCTAAGCCTTTGAGTAGCCCTCCTTTCATTTTAGATTTCATGTTAATGCAGGCATCCATTGCTGCCATTGCTCCGGCTTCAACCAATACGGTTTGGTCCGGTTCTAAGTCAAGACGCAAGGAGGCATAGGAGGGTGAATGTTCAATTTCATAAGCAATCGGACGACTCATTTTTATCTCCTGGAGGACAATTTTAAATAATCAATGGCTATTCAGTGCGGGCGGATAACTGAGACCCAATCAATTGACCGAAAGCCTGGGGATTATGGGTTTGACACCAAAGGCGACCTCTGCCTTTAAACCGACAAACAAACCCTTCTCCACTCAGCCATGAACTCACCCAGCTACTTCCGGGGGGTTTGGTAATTTCAAAGGTTAAGGTTTTTTCAAAGGCGACAATATGGCCGGTATCTACGATATAATCGCCTTCAACAAAGATTTCATAAATGGCCCCGAAGGAACTTAAAAGCAGGTCACCGCGACCACTGATATCCAGCCAAAAGAAACTTTCTCCCGAGAAGAAGGATTTAAAGCCTTGAACGCCGATATCTAGGATGACTTGAGCGCTACAGGCGAGGTAAGAAGTCGCTTGGACAATTAAGCCGGTTTCTCGGAGTTGATAGTGGAAAATATCCCCTAACATTTGCGGTGATAGGAAGATTTCGCCGCCGGTGGAGGGAGCACGAAAGACGCTTAAAAATAAGGATTCACCGGCGAGGGAGCGTTTGATTCCGCCGAAGATGCCGCCGCCTTTGCCTCGGCGCAGGGTGGTGCTGACTTGCATATCCCCATTCATGGCAATCATAGAACCGGCTTCGGCTAAGATATCTTCCCCGGGTTTGAGGATGAGATGGGCGATCGCACAGTCCGGTTGATGTAAAATATTGACTTTCATAGTTGTCTAGACATTCCCGCTAAACTTACCGAAATTTGGGGTTTAAAAAATTGACTAAGCCTTCCACGCTTCGGGATTGTAAATAGATCATTCCCTGCCCTTTTAAGCGGTTGACAAATCCTTCCCCGGATGAGATGGAACTAAACAAGCCTCCGGACATGGAAACTCCCATTTTAATTGTCGGTTCGTAGGCAACTAAATGACCATTGTCTACGATAAATTCGCCATTAATTCGTTTAGGAGTTAATCCGCCATAAGCCCCGAAAAATACGCGCCCAGTGCCGGTTAATTTGAGCTTAAACAGTCCCTCCCGGGCGAACCAACTGGCAAACCCCGCCCAACCGAGGGTGATTTTTATCCCGGGGGTATGAGCAACATAAGCCCCGGGTTGCAAACAGATACTAGACTGGGTGAGTTCAATGCAAGCGATATCCCCAATCGTGGCTTGACTGAGGACCAATTCTAAAGGGTGAGTGGTGGGATTGCGAAAGACGTTAACCAGTAGACTCTCTCCCCCAAACCATTTTTTTAATAAACCGGAGAAGAACCCCCCAGAAAATTGAGTTTTCATGGCAATTCGACTATCCATCGAGATGGCGGCACCGGGTTCAGCGGTGATGGATTCCCCGGGACTGAGGGTGACAAACAGGGTGGCAAAGGAGGGTTTATAACGAATCTCATATTCCACGGTAGAACTCGGTTGTTTCTAAGGGTGATGATTATTTACCAGTTTGGCAAGATTTAGGGGGAAGTCTCGATTCCTTAACAAAAAGCAAGATATCCAGAAGGGGAGATGATGAAAGGTTAAGGGTGATGTCGGTTGCCACATTATTTGTCGTCTTGCCAAATTATTTGTCATCGAGCCTTAAAGCCAGAATCCTTTTCTAAACAAGGGTTCTGGCTGTTTTTACACTTGAGTAGATCAAAAACCTGTATTGACAAATTAAATGTCGTCTTTTAGAATTTTGACAAATTAGGTGTCGTTTCTTGTGAAAGGCAAGAAAGGCTGTTTTGACAAATTAGGTGTCGTTTTTCTGCAATTCCAGTGGGACTGTCAGTCCCTAGCCCGATCGCCGCTTTTGGCGAGTTGATGAAAACATCAAAACTCGCTACAGTTTTTTTAGTAGGGAAGGAGTTTTTTTACGGGTATGTTGGAGTCTCATTCGCCGGAACCCCCTCTTCCTTCAACAAGCTCCACAGAGTTACCGCTGGATCGGAGCGATTCCGTTGAGGAAACCAATATTATTATCCGTGAACTTTCAGAGGAAGCCCAGCTTAAGATGGAGGTGATTCAAAGCCTTCTAGAGCCTTGCGATCGCGCCACTTACGGGGAAAAGCTGCGGGAATCTGCAAAAAAGCTGGGAAAAACAGTTCGCACGGTGCAACGTCTTGTTAAAAAATATCAAAGTGAAGGTTTAGCTGCACTTTCGGATACCAGCCGGGGAGATAAAGGACAGCACCGGATCGATCCGTTCTGGGAAGATTTTATTATCAAAACTTACACCCAGGGCAACAAGGGCAGTAAACGAATGAGCCGCAAGCAAGCTGCTCTCAGGGTCGAAGCTAAGGCTCTGGAATTGGGACGAGATGATTACCCGAGTTATCGGACAGTCTACCGGATCTTAAACCCAATCATTGAACGGAAAGAAGAAAAGAATACAGCAAGGAGTATCGGCTGGCGTGGTTCCCATTTATCCCTTAAGACTAGAGCGGGGCAGGATTTATCGGTAGAGTACAGCAATCACGTCTGGCAATGCGACCATACTCGTGTAGATATCTTACTCGTGGATCGGCATGGTGTACTCATTGGCCGTCCCTGGCTAACCACGGTTATCGATACCTATTCCCGTTGTATTATGGGAATCAACTTGGGCTTTGACGCACCGTCTTCTCAGGTGGTGGCGCTGGCACTGCGTCATGCCATTTTACCGAAACACTACGGATCTGAATACTCCCTGCACTGCGAATGGGGAACCTTCGGGACACCTCAACATTTTTATACCGATGGGGGTAAGGATTTTCGCTCGAACCATTTGAGTCAAGTTTCGGTGCAATTAGGATTTGTGTGTCATCTGCGAGATCGCCCATCGTCAGGGGGTATTGTCGAGCGTCCCTTTGGGACTTTGAATACGGAACTTTTTTCCACCTTGCCGGGATACACTGGGTCAAACGTACAGCAACGCCCAAAGGAAGCGGAAAAAGAGGCTTCTTTGACATTGCGGGAGTTAGATCGCCTGTTGGTACGCTATATCTGCGATCGCTACAACCAAAGCATTGATGCTCGCTTGGGCGATCAAAGCCGATTCCAGCGTTGGGAAGCGGGGTTGTTAACTGCGCCTCCTCCCCTTTCCGAACGGGAGTTAGATGTCTGTTTGATGAAGGAAGCGCTACGCAGGATCGCCCGAGGTGGCTATGTGAATTTTCAAAATTTGACCTATCGGGGAGAATATCTCGCGGGTTATGCTGGGGAATCGGTGGTGCTACGGTACGATCCCAGGGATATCACCACAATTCTGATTTATCGTAGAGAGAAAGACAAAGAAGAGTTTTTAGCTCGGGCTTTCGCCCTGGATTTGGAAGCGGAAGAACTTTCTCTGGATGAAGCGAAGGCGAATGCTCGGAAGCTTCGAGAAGCTGGCAAAAGTGTTGGCAATCGCTCGATTTTAGAAGAAGTCCAGGATCGCCAGTTGTTTGTAGAGCGAAAGCACAGCGATCGCAAGCCAAGCCGAAAAGATCGTCGCCAGGACGAACAGAAGGAGTTGCGATCGCCTCAAAAGCCTGTAGAGCAGCCGGAACCAGAAGTGATGGAAGCCGACGAAATTCTATCAGCTTCAGAACCAGAAACCGATGTGGAAGTCTTTGATTACGATCAGCTTCAGGAAGATTGGGGGTTTTAGAACATGGCTGATAAAAATGCACAAGCTGTCGCCGAGCAGTTAGGGAGCCTTCCGCCTACCACTCCAGATTTACAAGGGCAGATCGATCGCCTGCGGGGTAAGAGCATCGTTCAACTGGAGCAAGTGAAGATTCTCCATGACTGGTTAGAAGGCAAGCGCAAATCAAGACAATGTTGCCGGGTGGTTGGCGAGTCGCGGACGGGTAAAACAGTGGCTTGTGATGCTTATAGACTCAGGCATAAACCCCGTCAAGAACCCGGCAAACCTCCGCTCGTGCCCGTTGTTTACATTCAAATTCCCCAGGAATGTGCCTCTAGAGAGTTCTTTAGAGCCATTTTGGAACATCTCAAATATCAGTTGCCCCAAGGCAGGCTGGGGGATATCCGCAACCGGACGATCCAGGTGCTTAAAAACTGTAAAGTTGAGATGTTAATTATTGATGAAGCCGATCGCTTTAAACCGAAAACATTTGCCGAGGTTCGAGATATTTTCGACCATTTAGGAATTTCCGTGGCTTTGGTCGGAACCGATCGCTTAGATGCGGTCATCAAAAAAGACGAACAGGTTTACAATCGCTTTCGCGCTTGTTACCGATTTGGTACGTTGTCAGGAGAACAGTTTCAGGAAACGGTGGATATTTGGGAGAAAAAGGTACTGAAATTGCCTGTCGCCTCGAATCTTACTAGCAAAAGTATGCTGACTATTTTGGGTCAAGCTACCGGAGGTTATATCGGGCTGCTGGATATGATTCTCAGAGAAGCTGCGATTCGGGCATTAGAAAAAGGGTTGAGCAAAATTGATAAAGCGACGTTGCAGGAAGTGGCAAACGAGTATAAATAATGAGTCCCAAAGACATAGAACCTTGGTTGTTTCAGGTAGAACCGTTTGCCGGAGAAAGTCTGAGTCATTTTTTGGGTCGATTTAGACGTGCCAATCATCTGACGCCGAATGGTTTGGGTCAACGGGCTGGTATTGGTGCAGTGGTGGCACGATGGGAGAAGTTTTATCTCAATCCGTTTCCGACACCGGAAGAGTGGCAGGCGTTGGCGAGTGTGGTGGGGGTGGAGGTCGATCGCCTGCTGGAGATGCTACCGCCAAGGGGGGTGACCCTGAAACCCAAACCGATTATGCTCTGTGGTGCTTGTTATGGGGACGCTCCCTATCACCGGGTCCAGTGGCAGTTTAAGGAGAATTTGGGGTGCGTTAGCGAAGCTCCTGCGAAGCAGGCTCGCCACCCGTTGCGTTTGCTCTCGAAATGCACGAACTGCGGTACGCCGTTTCCGATTCCGGCGTTGTGGCAGCAGGGAGAGTGCCTGCGCTGTTTTCTGCCGTTTGCAACGATGGCGAAGCGTCAGAAGTCTCTTTAGCAGAGCAGTGAAATGACAAGTTTTCTCAGTATAATAGGAAAATCATTGACGAATTTTTCTATTTATGCTAGATACATTTAGCCTTGCAACAAAAGCCTCTCAGGTGCCTTTTGGGCTGGCATTTATGTCACTCTTGGTTGCGCTTGCTGCACAGAAGAATCGGATCCTACCGGAACCCGTTAGTAATGCAGCAAAGTTGGGGTTGGAATTGCATTATAAATTTGGCGGCGGTAAAAATATTGGCTTGGCAAAAGCGATCGCCTCGGGAAAACCACTCGATCTCGAACAGATTGAAGCGATCGCTGATTTTTTGAAACCTTTGAGCCGGATGAGGAGGATCCGGGTTGGATGAACCATGATAATCCGTCACCGGATTGGATTTTATGGATGCTCATGGGTGGGGAAGTGGCGTGCCTGTGGAGCATACATTACAGGAACGGCTGTTTGCATCCTAACCCGATGACCTATAGCGAACCATTCTAGATCGCCCGTTGACGGTTAAGCTGGGAGTAAGTTTTTAACGAGTCGATTTGGGGTTGCATCCCATCCATCTCACTTGCCCTTTTCTAGCTACCCAACCATGAGCAAAGAACCGGAGAGGAAAGCGATGCGAAACAACTGGATATTCTCATTCATGCCTTATTGTAAATGTGGGGGGTTAGATACCAAGGCTACCAAGGTCGGTTCGACCTTTGCAGGCTGCATACGGGAATTTGGAGATGATCTCCTCATGTTGGTTCTGAGTCTTTAAAGTCCATTTACCGGACGTTTCTGCAACTATCGTAATGTCTCCAGCACATAACTTTGATTTTTCTAACTCTGGTTTTTTACCCATCTCAGCACGTTTGCTGGCTGAATAAAAGCACGTGCGTGTAACCTCTGTACAAACAAATTGAGACAGCCGATGGGAAGAATCGTCTTTTAGGCTTAACAATAGAGAAAATAGTTCTGGAACAACGTGACCGAAGGGATTGTTACTACCAACTGATAAAACTGCTATTTCCGCATCAATAGCTTTCAGCAATGATTGAAGATCATCTCCATTTTTAGGCCACGCACCGTGGTGGGGAATTTTTACCAGATCCGCTTTAAATTCTTCGGTTTTACCAGTAGTAAGAAGCTCCTTTAGCCCATCACCTTCAATATCTGCAAGTAGTAAAGCTGCAAAATTGCCGTAAGTAACGCGCAGTATAGCAGATATTTCATTGTCTTTACCATTAATGCTTGCAAGATGATCTTGAGCATATAGTAAACCTGGATGTAAAACCTGAATTTCTAAACCCTCTTCAGAATATGGATTAGAATTACGTGTAGATTCTAAAAAAGTAAGGCTACCTTTTTTCTCCCAGTCTCTTAACCGCAGGAGTGTATGTCTTAATCTTTCTAATCGTGGATTTTTGTCTGGATTTATTCCTAACTTTTCTCGGGCTTTTTTATATACTTCAAAAGGCAGACAAAGCTCTCTAACTTTTCGCCCTTCTTTGAACCAATTGTCCAGGAATTTAACTAAACCTTCCAGGGTTGGAAAATGATCTCGGTGTTCGTGAGTAATGTAAATTCTACTGATCTCAGTTGCCTCTCGATCTGTAAGGAATTTTAAAAGACCTCGTGGTTGAGGCAAGTCAATCACAACCACAGAACTATCAGCAGGAAGAATGACAATGCTATCAGCATTGCCAACTGCTAGAAAAGCTAACTCACAAATCATAGAACCTCCTGTACTTATTATATCCCAAGTTCTTCTCTGAGTTCATCATCAGTTAGGTAAGGACGAGATGTATGGCGAAAGCGCCTGATTGCCCAGGGACGTTGAGTCAGTTCTTCAAAGGTTTCCACATCTTGACTAATTTCAGCGTCAAACACTGTACCATCAAGCGCCCAACCAGGCATTTCTGGCAAAACGGGAAGCCAAGCTTCTCGATTATCATCGAGCATCCCATTCAAATATAGGAGAATTCGACTATTATCTTGAGAAATATCTAAAACTTGACCCATTACGCTAAAGGTAGGCTTCGTGCGCTCTGACTTCCATTCCTCTAATTCGGGGGGAATACCTGTACGGGCTATCTCTATCCAGCAAGGGTTTCCGTATGATTCCTCTACCAGTAGATTCAGTTGATTGCGGAGTTCACTTAGCTCGGCAGTAGAACCATCGGTTTGCTCTAAGCTGATAATTTTACTAATGACTTCAATTATCCTTAAATCTACTTTTAGAGGTAACTGTAGTGTACAAAGTTCAGCGGTAGTAATCTCATGGGTTTTACGACCAATTAAAGATAAGGCATTCCCTATATTAGATGCCAAGATACCTAACAACCAAAACCTTTGAGATTCATAACTTAGTGAATTCCACTCTGCCGAAAATTCTGTATTTTCATATCCTCGGGTATATTTTCCTGCTTGTTTTGCAGGAAGAACGCAAAATATATTATTGTCAGGACAAAGACCTGTAGTATCTAATTGAGCAGCAAGGGGATATAAAGTACCACGATTAACTTTACGACCTACTAAAATTTTGGGTAGATCGAAAAGTTTAGCATTTTCTAATCTAGGACCTTCCAAGTATTTTTTACCATACATTAACCAGCGTTTGTCTTCAGGAACTCTATTAGGATCTGCCCACAGCCTGTTTGGATCCCGCCATCTCGAACCCCAGCACAGTTTGTATTCTATTCCTAAAGAAGATTCCTGAAGGATTTTGTAATTTTTACCAGACTTACCAGGGTTAACTCCATTAAAAACATAAAATAAATTTCCTAATGAGATGGTAGAAACCTTAATATCAATGGGGGGGGCCGTAACGAAATCCCAATGATTAGAATCTAAATCTAAAATCCATTTTTTACCTAAAAAGCCCTGCTCGCGGACATTAGATACAGACTCTTTGACTCGGGAGAATACAGCCCTTGCAGCAGAAGGAATTAAGATTTGAGGTTTACCAAGGCTACCCAAGACAATACAGACAGCTTGTTCTGCACCAATCCCAATAGTTTTTTCCGGGCATTGCCATACTTCAAAGATTTGGCAATGCTCAGTTAGCAAGTGCCGTGCATCTGAAATACCATGAGTCCTAGCTGTAAGAAAAGACTGAGGTAATACAAAAGCAAATTGATCGCCCTTATTCATCCAGGACAAAACTTGTTCTATAAATTTTACTGCTCTTTGCCTGTTACCATCTTCAGCAAAAGGAGGATTTGCAACAATAACGTGGGGCTTAAACCCTAGGTTTTTCTCATTAATATCATCGTAGTTTTTATGAGAAAAATGACTAGGAAACGGAAAGGGTACATTTTGTCCCAGAGACTCTCTTGCTAAGGTGTACCGAAGTTGCGTAACTAAGTCTGCATATCGATCTAAATCATTACCTGCTACGTGCATTTCGAGATAAGATTTTCGTCTGCTGATATCTTCTGGGATATCAGACATTAAAGCCAAACGGGATGTGGCAGCTAATAGAAGACTACCTGACCCTGCCGCTGGATCGAAAATTATTCTATCTTCTGGACGTAAGCGTTCCAATGGCAGAAGTTCTAGCATTCGTTCAGCGATCGCTACTGGAGTATAATGTCGCTGTAGATCGCTCCAATTGTTACCTGCGACCTGAGTGGGCAGCTCTTTAATAGCACGCTCGTACAGTAATCCAACATCCCTATGATCTACTAAAGCAAAGCTAACAGAACTCCCCAAGTGAGCAGCTAAAGGTTGTAATATTCTCTCGGGTAAATGAGGAATTGATTCCTCAAGCGCTTTTTTAAAAAACCCATTAGCAAGAGGCACTGTACGATTGAGCAATAAGCGAGGATCATTAGTTGGAATTCTCAGTTCATCATCACCAAAAAAACCTTTATCTTCTAAAATTCTAGCAGCCAAGAATGCAATTGCTACACGAATTGCATGACCTGCTATCTCTGTACGAGAAGACATCAAGCTCTTTGAATTTCTTTTTCTGCTAATGCCAATTTCGTTGAGTGCGCCATTAATCGCTGATTGAAATGCTCTATCTAAGTTAGCTCGTTGACGAATTAAAAAGCTAAAGCTACGTTCAGAAACTGATTCTTCTAGATCTGCTAGTGAAAGTTGTCCAGTACGAAATTCTACCAGCGCCTTTGGAGTAAACGCTTTGCTGCTAGGTGCAGTAAGCTCTGTCGCTAAAGATTCAGCTTCTAGTTCCCGTTCTTGTAACCTGCCAGATTCCTGGCAATGCTGGACCAGATATATCTTATCTGACACCAGTAATCCTGCACGAATAGGCCAATCAGCCAACCACCGTTTCCACTGGTTGATGTCCTGCTGTGAAACATCTTGAATTATGAATGCCAGATTACTTGCACTAGGGCGTAGTCCATAATCTGTCCATATCGCATTCACAGCCACAGGTTCTCGATCCCTGTCTGCTACCGGGATACGCACAAAGCGGTGTGGCTCCATTTGCCACACTCGCTCTGCGGTTTTCACTACATAATCAAGTCCCGGTGAGACACTCATGGTAAGGCTATCTTTAACAACATCACAGTCAATTTTAAGGGGCAAGCCACGACAGCTAATTGAGCTTTTACTTGTCACCACTATAGATGAGCAACAGTCAGCTTTATTTCTCTCGCTCCTCGGTTAGAGGTTGAGAGGGGGGCTTACAAGGCTTGTAGTGCCACTGTCCTTGGAACTCATCTTAAAACTTTATGTAAAGTTTTTGATGGTGGTTAAAACTATTTACCTCCATTAAACAGCTTTTTGATACTCCGCGACTCCAAATTTAATAAAACACCTTTGAGATCTCCTATGTGCCTACGATACCGTAACCTCAACCTTTCTCGTGGGGACACTCCTACAACAGACGCAACCCTTACCAACCCAGCTTCTCACCAGATTGGCTAAAGCAGCCCGACGTTTCCGGGTTCTACCACTTAATCTGGTCATAGGACACTTCCGCATAATAACTTTTACACCAGGAAACTCCGATCGCACCTTCACTCCCAAACCGCGAGTCAATATAACTCGTAAACTCCGAGCAAACCACCTCCCGATGACCCTCCGACCCATAGACAGCAACCGCCAGAGTCCGCAAGATAGAATTGACGCGCTCAGAGACCTGCCTTTGGAACCCCTGGAATACTGTCAAAAATGGGTTGAACTGTCCCCGGAGGAACGGGGATATCGGAAAGCCTGCGTGGAAGCCCTAGCGGAAGCAACGGGCTTGAGTCCTCGCACGATCGAGAATTGGGGCAAAAGATTCGAGAAGCGCCCCGACCACATCACCCACAGTCTGCGGATGGCGGATACCCTCAACCAAATCCGCAAATTGGTCTTACCTCCCGACTTACTGCAAAAATAATTTATTCGTGTTTTACGAGTGAAATTCTAGTATTGGCCGTCAAAATTGCTTAATTTGGATTCGGCCAACATTAGAAGGGATTTGCATTGGCTCCCCATCGCATTGACATTCTGCGTCAACTTCCCCTGGAACCGATGGAGTATTGCCGTCGCTGGGTACCCGACGACCCGAATCGCAACCATCGCAAAGCCTGCATCCATGCGATCGCAGCCGCCACCGGACTCAGCCCCAATACCATCAAGGATTGGGGCCATGATTTCTGCCGTCGCCTCCCGCGTTGGGGTGGGTTGAAAGTTAGGAGATTTGTTCGCTACTAATCGCGGATTAAGGTGGGTTGAAAGATCGATTCTCAATTTACCCTCTTATCGTCCACTCAGTGTTTCAACACCACTCCCGTGTTGGGATGGGTTGAAAGATAGCCACATAAATAGCCTCCTCATAACTTCTGGCAGGTTTCAACATCACTTCTGGGTTGGAGTGCCTGGAAAGTGGGGGACAGAATTACTGACGGTGTAGAATAAGAATCGGTTGAAAGAAAGTATAGCGTTAGCCTTCCGATGAGAGAACTCGATCAATGGCTCGACGACATTAATTTGTCAACACCAATTCAACGACATTAATTTGTCAAGACGACACATAATCTGGCAAGACGACATTAATTTGTCAACAGCGACACATAATATGGCAACCGACAGGGGACGATCGCCTTCCTTGGGGGGACTATTTGACGAGAAGAGGGTACATTGAGAATCGATAACCTGCAAGAGAGGCATCATACCATGCCAAAAATTAGTCCGGCGTTCATTTTGATTTTGACTGTATTGGTGAATGGTTTCTTCTGTATTGCGATCGCCATCACGGCGGCGTCCCCAACGAGTCTCGGCATTTTGTTGGGGGTTCTAACCCTCGGATGTGGACTGTTATGTGCCTTAACCTCTTGGTTACCCGGGGGTAGGGTGGAACAGGGTTTTTGGCTGTTTGGGGTTCTGCCTCTGATTGCGGCGGCGTCGGTGTACTTTCTCCTGGTCAGTGAGTCCCTTAATCCCGCTTTTCCGGCAAATTTAAGCGCTGCATCGGTGTTGTTGTGGGGGTTGGGGACGGGTTTGCCGACGGGGTGGGTGCTATGGCAACGGTGGCAGCGCTGGCAATCCTCGACGATCGCCCTACGTTCCGGGTTACTCGCAGCGGTTGAACGTGAAGCGATCGCCCGACAGCAGCAGTCTTTACATTATGCAGTACAGCGCTATTTGGTGCGCGAACCCCTCACGGAGGAACTCCCCCGGTTGTGGGATGTGGAGGTGAAAATTGGCAAGCATCCCAGACGGAAACTCGCACCGGAACAAGGGATTTTGGAGGGGTTACAGGTGGCAGCACCCCGGCAAGCGGGGGTAGAGGCGCTGAATGAGTTGGGAGTGCGTGCGGACCCGGAAATGGGGGTTCTGGAAATCGGGGCGATCGCCGGAATTGTTTTAATCCTCGGTGCACCAGGTGCGGGTAAAACCAGCACCTTGTTAGAATTAGCCCAAGAGTTATGCGATCGCGCCCGACACAATGAGCTAGAACCTGTGCCGGTTGTCCTCGATTTAGCACATTGGCCGAGTCAACTCCCCTTCCTCACTTGGATCGAGGAAGAAGTGGGTCTCAAGTATAACGTACACCGCAAGCTCGTCCGAGAATTGTTGGCAGACGATCGCTTGTTACCTCTCCTGGATGGACTCGACGAACTGGATAGCACTCAACAGGAACATTGTTTAACCGAAATTGCCCAATCCAAGCGCCAAAATGGACAAGTGCTACCCCTGGTCCTCTGTACCCGTATGGATACTTACCAACAGCGCCAAACTCGTCTGCGTTTGTATGCGGCAGTCGGAGTGCAACCCTTGACGAGGGAGCAGATTGAGCGCTATTTGCTCGCTTCTCGCAGTCGGGAACTCTGGGAAAATCTCCAAACTGACCCAACCTTATTCCGATTAGCCAAAACGCCTTTATTCTTAAATCTGATGACAGTTGCTTATGAGGAAATTTTAATTCATTCCTGGAAACGCTTGAAGACGAGAGAAGAACGTCAGCGCTATGTGTTTAATGCCTATATTCGACGGCAACTGTCTCGGGACATGGAGAAACCCATTTATTCCCGCAAAACCGAACCCCCAGCAGAACAAACCAAACAGTGGTTACGCGGGTTAGCTGGGGTGATGAGTGAGAGTAATCAACGGATATTTTCCCCGGATTCTCTTCCCTCGTTACGCTTGCAACCCACCCGAGAACAGTTAACGTATCCCCTCGCCTTGGTGTTGCTGTTTATTTTGGTATATGCGGGGTTATTTGCCTTAATTTATGGATGGGAAGTGGGGGGGATTTATGGGATATTTTTTGGTATTATTGCCTTAAGCTGTGGGGGAATTATTGTCTTAAAAGCGCCGGATATTAAACTGAGCACCACCTCCCCCCGCCTCCTCTGGCAGTCGGCGATCGTCTCAGTAACTTGTTGCCTCCTCGGTTTCCTGAGTTTCCAATTCATTGGGGCAATTTTATCCGCTGTCACCCCCACGGGAGGTTGGGTGATGTATTTGCTCTCGGTGCTGTTTTTCATGGGAGCAACCGCTCCTATTTTCGGCTTGATTTGCGGACTAATTACCGCCATTCCCTGGATGAAGCATTTGCTTCTGCGGGTGATATTGTGGCGCAGAGGGGAGATTCCCTGGAATTATAGCCGGTTTTTGGAATATGTCAGCCAACGGTTATTTTTGCAGCGAGTGGGATGGCAGCAGTATCGATTCCTGCATGAGTTATTGCGCGATCGCCTCGGTGAGAGTTAAAACCCTTTGCTGCCGCTGCCTACAACTGCCCTCCTCTGGGGTTTCCTCTCCTGTCACGCCAATGCCATCCCGCTGTCATCTCCACTCCATAACCCCTCGTTACAGTATTTCTTAGCTATTGAAGAACCCTCGCTGTTTTCCGGTAGCTCCTGCACTCCTAAAAACCTCTCGGTTCCCACTGAGAGGTTTTTTTTTGCTCTCTGCTTCCCCTTCCCCAACTTTTCTATTACTTCGCTACAATTCACCCTTTATCATACAATTAAATTAAAGCATTTTGTCCAATTTGAGGTAAATTCATGCCCGATATTGTCGATATTGCCGTCAGCAATGACTCCTTTAAAACCCTTGTCGCAGCGGTGCAAGCGGCAAACTTAGTCGAAACCTTAAAAAGTCCCGGTCCTTTCACCGTTTTTGCTCCCACCGATGCCGCCTTTGCCAAATTACCCCCCGGAACCATTCAAACCCTGTTACAAAATATTCCTCAATTGGCACGGATTTTAACCTATCATGTCGTTCCGGGTAAATTGATGCAAGCGGATTTAGCAAAAGTCAAGTCAGTCACATCGGTGGAAGGGTCTCCCATTTCCATAGATTGTTCCGATGGATTTGAAGTCAAAAATGCCACGGTGGTTATGGCGGATGTGGAAGCGGATAATGGGGTGATTCATGTAATTGATAACGTGATTTTAATGGGGTAAGACTAATAGCAAGAACCGGCGGGGGTTCAAACCCCCGCCTAATAGCTAAAGTCGGTTGAAACCGACTGAAATACTTGTGGGGTGATGTTTTTACTTGGTTTTTAACCGCCTGTAGAGGCGCTTCGCGAAGCGCCTCTACAGGCGGGGAATTCATCTCCCCTCCGGAATTGAGAATGGTGCAATCTCTCAGTAACAACCGACTCAAAGTCTGATCCAGTAATATTTTTAGTCGGTTTTTAACCGACTTTAGCTATTAGGCGGGGGTTTAAACCCCCGCCGGTTCTTGCCACTTATCGATAATCCTGACTTTGAATCTCCCGGATGCGGGATTCAGGACGTTTGAAGCGATCGAGTTGGCTTTCAAAAAACCGCCGATTTGCCATCAAATGCTTGGGATTGGGGTCATCTAACGGATAGAGTAAAGCAGTCCGTAACGCTTGAATAACAGCGGAGGTAACACAATACATCGATCGCTGGAAGGTAATTCCCAACTGAATCAACATATCATCCTCACCCCGGCAATATTGGCGATAATAATCCACCAGATAGGGAGGGAGGAAATGGAGCATATCCTGCATTAATAATGTCGGGGGAATGCCTGCGGTTCCCACGGGAAAGACATCGGCATATAAAATGCCATAATGGAAGTCTTTCTGCTCATCCGGCACTTGTTTCGCTTGAGCATTATAGGATTTAGTGCCTCGGAAGGGTGCGGTGCGATAAAAGACGGCTTCGACGTAGGGTAAGGCGGCTTCATATAACCAGGTAAAGCCTTTTGATTTCGGGATAATTTCGTAAACTTCCCCGCGAATATGAGCGTGATGGTAAATCGGACGTCCTGCAATGGCAAAGATACCATTGACAAGGAAATTCATCGCTTCCGGAACGGTGGTTAGTTTGCCTTCATCATACAGATCCGACATTTCAAAAAATACCGGAGCCATCACTTCCCAGAACAATCCCAAGTTGCTATAATAGGAAAGTTGCCTCACCTGTTCTAAAAACATTTCTGGAAACAGTTTATAGAGTCCCAACATCACGGGATTGCCTTTAAAGTAGGCTTTGATAGCGACATCAGCATTGGCTTTGTACTCATCACTATCGAGATAGGCATCAAATTTCCCCCAACCCATATCTCTGCCATGCCAATACATCGCGCGCATACAGGCTTCGGCAAATTCCATATTAACGCGATCGTGCAACCAGTGATGGAACAACCGGGGAATTTTTTGGTTTAATTCCCCTTTTTCCATAAAGGCTAACAGTTCCGGATGCGCCGTTGCCTCTCCCCGCCAAATTCGCAAGTCCGCATCATCGCCTGCATAGTGATTATGCAGTTCTAAATACTCTTTTGGCAGGAAGTATTTGAAAAAGTTAAACGGTTCTAAAAACACCTCTTCGGCGATATAAAGCAAATCTCGCCAATAAAAGTCCATTGGCACCGCGTAGGCTTTATAAATGCCGATAATTTGCATCAGATTTTCTGGAGTATCCGGCAACATTGCGCCACCGGCTTCTAAGCGATGAATAATATCGGCAAATTCATGGGTGGAAGGGGGGAGTTTGGTGGAAGTTGCAGTTGTCATAGTTTGGATATTTTTCTGGAATAACAATCAAAAACAGTAGTTTTTTTTACGTTCCGTGGGACTAGCCTCACATTTAAGTGGACCTCGGGTCCCCTCCCCTTGGCAAGGGGAGGGTTAGGGTGGGGTTCCCCGTGACGTGGCGATTCCCTACGGGATAGCTCCGCTTACCGCGCTTCACGAAGAAAGATGTGGGAACAGCCTCCATTTTAAGTTCAGGAGGACTTGCCTCACATTTAAGTGAACTTCCGGTCCCCTCCCCTTGGCAAGGGGAGGGTTAGGGTGGGGTCCACGCGCGATCGCGCTTCACGAAGAAAGAGGTTGGAACAGCCTCCATACAGGTGCGGTAAGCGGAGCTATCCCGTAGGAAATCGCCTCCTGTGAGTGCGTGACTTGGCGGTAAGCGGAGCTATCCCGTAGGGAATCGCCTCGTCAAGAGGACCCCACCCTAACCCTCCCCTTGCCAAGGGGAGGGGACCGGAGGTGAATCACCGTAGGCTCCATACAGGTGCGGTAAGCGGAGCTATCCCGTAGGGAATCGCCACATCAAGAGGACCCCATCCTAACCCTCCCCTTGCCAAGGGGAGGGGACCGGAGGTGAATCACCGTAGGCTCCATGCGTCCAATATCTGGAATTTTCCCATTCCTGTTAGGGTGTAAAATTGTTCAATTTTTGAGCAATTTGCGCGGAATTAGCGGGGATAATTTTGGCAACCATTGCGGTAGTAGTCGGTTCACTCCACCGCACTAACCAACCGGGTTGAATGCCTAAGATAAAAATAGTGACGGCTAATACCAAGGCTGGAATTCGTTCCGCTGCCAAAACTTTGGGATAATAGGCCAATTTATTATCCAGTTTTCCAAAACAGGTGCGATTGATTAAAATCGCAAAATAAACGGCGGTTAAACCCGAGGCAATAATACAGAGTAAAGTCTGGACTGGGAAGACCGAAAAGCTCCCTTGAAAGACCATGAATTCTGCAATAAATCCCACCAATCCGGGAATTCCTGCACTTGCCATGCCGCCTAAAATCAGTAAGGCACTGGTGAGGGGTAATCCGCGATGAGGATTCATTAATCCATTCAAAACATCCAGTTCGCGCGTGCCGACTTTCTGCTCAATAATACCCACGATATAAAAGAGAATGGCGAGGATTAATCCATGACTGACCATTTGAGCGACTGCACCGAGTAAGCTGAGGGGAGTTCCGGCAGCGGCAGCAACTAAAATATAGCCCATGTGTCCAATAGAACTATAGGCAACCATGCGCTTGATGTCCTTTTGAGCGATCGCACTAAAGGCACCATACATCACGCTCACCACCCCAATAATCGCTAACCCAGGACCCACGACTGCCCAGGTTTCTGGGAACAATTGTAACCCAAATCGGATTAATCCATAAGCGCCTAATTTAGCCAGAATTCCCCCTAGGAGAATCGCCACTGCCGGAGACGCTTCCACATAAGCATCGGGTAACCAAGTATGCAAGGGAACCAGCGGAATTTTAATCCCAAATCCGATTAATAGAATAGTGAGTAAAATCAGTTGGGTGGTTAAGGATAATTTTTCCGTGGAAATCGAACCGATATCAAAGCTACTCGAATGGGTTAACCAAGCAATTCCCAAAAATGCAGCTAAAATTAAAATCCCCGATAATGCCGTATAAATTAGGAATTTCATCGCGGCATACCCGCGTTTTTGCCCCCCCCAAATTCCAATTAAGAGGTAAAGCGGAATCAGTTCTAATTCATAAAACAGCACAAATAATAATAAATTTTGTGCGGCAAATGCCCCGGTGATTCCGGCATTAACCAGGAAAATCATGGGATAATAGAGCCGGGGGCGCTCCACGGTTTCACCCCGACCATAAATGGCAATGCAATTGAGCAACGCACTTAAGCCCAGCAGGGGGAAAGATAACCCATCAATGCCTAATTTATAGCTGAGTCCTAACTGGGGAATCCAAGGTAAATATTCTTGAAATTGCATTCCCGGGGAAGCTAAATCAAACTGAGTGCCGATCGCCACAGTCCAACCTAGAATCCCCACAGCGACGGCTAAAGCAATATTTCTGAACAGCGTAGGCGACCCCTTGGAGGGCCAAAATCCAATGAGCGCTGCACCGATAAGAGGCAATCCAATTAATAGACTCAGCATAGCTTTATTCTTTCTAGGTCCTCAAACATGAATCAACAATGGCAGCACCGAGGCCATTCAGGTTTAGCAGTAGCCTGGGTTAATATAGCAACCCTAAATCATTCGGAGAATGGCTCTAAACCTGATGGACTTGTAGTGCAAAAAGCTTTCGAGTGAGGAATGTGCATCACATCGAAGCTCGCTTTTTCTATAGCAAACGGCACGCCATACGGGGGATATCACCAACTTTTGAACTCCGATTTTACCCGAGTCGGTTAGTTGAAAATTAAGAAAATTTTCGACAAAGCGGGCCAAGCGAGTAACAGCCCCAGTATAGCCACCCCAAACAGAATCGTGAGGGCATAAAATTGGGTTTGTCCCGAAACATTGTATTTTAAGCTCTGGCCGCTAAATACGGTGAATAGTCCCACTAAATTGACCAACCCATCGACAATATAGCGGTCAAACCAGAACACCATTCGAGAAACCAATCCCACGGCAAATACAATGGTTAGCTTGTACAACTTGGCGGTATAAAAATCGTAAGCAAAAAAGTCTTGGACGGATTGGGGACCAAATTTGACAGGTTTGGAAATGCGATCGCTCATATAAATGAACCCTGCTAATCCACCGCCAACTACGGTTGAGCCAATCAAAACTCCCGCTACTGTAACATTCAAGTCGGCCCAATCCGGCAGCAGATTACATTCCATCAAAATTAACGGAATATGCAGGGTCACGCCCATTAAAACCACCATTGGAATCACCATCGGCCAATGCACTTCAGGCGATCGCACCGTCATCGGTTTCGGTTTCCCCGCAAAAATTAACCCGAACTCGCGAATCAAACTAAATGCCGTTAACCCATTCACCACCACCAACACCCCCACCAACTCCGGATGTGCCTGCCAGAGATTCTCCGCCATTTTGAGCAACGCCCAGAATCCGCCAAAGGGAGGTAACGCCACTAAACCCGCGAATCCCACGAGAAATGCTAACCCAGAAATCGGACGGCGAGACCAGAGTCCGCCATACTGAGTGAGGTCTTGGGTAATCGTATTCCAGATCAGTCCCCCGGTACAGGTCACCAGGAGTGCCATTGCCACTGCGTAAGACAGGAGTAACATCAACGCGGTTTGAGTCTCCCCCGTCCCCACGGCGATAAACATTAACCCCATGTAGGCACTCACGGAATAAGAAAGCGCGCGCTTGATATCAATTTGGGCAATGGCGATCGCCGAAGCCCCTACTGCCGTCACCGCCCCAATATAAATCACCGTCGTTGTGGCAATCTCCGACAACGCCAACACCGGCTGTAATCTAACCAACACCCAGGCCCCAGTTGCCACCACCACGGAATTCCGCAAAATCGTACTGGGAACGGGCCCCTCCATCGCCTCATCTAACCACAGATGCAAGGGAAACTGCGCGCATTTCCCCAAGGGTCCGGCAATTAACGCTAACCCCAACAAAGTCGCAACTTTCGGGTCTACATCAGCGGTTTGCGCCCATTGCGCTAATTCATCAAAATTCCAGGTGCCTGCTAAGGGTAATAAAGCAACTACCCCCATCAGGAGGATTAAATCTCCCACCCGTTTTGTTAAAAAAGCATCTCGGGCCCCCGTCACCACCAACGGTTGCGAGAACCACAATCCCACTAATAAATAAGTGCCCAGGGTGAGGATTTCTAAAATGACATAGCTGAAAAACAAGGAATTGCACAAAATCAGGGCGCATAGTCCCGCTTCAAAGACTCCCAACATGGCATAGAAGCGACCCCAACCCCAATCCATTTCCATATATCCCACGGCAAAAATCTGCGCCAGCAGATTCAATCCCGTGACTACTGCCATTGCACCGACGGTCAAGGCGGATATTTTTAAATCTACCGTTAGGGTTAACCCGGCAGCATCCAACCAAGTCCAAGATATCTGTTGCGCCGGTTGATTCCAGGTGGCAGGTAACGCCAACAAACTATGAATGAAGGCTAAAAATGTCAGGACTAAATTAATATAGCCCGAGGGTCTCGGTCCTGTTTTTCGGATCGTTCCCGGTGACCAAGCGCCCGCCAGGAGTGCCCCGAGTAAGGCATACCCAGGCACGAACCAAACGGTTGTCAGAAGTAAATCAGCCATCCGCGTTTCCTAATTTGTGTGTAAATGAACAGTCTGCCTTTGATGCTTCCGTGATAAATTTCGCAGAAGACAATCGGCCCAGGCTGGAATAGATTTATCTTTTCTTAATCTTCTGGGGATCAGCGTATCGTTATTCCGTCCCAAAAGGAAGAGACTCCTCCACAAAAATTAATAATTGGTTCTCTAATTTCTGCTTATAGCCTTATCTCCATCGGGCTTTGGGCGGCTTGAGGGGCTGACCAAGGTAACTATTGATTTTAAAAAGGTTTATCATTGATTTTACTCTATGGTTAGTTTAAATTGCCCGATTAATCGACTCAACCGCCCCAGGTTCAGCGTAAAATATAGGGTTAAATTAAAATTTTGGTCGGGATAAATAAGTAACAATACTTACGGAGATTCCCAAATTAAAACCTCCCGAATCGATAGCAGGTGTCTCTAAATTCAGACAGTTCCTCCAGGAAGTAGGAGCATCTTGCTCCCTATCCAGTAGTCATACGAAATTCGGTCTATAACAACCCACACCCTGTTCGCGGAGCGTTCCGTAAGGAAAGGGTGGGGCTATACAAACGAAGCCCGCCTGCGCGGGCTACAAGTTGTCAAAGGTCTGTAAAAGATTCGCTATAGCCGATCCGCAACCATGTATGTATAATTTCTCACGTTAGGGTATTGATTTTTCGGACAAGTTTTGACCGGGGTACTCAACAACAATCAAACTTGGTATAGCACAAAGAGTTTGGCAAGGCAGTCGCTCAAAGGGGCCTGAGCAAGTGGGGGAACTGTCGGGGGATAATCTGGAGGGAGTCCGATGGGAATGTTAAATTAAAACAGTTGAATTTCCATCTCTGCGTCCGATGGGTAGGCATTCAGTCCCCTGGGGTTAACCCCCAAGACTTACGCCAGAGTGGGGATTTTTCATCCAATCTGATAGGTGGCTTTCATCTACGGCTGTGCCTACTCAATCGAGAAATGATGCGTCAGTCGGGCAACCGGGTCCCTCAAGTCTAAGCTCTAAATTCTCAACAGTAACCCTTAACCGATGTTCAGTGCAGACCAACTCCAGAAAAATTTCTCCCAACCGCTCGATCGCGCGGCGATCGCCCTGATTGCGGTGTTGACAGTGGCGATCGCCCTGCTCCTATTTGGAGGCGATAGTACCGCTCCGCGAGTGCGGGAATTTAGCTGGCAAAATCAACAAGTCAGTGCCAGAGATCGCGCCTTTATCATGACCTTCAGCCGTCCGATGGATCGCCAAAGCGTGGAAGACAACCTTATAATCGAACCCCCAGTGCCCGGTAAAATCAGTTGGGCGGGAAGGCGGATGGCTTACACGGTTACCCAAGGGGTGCCTTATGGCATGGAATTTAAACTGCAACTCAGCCAAGCGCGGGAACGGTTCGCCCAACCGGGAAAAGAGGGAACCCTGATTGAGCCATTTGTCGGGGAGTTCACAAGTCGCGATCGCGTCTTAGTCTATATCGGAATCTCCCCGGAAGAACGGGGACAGTTAATCCTGTACAACTTCAGCAAAAGCGAAAAAACGATTCTGACCCCAAAAGAATTGACAGTCCTAGATTATAAACTCTATCCCGACGGCGATCGCCTGTTATTTTCCGCGATCGACTCCTTCTCTCCCAACCGAGGACTTTTAGAGCAACGACTGTTCACCGTCACCACCGGCATCATCCCAGAAAGCTCCGACAGAAGATCCCGCCGCCGTGACAACTCACCGGGTCAAATCAAACGGATCTTAGGCTCGGACAACTATCAAAACCTCAGCTTTGACCTCTCCCCCGATGGTAAAACCATTCTGGTGCAGCGGGTCAACAAACAGGACCCGGGACAATTTGGACTCTGGAAAATAGAGGAAGGAAAGCAACCGAAACCTTTGGAGAATGAACCGGGTGGGGATTTTATTATTACTCCCGATAGTCAAACCGTGGCGATCGCCCAGGGACAGGGACTCGCCATTTTACCCCTAGAACCGAAAGCCGACCCCGTAGATTTTCTGCCTCAATTTGGGCGAGTGTTGAGCTTTTCGGCTGATGGAAGCGCCGCCGCGATGGTGAAATTCAACACCGACTACACGCGATCGCTCTATTTGGTCACCACCACTGGGGTCAGCAAAGAACTGCGCCGCATTCAAGGTTCATTTTTGAGCGCCCAATTCGGACCCCAAGGAAACACCCTCTATTGTTTGCTAACGAAATTGGTGGAAGGGGAGATTTATAAAGAAGAACCTTACATCGCCGCGATCGACCTAGAAACCGGGGACCTGCAACCCCTGGTACTGTTACCGGATCAGCGAGAGATTCATATGAGTTTGTCCCCGGATGGGTTAGGGTTGCTGTTTGATCAAATTGTCAGCGTTGCTCCCCAAGCCAATCAAGCCCCAATCGATGCCGTTCGCACCAGTTCCGGAGAAGCGATCGCCAGAAGTCGGCTCTGGTTGCTGCCCTTGGATCCCAGCGCCCCCACCAACCGACCCTTAGATTACAAACCCGAAGAGTTACCCTTTGAGGGCCTCCGTCCGGGGTGGCTTCCCTAAAACAAGAGAAAACAGGAGTGGGAGTTCCAACCCTAGCCCTGTCAAGGTGGTAAATTGAATCCCGCCTCATCCGGAGTTTCTTGTAGGGGCGTATTGCATACGCCCTCTTTATCCGTCAATGGAATCGGGCCTCATCCGGAGTTTCTTGTAGGGGCGTATTGCATACGCCCTCTTTATCCGTCAATGGAATCGGGCCTCATCCG
>NZ_JAMXOT010000209.1 GCF_024220515.1 Oscillatoria sp. HE19RPO
AATGGCAACCTTACTAATCTGATTGCTGGAGATTACAACGGCGACGGGAAAACTGATTTCATCCGCCAAGAGAAAGATATCTGGGCATCCCAAGATGATATGCACATGGCTGACTTATATCTATCCAATGGGGACGGCACTTTTGCGAAACGTTCCATGCAGCCTTTATGGAATGAACTCAATGGAAATTTGGTGAATATAGTCAGTAGCTATGCCTAAACTGGTTCAAAGAGTAGCTCTTGGCTAGAACTTAAAAATCTGGGACATCCCATTGCTTTACTCTTGCCAAAGAGCGGCAACAAGCAGCGGAAGCGATCGCCTCTTTTCCCACAGAGCGATCGCCCCTTTCTCTCCCTTTCATGCGATCGCCTCTTTTCCCACAGAGCGATCGCTTTTCGTTTGCCTTTACTAAAGCGCTCCCTCTATGTCAAGCACTCGAATCATTCACTCTGCACAAATCCACCCTCATTTGGCTGATTTTGAGATAACTGTTCTGCAAGTTTTAACAACCCATCGATTGATAAATCTTCATCTAAAATAGGCCAGTGAATCCCATATCCAGAGGGTGAAACCCGATAAGTCTTGCGTTCTATATCCCCGGCAGACACCAATCGAGGGGACACTTCAGACAACGGCAAGAGGTATCGGCGATTGTCTACAGATACAATCATCACTGAACCCTCGAAGCCTATTTGCTGGACATCATGGCATTTTTCCATCATTGACCTCCAAAAACTCTTTCCCACTCTTCTACATTATCCTCCAAATTAGCGATGGCGTAGCGTTTCTTTTCTTGGATTTGAACAGACAATCCAGCGAGATGGAAATAGAGGAAGAGGAGCCGATCGCCTTTTCCCAGAATACAATCGCCCTTTTACTGTTACAATAAATCATCCGAACGCAATTGGAGTTCTCCACTATGCCTGAGATGACTATAAAAGACGTGGAACGGATTGAGTCAATCCTCAGCGACGCTGGTTTTGACTGTCAAATCGAACTGGAACAAGGTAGCATTATTGTTATCGGGCCATCAGATATTGTGGCAAGTGAAGTCTCCCTCCAATTCGCGAGTCAACTTCTCAATTGGGTGAAACCCCGCCGTCTCGGTCGCGTCTTCGACTCAGCCGGTGGGTTTATTTTACCCAATAGCGACCTGAAAGCACCGGATGTTTCTTTTGTTTCGCGCAGTCGCCTACCCAGAAGTGTTCGCTATTTTGCTACTCTGGTTCCCGATTTAGTTGTAGAAGTCAAGTCTCAGAGTGACCGCATCAAAAAATTGCGGGAAAAAATTAAGGTTTATCTCGACCAAGGCGTACAAATTGCTATTTTAATCGATCCGGATACTTGCCTAGTCGAAGTTTACCGTCCCGATGCTTCGGTACAAACTTTGGGCAATGGTGACATTTTAACAGTGCCGGAATTACTCCCTGAATGGGAATTAGTCGTGGAAGAACTTTGGCCGGTAATATTTGAGGATGAAGAATAGCGTCGGTTTTTTATCTAGCTTCCAGTGAAGGCGAACTGCCTAAATCTCAGAAATGCGATCGCCCCCAATCCCACTGCCAATCCCTCCGATGGCAAAAACTGGCAAAAACTGCCATAATCGAGTCAGGAAGTTTATAAACTGGCAGTGATGAAAAGTATCAACATTTCTTTACCTGACTCGATGCGAGCTTATGTGGAAGAGATTGTGGCAACGGAGGGATATAGCACCCTGAGCGAGTATTTCCGGGAGTTGGTACGGCAAGACCAAAAGCGGAAAGCCACCGAACGCCTGGAAACTCTGTTGTTGGAAGGGCTTGAATCCGGAACTGCAACGGCGATCGCACCGCAAGATTGGCAAGACATTCGCGCAGCAGTACGGGAGAGATTAGCCAAACAGTCTAACCCAACTGAGGAGTGATAAGCAACGTTAGTAAACGCCCGAAAGTCATCCGGGATTTAATTGATTTTTGGCTACCTACATCGCCGAAGATAACTTGGATGCGTCCGATCGCTTTCTAGCTTTTTGGTACAATTCTGCCCCCCCCCTTGTTCGCGATCGACCAGGGAAATCACTTCCTCTCCCGACCTCTGGGGAGATGCGGTCAACACCGCCTCCCGCATGGAATCTCACGGAATCCCCGGAAAAATTCAGGTCTCTGAAACCACCTATCATTTATTGCAACATCAGTATAAATTTGAGGAACGCGGACTGATTGAGATTAAAGGCAAAGGAGAAATGAAAACCTACTTTCTCACGGGACGCCATTTTTCTGCCCTCTAAATGTTGCCCGATCATTTCACAAAATCGTGTAAAACAGAAAAAAGATGAGGCGATCGCGGGTTAAAATGCCCTAGAATCCCCTCTTCATTCCCTAACTGTGTCCCTAAATGTACCGATGACTGTGTTACCCTAATTGAACCAGGGGGCATCTCGCCCGGGGGTCTAATCAAGGACACCCCGTTTTCCGCATTACTTTTTCAGCAAACCCGCATGGAAAATTAACAACATGGAATCGAATCAACCTTGGAACCTACTGGAAGAAGCCTTTGAGATCATTAACATTCAACCTATAGTCGTAGATGCCACTCAGCCCGTTTTGACCTACAAAAGCGCGGATGACCCCAATATTCCCGGGGATAATGAAATTCCTGCGGAATTGTGGCCCGACTATGTTATTGATCCCCCCTACATTAAAAATACCACCCGGAACTTAGAGTTCAATGAATCCCAATTTATAGCGTCACCCGGGGAACCCTTGGGAAGTACCAGCTATATCACCACCCCCGATGGATATACCTGGGCTTTCATGTCTGAAGCCATCAATACCATGTGGCCCTATAATCAGGCAGACTATGAAGGAATTGCGGCCCAAAGTTCCTTTCATGCAGGCAATTTTGTCATTCAACCCCTCCCTGGTGTGGTCAAGGTTACAGCCAACTTCAAAGGGCAAAATATGAAATTTTGGGCCAATGAAAACGGCGTGGCCCCTGGAACACCTGATGCTGTCCCCCTCGATCGCTATTTTGTCTCCGATCCCTGGGGGAATGAATATATTATGCACGCCTCGGGGGAATCCGACCCCAGTCAAGTGGCGAATGCTTTTGAAGCGTCGGTTCTACCGGAAGGATGGACGAAAGAAGTCCGACAACTCTCGGAAGATTTAATCCTGACTCCCGCCGAAGGCGCAGATGGGACATTTCATTATGTAGTCATTCGTGATAGTGCGGACAACACTTATCACCAAGTCAAATGGTCGGATACCGGATCCCTGGCCGCACAAACCGAAAAGATGCCGATTTGGGGGGGTCAAGGGAATAATACTTTAGCTGGAGATGTGGGAGGAATTTGGGATGATCTGATGCATGGTGCCGGTGGAGACGATATTTTAATTCCGGGATTGGGGAATGATACAATCTGGGGAGATGCAGGTATTGATACGGTAGTCCTGCCCGGTCGTCGCGCCGATTATGCGGGGAGTGATGCGTCTGAAGACCTGACCTATCTGGCGATTACGGGGTCCGGATATACGAAACAACTCCATCATGTGGAACGGTTGCAGTTTGATGATGAAACCGTGACAGTCGCCGACTTTATCGAAAATAGCCCTCCCTCCAGTGCCAATCCTACGGTAACAGATCCGGGTCTTCCGGTTGCCTTTCGGTTATATGACCCGATGACTGGCAATCATGTCTTTACTGCCTCTTTCCCCGAAGCGAATACCTTTGTTACGCAGGGGTGGGAATTTGAATCGATTCCTTTTGCCGTAAATCCCCAAGACCCTTCTGCTCAGAATGTTTACCGGCTGTATCATCCGACCCAAAACGGGTATTTGTTAACAATGTCTGAATTGGAACGCAATCAGGCGATCGCCCTAGGATATGTAGATCAAGGAATTGCCTTTACTGCGTTGGATCAACCCTCGTCTCTGGGTTCCGATCCGGTGTATCGATTTTTCTCCCCAGCTTCTACGGGTCACCTATACACCACCTCTGCTTTAGATCAGGAACAGTTGCCCGCCTTGGGCTATCAATTTGAGGGGGTTGCCTTCTATGTATCTTCCTTCACCTAATTCTCCCCTTGTCAGCTTGTCTCGTCAAATAGCAAACTGGGGAACTTAGGATTAAATGCGTCTGTTGAACTCACACTAACAGCGCAGCTAGTTTGGAGGGGTGGGACCTGCCTACCCACTCCAAACATTGGGGGAAAACAAACCGGGTTTGTTTCTATACTAAATATGAGCTAAGGGGATTGCAAAATATAAATCCTCCAAACGTTGAACTAAAAGGAAGGTATCTGTAGGGGCGCAATGCTTGCGCCCCAAGGGCCTGCGCATTGCGCCCCTACAGTGACGGGCTACTCCGTTAGTCACGACGAACGAACGTTTTGGAGATTTTATTTTTTGGAGTTCCCTAAGACTGAACCGACCCCCGAGCTTGTAACTTAAGGGGGGAGCAAATCTTCACTTATCTCTCTGCGCTTCTCACTTATAATCCCAACTCCTGATACCGGGCTTGAATCTGGGCGATGGTAAAAACTGCCCGAAACTTTAATCCCTCTTTGTGATACAATTCCGCTCCGCCTTGTTCGCGATCGACCAGGGAAATCACTTCCTCTACTTTGTACCCGGCATCGCGCAAACGGTGAACCGCTTTCATTGCCGAGGCCCCGGTAGTGACCACATCTTCTAGGACGACAACCTGGGTCCCTGGAGCCAGTTCGGGTCCCTCAATATAGGCTTGGGTGCCATGTCCCTTGGCTTCTTTGCGAACAATGAGGGCCGGAATCGGTCGGTTTTCGTAGGCAGAGACAACGCTAACGGCAGTCACAATCGGGTCAGCGCCCAAAGTTAACCCTGCCACGGCCAGGGTTTCTGGGGAGAGCATGGAGAATAAGACTTGACCCGTGAGGAGTGCGCCGATCGCGTGTAGGGTGACTTGTTTGCCATTGATATAGTAGCGGCTGCTTTGGCCGGAGGATAGGGTGAAGTCCCCCTCGCGATAAGCTAACTGACAGAGTAAGTCCAGAAGCTGTTGGCGTTGGTCGTTTAAATTGTTAGGGTGAACTGAGACCGATGTCTCATCCAATCCTTGAGTAATCTCGGTCATGGTTAATTGTAGTGACAGGAGGAAAATTTCAGCCGATAATTATCTTATCGTGGAAGTTGAGCTAATATCGAGCCAAAAGGTGAGGAGAAAATTTATGAGACTCCAGTTAAAAAGCGCAATCGGGGTGTTGGCACTCCTAGGGGCGTCTGTGGTGGTGCCACCAGAGGCAGTTGCCCAAAGCCTACCTGGAAGAAACATTGCTGAACAATTTGAGGAGGCTTTCTTTCGTAGTTCTGATACGTTTTACCAGAATCGCTCAATTTTTGACCAAATCAGTTTTTATCTGCTGCCCCTGACTTACCCGGAAAGACAGGCGGAACGGGATGCAGAACGGATCAACAAACTCTATCATGCCGTGATGGAGCTCCAGACCTCTAGCGATCCTGTTCTTAGAACCCCAGACTTGCCCAACCCCTTTGACGAGTCTTTGCTCACGCTGCCCATTTACCCCCCAGACGGAGTCCCGTTCAACCCTCAAAACGAAATCCTACCTCTACGGTAAGGGTATTCCAACAAATAAATCATCCTTGCTTTGATGCGATCGCACCTAACAAGGCTCTTTTAGCCCGCGCAGGCACCGCTTTGTCCGTGTAGCCCCAGGCTTGAGCCTGCGGGTTTTTTGAAGGTTTTATTTTTTGG
>NZ_JAMXOT010000210.1 GCF_024220515.1 Oscillatoria sp. HE19RPO
ACTTTTGAGGGTGATCAAGCTATCGCCTTGGTCCAGCACCTTATTGAGTGCCTCGAAACGATGAAACCAATGATCTCTCAGATACTCGTGCCTTAATTTCCGCCTGATGACTGGGTTTTCCCAGGGGCGATCGCACTGATAGCGATCGCCTGATCCACTGCTACCGCTGGATCGAAATCTTCCCCCAAAGGGAGGATCGCGGGATGGTAGCGCAATCATTCCGCCCGGGTCTTAGACTCGGTGCCGCACGGCAGTAACTGAGAGCTTTGATATAGAAATGAACCTTAAAGGTCTTTTCTCTTCTTGAGCTAGGTTACTGCCATCTGGCGGCGTTCCCCTTTAGAGGCTTGAAATAGAATTGCAACCGTTCGGGAGATTCGTGGCCCTAAAACGAAGGGGGAATATTTGTGCAAATAGTCCCAGTAGCAACCTTGAAAATTTATGGACGAGAAACCAGTCGTTATTGGGCTAGTACAGAGAGGCAAAAATAACTAGCCAGTCTATTCCAGATCCTGGAACCCTTGGAATTTCCATACGAATGGTTTGGCTTGAGTCCGGTTGTAGTAATCGATAAACTTAAAAATTTGCTCCGATAGATCATAGGTAGAAGTGAACTCCCCTCGCTTTAAAAGGCGACGGGTCAAGATACTGAACCAACACTCAATCTGATTTAACCAGGATGTGTGTTTGGGCACATAAACAAAACGGATTCGATGAGTTGGGTCGCTTAAAAAAGCTTTCCGCGTTTTCATTGATGCCAAAATTCCTTTTTTCCCTTTGACACCTAAATCGATATCTATCTGACAACGAGAGGCTACTAACTGAACTAAAGATTCACTGACATGAGTATTCAGTTGGTCCACAATAAAAATCCATCCGGCTTCTGGGTCTGTGTCAATTGTCTTGGTGATATGGGCGGCAAAATCTATCTCGGTACGTCTCGGGCCAATTGAGGGTTCTATCACTTGCCCTGTGGCTATATCCCAATTGGCTATTAAACTTACGGTTCCATGTCGGATGTACTCGAACTCTATCCGTTTTACTTGTCCCGGAATCATCGATTCTGTCGGGTAAGCTCGCTCTAATGCTTGAATTCCAGTCATTTCATCGGTACTAATCAAATGCACTCCGTTTTTCCTCAATTCTGAGGCTTTTTGGTGCAATTCACAAATATTTTTTACCTGTTCTTGAAATGCGTCCCTGTCTTTAGGGGTTGTATTTAGCCAATATCGAGAGCGGTGAGGTTGAAGATCCGCCTCATGCATAAAAAACGACCCACGCTTCGCTGGGAAATTTCTGTGACTATTCCTCTTTTAACGGCTTCTTCAGCCAGTTCTCTTCGGCTCCATTCATTGATTGGGCGCTCGCTTTGGGATGGATGTTCACAGGCCACAGCCACAATTTGTACAATATTATCTACCGTAAACTTGGCTGGGGAACCTGAACGGGGTTGATCACTCAAAACGGATATAATCAGTTGCTGCAATTTTTGCTCACTAATCTCTAGTGTTTCAGCCTCGGTTAGTCTGGATCTTGCATCAACCCACCGCCCTCGCCACATCCGGACTTGATTCCGGTTCATTTCCAACTGCTCAGAAATGAATGTGTTATTGATTCCATCAGCAGCTAATAAGACTAACTTGGCTCTTTCTACTAATCGATGGGGATTAGTTCCCCTGCGCGATATTTGTTCTAGTAACTGACGCTGCCTTGAAGATACTGTACAGACTTCGGCTTTTGGAGTAGGCATAATTGATTAAGTCGAGATCCAACATGAGGGTGGCCCCGTAAGGGGACCATCTGCCTCTTTCTCTTATTGTAGCTGATTGTGTTCTTTTGCCTATCTGTACTAGACGTTAGTAAAGATAACGTCGTAGCTTGTACTTTGACAGAAGCACCGTTTGACCTGAAACGGTACTTTAAGGAAAACCGGGAAAGTTTTCCTAGATTATATTCCAACCGTGATGGAATCAGGGAACTGTTAGCAATGAACCCTGATTGCGTGGTGATGGAACCAACTGGTGTGCACTACTCATGGATTTGGGCGCATATCCTAAAAAAGGAAGGGGTCAAAATCCTCTGGGTAGGACACTCAGAAGTTGCAGCGTTTCGCAAGTCTAAAAAATTGCCAGATAAAAATGATGCTGCCGATGCGCTAGCACTTGCAGCGTATGCACTCGGATTTTGGAACTACCCAGAAGCGTTCATTGGATATGATCATGAAAGCCTTATTATCCCGATGAGAGATGGCTGTTTACAGCTTCAGAATCTAAACCGGATCCAGAGTCCGATTATTAACCGATTGCGTCAGCAGCTAGCTCGGGAATTTCCGGAAGCAGCTTTGAAGAAATCGCAACGGGCAAGGGACGGGGAAATCCCTCTATACTGCTTTTTAGCTGAAAGAGAGCGGAAAATAAAAAGGAGCCGGAATTTTTACGAGGGTCTCTATCAAATTTCAATTGCCCCCGCCTATGGTGTAGAAATATCAGAATTTTCGCGCAAGTTAGCGGATCATCTGTGTGATTTAAACAACTGGGAAATCGAAATCAAGACTAAACTCGCGACCATCTTACGCCAACCGGAACTCAAAGTTTATAACGAGGTTATGGATGATCTAGGGATGGGGCTACGGACTAAATGCTGGGTAATATCCCAAATCTACCCGATCGAGCGGTTCCTGGGGTCAGGAAACTATCGCTCCTGGCGAGCAAGATTTAAGCAGCGGTTAGGGTATGGGGGGGTTGAAGACTCATCCGGTGATAAGGAAAGGACCCAAAAGAGCGGATCCAAGATATCCCGGCAAATGCTGTATCTATGGATCGTCACAACGATCGCACCCGCGAAGTCGCGACCCGATAGCGCGATCGCAAAAGAGCTTGCTGAGTTCTACGATTCTCGCACCCGGCAATATAACGAGAACCCTGAAATATTCCATTCCAAGCTGCTACTGAAACAGCAGCAGGATGCGATCGCCACCCTAAAGAACCAACTAGGCCCATTGCTTTCCCCGGCAATAGTCCGCCAGGTTGAGCAAAACTTGACCCTAGCACTAGACTTCCCCACGCTGGTGGGAACCGAAGGCAAAACTAGCGCGCCAGTGAAAAAGGGTGAGGCAAGAAAGCGGTTCGGGAAATTAATCTGTAGTCAAACTGCTGCTAAAGGTGTTGAGTTATTGTTCAACGAACTGATGCGAATTTTGCACCCAAAACCTTGACCCTGTAAAGAATACAAATGCCCTCTTAAAACATTAAGAGGGTTTATTTTTGAGATATTATTCTGAGTAAATAGAAGAGGAAAACGCAACCTGATGACTTCTGCCCCTTTAGTCGTTCTGTGTTTAGCCTACATTTTAGGATTGCTCTGCACCCGCTTTATCTGGGGAGGAGTAGTGGTCCTGACTTTGACGGGAGCGATCGCCGCGATCCTGTTGCTGAAAGTACCATTTCCCAAACGTCTTGAAGTCCTCAAAGCCGGGTTACAACCCAGAATTTGGCTAATTGCAGGAGCAATTGGGTTTCTGGCGACCCTCTATTTACCCCTGCGGCAGCCACAAATCGGCGTCAATGATATCAGTCGGTTTGTGGCTGCCTCCGATGCCCCCACTCAGCAGCAACTGGTGAACGTCTTCGGAAAAGTCGCCAGTGAACCCCGATTAACCCGCAGCAACCGGATTCAATTCTGGTTTGAACCCAACCAAGTGATTGAAATTGTCGGGACCTCGGGGCGGGGGGGTAGCGATACTGCCAAAACCCAAACCGTTACCGGCAAGCTCTATGTCACCGTTCCCTTACTTCAAGGCACCGGCTTATATCCGGGTCAACGGGTGGAGGTAACGGGTCGATTGTACTTGCCTCAACCGGCAGCAAATCCCGGAGGATTTGACTTTCAGGCTTATTTGGCAAGAGAAGGGACTTTTGCCGGGTTAGCGGGACGGCAGGTGAATTTTCCGTCCAGTGCAGGCTCCCCTCCTACCTGGGGACTGTGGCAACTGCGACGGCGGATTCTGCGTGCTCAAGTCCGGGGATTGGGAGTGCCAGAAGGTCCCGTCCTCAGTGCAATGGTTTTAGGCAGACGTGCGGTGGATCTACCCCATGACATCCGCGAACGGTTTATGCAGGTGGGTTTAGCCCATGTTCTCGCTGCTTCAGGATTTCATGTAGCGGTTATTTTAGGATTGGTGCGGGCTGTCACCCGCCGGTTTTCTGAGAAAGCCCAATTTGGGTATGGGGCGGCAGTTTTAATTATCTATGTGTTCGTAACTGGGGGTTCACCTTCGGTTTTACGAGCGGCATTAATGGGTTCTGCGGCATTATTGGCTCCTTTAATGCAGCGTCAGGTGAATGCTTTGGGGTCTCTGCTACTGGCAGCGACCTTTTTGTTAATTTGGAATCCCCTGTGGATTTGGGATTTAGGATTTCAAATGAGTTTTTTGGCGACTCTGGGGTTGTTAGTCTCGACTCCAGCAGTTTTAAAGCGGTTGGATTGGTTACCTCCGGCGATCGCCTCTTTGATTGCGGTGCCGATCGCCGCTTCGGTGTGGGTGCTGCCCTTGCAACTCTATACCTTTGGGGTATTAGCTCCTTATAGTATTAAATTAAATATTCTGCTCTCGTTACCTTTGGCGGGGATTACTCTGGGAGGATTTATCAGTGCGATCGCCGCTGCAATCTGGCCTCTAGCGGGGACAGCGATCGCCTGGTTGCTGTATTATCCCCTGAAATTGACCATCAATATTGTCGAATTTGTCAGCCAATTACCCGGGAATTCCATTGCCACAGGAACGCTCTCGATTGTGCAACTGGTGATTCTCTATGGAATTGTGGTGTCGGTGTGGCTGATTCCGTGGTTGCATCAAAAACGGCGATGGATGTTGGGATTGCTTTTTGCCGTGGGTTTGGTGGTGGTGCCGGTGTTCTATGCTCAGACGACGGTATTTCAGATTACCGCCCTGGCAACGCGGGGAGATCCGGTTTTGGTGGTTCAAGATCGGGGGAAAGCGATTGTGATTAATAGTGGAGATGAGGCGACGGCACGATATGCGGTGTTGCCGTTTCTGCGACAACAGGGGGTGAATCAAATTGATTGGGCGATCGCTACAACCCCAGTAAATTACCGGAGTGGGTGGTATCAGGTTTTGGATAGTTTGCGCGTGCGGGTATTTTCTTCCCCAGAAACTGGCCCCCATCAGACGGGCGATCGGCCCTTGTTGACGACTTTAAGCAATCGCAAAGGGTCTTATCATCCTTTACCCGTCGGGCAAACTCTGGCAGTGGGGACAACGGGCGTTCATGTGGTGAGTCTGAAGCCCCCAGTGGTGCAGTTCCAGATTCGCAATCAAATGTGGTTTTTATTGGGGGATTTGAATCCTTCGGAACAAAGCCGTTTAGTGACAGCGGGTGCGTTGTTGGAGGGAGAGAATGGTCCGGCACCGTTGCGGGTGTTGTGGTGGTCCGGGGAACAGTTGGCTCCTTATTTAGTGGAGGCGCTGCAACCGTCCGTGGCGATCGCCTCGAATGATGCGATCGACCCGGAGACAGAACGATTACTGCGGCAACGGAATACTCAAATTTATGCGATCGGTCGGGAGGGGGCGATTCAGTGGAATTCCCGGGATGGCTTTGGCTCAACCTTGGATCCTCGGGAAAATGAAAATCTTTTTCTCTAGGGCTTCCCAAACCTGGTGAGATAATGTAACATGAGCAATTGGAGAGGTGGCAGAGCGGTTGAATGCGGCAGACTCGAAATCTGTTATGGTGTCACAGCCATCGGGGGTTCGAATCCCCCCCTCTCCGTTTGTGAATGTTGTGGGCGATTTCATTAATTCTGAATAATTGGGTTGGGGGCTGTTTTTGGCTACGGTTATACTGAATTCAGTATCATCAACAGCACCTATGGAACGCCCGATCGCCATTTCAGAAGATCTCGCCCATCGACTCGAACGCTATTTGCAACAGCATCCTCTTGAGAGTGTGTCTGGCTTACTGGAAGAAATTCTCCAACAAAAAGAAAACAACAGTAGCGCAACCCCTAAATTTTTAAGAATTCAACCCGCCGCCACAGGTAGCGGATATCGTCATACTTCCATCGCCCATGATCAGGTTCTGGCTGAGACTGCCGAGGAACAGAAGTGAAAGCCGTAATTGCAGATACAGGCCCGCTTTATGCGGCTGTTGATCCCAGCGACCAGTACCATGAACGTGCTCAAGCAGAACTGCAACAATTAGAAGGGCAAAAACTTCAGGTTATCATTTCTTATCCTGTTGTCTGGGAAGCCTACAGCTTGGTGATGCAGCGCTTGGGAACGGGTTTGGCTATCGAATTGATTGATAGTTTGGAATTGGGGGCAGAATTGATCAATCCCACCGAGCAAGACTATCAAACAGCGCTCGCACGAGTTCGTCTTTATCCCGATCAACGGATTACCCTATTTGATGCCTTAACCGGAGCGATCGCCCAACGGTTGCAGCATCCTGTCTGGACTTACGATTATCACTTTGATGTGATGGGAATTCCCGTTTGGCGATAGGCGATATAATTCATCAATCCTAGGTTGGGCTTGAGGATATTTGATAGCTGGAATCTGCCAGCGGACGGCGTAGGGCAAGGTATCAATCCGGATTTGAGAAGAGGCGATCGCATTTTTGATGACTCTATGCAACGAGGCGTTTTGGGGGGTCATGCAACCCGGGATAACAGGGGGAGAATGGTGTTGATCTGTTCCATAATTTGGGTTTCCCATTCGATTTTGGGAATTCGGAAGCATTCAAAAGTTTGACTCATGGTTATTTATGGGTAAAGTTGGCGGGTAATCCCCCACAGTGATTAACCAAGGGGGACTCAAGATCCTTATCCGTCTAATGAAACCTAATTTATGGCGATGGAAAATCGGGTCATCCAATCTTATAAGTTAGCGGGAAAAGAGGCTAAAGGCTTCTTGCTAATGATGCGTGAGCCGAGAGATAAACGCAGCATCCCCAAAGCAGTATCGCCCTTGATGCAATGTTCGAGATTCGCCCCGTCTAAGTTTGCTGACGTGAGGTTCACACCCCTGAGATTCGCCTGATAGAGATTAGCGGCGCTGAGATTTGCCCAGGTTAAGTTGGCGTTGCTGAGATTGGCGGCGCTAAAGTTGACCTGAGCGGCATGACAATGGCTGAGGTTAGAACCGACTAGGCTGGCTTGGTAGAGATTAGCCCCGACTAAGAAAACGCTAGTCAAGTTGGCGCGATCAAGGTTGGTGCCGCTTAAGTTGGCATTCAATAGGGAAGCATAACTTAAGTCGCAAGCCACTAAGATACTGTCGGTTAAAACCAGATGGTTTAAATTTAGCCCGCGTAAATCTACATTGGATAACTGTAGACCATTGAACTGTCGCTTGTCTTCCTCCAAGCTTTGCCGGAATTCCTCTCCACTCATGGTAATTTTGGTAGAGTCTACATGGCGGTTGGGGGTGGTGCGATCGCCTTTCAAGATTGCTTTCAAACGGTTAAACATAATCACTCCAGGTTGGTTAGAAGTTGAATTTCAGGTTGGAAAGTCCCGGGAGGGCGATCGCCCGATCGCCCTTTCCGGCTTACATCCCCAAGGAACCCCACAGTTGGGGGACTTTACGAGCAATGTTTTCCCGCAGTCTGGGAACCAGTACCATTGCAGTTTTATAGAGCTCCTCAATGGCATCTGCGATCAGAACAAGTTGCAAGTCAGGATTGGGATAACTATTGAGTTGTTGTCCGAGGCGTTGGGGGCGAAGGTGCTCACTCAGGTAAGCTAAAAAATAGCGGACATCGTTAACGCGCTTGACTGTATCCACATAGCACGAGGCAACACCCTCCTCCACGCCAGGTTCTGGGGGGTCGGGATGGCTCCGCGCGATCGCAGTCAGGCTATCAAGACACTCCACAGTTTCCTTGAATCTGTCGAGTAGCTCGAAACGCTCCTCTGGACTGGGGATTTCCCGGTTGCGAATCTTGTCCCCGAAGGTGGTCACTTGGGCGCTTAAACTCATAAGCAGAGGCGGCAAAGCTGACGCAATCTCGTCTAAATCCTTGAACAAGGCTCGGGCTTGTTTCGGTGACATCAGTTGCTTCTGATGGGCGAGTCGAGCGATTTCCACTAGCTGAGGCAGGGACTCACAGCGCCCAGTCTTGCGGTATTCCGCTAGGAATCGTTCCAGGATCATGCGATCGCTCACAGGAGCTTGACGCGGAACATCAACGGGAGTGAGATTCGGAGGGTTTGAGTTCCAGTTGGGGTTGTAGGCTTTCATAGGAATTATTTTTCTGTTGCTCATGGTTTGGGGTAGGGGCGATCGCCTTGAATCCAGAGGGATAGTTCAGGGCGATCGCGCTTAAAGTTCAGAACTAAATGGCTGATTAATTTGAGGGCAATGACTGATTCCTAAACATCGTCTTCCGGTTCATTGCCATCTGCCGCCCGAATCAACTCCTCCAGGTAAGCATTTAAGGCTTCCCCCACTGCATCATTGCGGGACCGTTGGGTATCGTCTACTTGGGCGTGGGCGAGAGTCATTAAGCAGGCACCGCCACTGCTGACAACGGATAAAATTAGGAAGAATAGGGGAAATCCTAACCCAGCAATATCGCCCTGGGTGAGCTTGTTATGGAGATTAACCATCGCCAGCCGAATGGTTTCCGTACCCGATCGCAGGTCGTAATTCTCATCAAAATGGCGGGCAAATAATTCGGGCATTTGCTGTTGTAAGAACAAAACGTCATCACCTAATTCATGGCGTTTGGCTAATTTTTCGTTCCATCGTTGTTGAGCTTCTTCCTTGGTTGCTGCTGCTTCTCGTTGCAGGCGCAACACCCGCTGTTCTAGGGGTAAGTTTTCTGTGGGTACTGAATTCCAATTGCGATCGCGATTTTCCCAGGTCCCGAATAAGCGAGTGTAGAAGGTATTCCAATTCGGATGGCTGCGAGACATTCCTTGAAACTCCTGGAAAGCGGCTTCATATTCTTGGCGGGCACTTTCAGAAGCGGTACTGGTGGCGGGCATATCCTCCAAATTTTTGGTTAGGCGATAAATCTGCTCGATCGCCTTAAGTCGGCTGAGTTCGGGACGATTATTCATCGCTTCGCTCCCTACAGCAGCGGCGATTGATTGCAGAATTGACATAGCAATCATTGCTACTGCTCCCGCTGTTGCCCAGGATCGGTTACCATATTTGCGTCCCGCTACAGCAGTCCCATTATCATTTGTGAATTTGATAATCAGGACATTCAAAGTCAAGCTTGCCATCATTGCTGGAAGATTCCCAAAATCTTTGAAAGCGAAGTAGAGTATCGGTTGATTAGTAATCGCATTGAGTAGACTACCAATACTAATCACCCGTGCAGTCAGGTGGGAATGTTCTTCTAATTCGTCAGTGACGTAATTTTTGCCATAGAACTCTTGGGCATTGGCAAAAATAAGACTGAGGAGCCATAACACAATGTTCTTGACTGTCCGTCGGAAAGCATTAGGTTTGCAGGGGGTTTCCATCAAATCTTGGCGGGTTTCCCGTAATGTTTCTGCTCCCCGTTTTGCTTCGACTTTAGAACTGGGAATTACATCGGAGTGGAAGACTGGTTTATTCATAATGTTGAAGCTGTAAAGGTTATGGAATTTTGGAAGAGAATTAGATTCCTGGAATCTATCCCTCCAAACTTCTCTAAAAAAGATGGTAAATGCCTCTTCATTAACAAAGTCTGGAGAGATAAGGATTGCTCCTATTTTTATCAATCAAATGGGCCTGGATTGATGCGCTCCAGAGTATTGATATTTTGGGGAGGATTCAAACTATTGCTGAGAGAGTTAACCACCAAAAGCAACATGATGGCAACCACCAAAAAAGTGATTAAGTTAGCAACCGGATGAAAGGGTGTTTCTGGCTGCATTTTTTGCCCGCAGAAGGAACAGTAAATCCAGAATCCCCGGTCTTCCCGGGTGCAGGGGAGACTATGCAGTTGTGTCATGTCTTTGTAGGGGCAAAGCATCATATAGAATAACCTCTGGTGAGTGTTGGAATTCTAAAGACACCCGCCTAAAGGGGATAGGCGGGTCTGTTGGATTGATCGCACTAATCAGTGGGGATAATAATCATCATTTGATTAGTGAGCAGTTCAATGGCGATTGCCGTCTCCCCAAGCGCTTTCCCCAAGGCAGAGTAGCCTTCGAGCATTGTCTTTAAATGCTGGCGTAAAACCTCTTGGTTCATGTAGATCTGCACAAGCAAGATCGGCTCCCGAATCCATGTTTGTTTATTGTGGTCGTACCAAGCTCCATCAGACGGAGACGGAAAGACGTTATACCCTCCGGCTGGTTGGTTAATCTTTTGAAGCCAGGACTCGGACTCAGCGTATAGATGAAATGGAATATGCACACGGAGTACAAAAACAAGCGGATTGACCGGGATTGACAAAGAAGCGATCGCCTCTTGGACCATCTCGCTCAAGGATGTGGGGTCAAGAGACAGTTCAGCTTGTACTTTAGATCTGGCGATCGCCTGTTGGACCCTCTCATCGAATCTTGGGCCTGCCTGAGAGGATTGTGGCGTTTCAGGACAACACGGTTCGGTTGTCACCCCTAGACCGAGCAACAGCTTTTTGCTATTATTGTTCATAAGTTAAATATTGTCGGAATCAAATTTCCCTCTAAGCGATTGGTGTCGCCGAGGGATGGACAATGCAAACATGGGAGCGGGTTGGAGCTGGAACTCCAGCCCGATTTTTTTATGATATGCTCAGGTAACAAAAACGTCAAGTCATTACGCAAATTTTTAAATAACTACGCAATTTTTATAATCACCGATACAATTTGGGGTTTTTATGCACATATTAAGCTATAATGCTAAACTGGCATCGAATATATGGTCCGGCGACAAGTTATGAACGCTCAAACCTTCCAAGACCAACTAACGGCTCTGAAAGCAAAAAAGAAGACTTACGAGGTTTTAGCCACATTTCTCCAAACAGGCGGAGACTTTGAGCAAACTGCCGCCCAAAGCGGCATCCAAGAAGGAAGTGTCCGAAAACACTTGTCTGAGATCTACACACTCTTCAAGATTGAGGGAAGGAAGCAAAAGCGGGAGCGTCTCATCGCCTTATTCAGCCAGTACCAACCCGAGTTGGTCAACCCAGAGCGGCGTTTGGACAAAGTAGAGCGGCTGACAGGTATTGTTCCCCTGGGTTCACCCTTCTATATTGATCGAACCGAAGACCAGATCATTCGGCAGGCTTTTGAACTTTGTCCTGAAGATCGTCTAGTGTTTTGTCGCCTCCGCAGTGCCAGAGGCTTGGGGAAATCCTCTTTATTGATCCGGTTGCGAGATTTTCTCGAACAAGAACTCGGTCACACCGTGGGATGGGTAGACCTTTCCCAGGGGACGATGGGGGTGTTGCAAGACTTCCGCAGTTTATTGAAGTTCTTTACAAAAGCCGTCGCCGAAGAATTTGCCTGCGCCTTGCCCGAACAATCCCGCTCCCTACCCGATTTACAAAAAAACCACTGGCGAGACGACCTCGCCCCAGGCACGAATTGCATGGACTACTTAGAACAGTATGTTTTTAAGCCCATTCATGAATCACCAGCAGGCCGACCCCTCACTCTCATTATTGATGGGATCGACTCTCTCCTGGGGCAAGAAGCAATACAGTCACCGTTTCTTGACTGGCTCAGAGCCTGGAATGAGAGAAAAATGAAGCGGGTCAGCCGAACGCCGGTGATTTGGTCGAATGTGGTGATTGCCTATTCCACCGAACCCTATGCGGCTTATGAAATGGCGGGTTCTCCACTGGATAACGTCGGTTTCCCAATCGAATTGAAAGAATTTGACCAACTGCAAGTCTGTGAATTGACCAAGCGTTACGGATTAACTTGGCATAACGATCAACAAGAAATTGAGAAATTAATGTCCTGGATTGGCGGCCATCCCGAACTGCTCAATCGAGCTTTGTATGCGATGCGGACTGAAAATTTAACTTTAGATAAATTTCTAGAATCCATGACTCAATCGGGCAGTCTGTTCAACAGTTATCTGCAAGGGTATTTAAAAACATTACAAGACCATCCAGCTTTAAAAGACTGTTTACAAAAAATTATCAATGGCCAGACCTGTACTAACCAATTCAGTATTTTTCAACTCGAAAAATCTGGATTGATCAATTTCGATGCTCAGAATCAACCCAAACCTCGTTTTAAATTATATGAGGAGTATTTTAAGCAACATCTTAAAGATTTTTCGCCGACTACAGATGAGGCATAAAGAATTAATGGAGACTTACTATCAAGGGATTCATGGCGGGACACTGCCCCTGGAAGCGGCAACCTATGTCGAACGGGAAGCAGACCAAAGATTATATGATTTTTGTGGCTCTAGCTCCAATGTTGCCCATGTTTTGGCAGCGCGACAGATGGGGAAGTCCAGCTTAATGGTGAGGGTAGCCGATCGCCTGCAACAGAATGGCAACTTTTGCGTTCAGGTGAATCTGCAACAACTGGGTTTGGACCAGAATGGCAGTCCAGAACAGCTTTATCCGAGTCTGCTGTGGGAAATCGAAAAATCTTTGCAGCCCCGAACGGCTAAAGATTTACGGCAGAGGTTAAATACTTTTTTGAATGAACTGCCCCCCAATATCGCTCCCGGTTTGAAATTTCGCGAAGGGCTAGAGTTTTTGCTTTCAGAAGTCGTTCCAGAGTCCTGCCAACTGGTGATATTTTTAGATGAAATTCAACATCTGATTTCCTGGAACTTACAAAATAATTTTCTGGGCTTTCTGAAAGCGATCGCCGGAAACCCAATTTTTGCCCGAGTGAAATTTGTGGTTTTGGGGGTGGCTCGTCCTGCGGATATTCTCACCGATCCGCAATTTGCCTTCAATGCGGTTTACCCGATTGAATTGACAGGTCTGCGTGGGGATTGTCCCCAACTGCTCCGTGGCTTGGAACCATTCACCGACGACCCCCAAGGGGTACTCCGGGAAATTTTAAGCTGGACAGGGGGCAAGCCCTTTCTGACCCAACTCCTTTGTGATTTAGCCGTTCGTGAATTTCACCACATTCCTGCCGAAGAACTACCGCGTCGGATAGAATTTTTAGTAAACAACCATCTGTTCCAGGACTGGCGCAGGAATGATCGTCAATCACATTTTCAAGAGATTGAACGCTGGTTTAAAAACGGTTATACTACGATTAAAGAACGCCAAAAAGCCCTTAAACTCTACTCATCGTTGTTGATGCAGGGTCGGGCGAAGGCGTTCGACGATAGTCCCGAGCAGTTTAGCTTGATTATTTCGGGTTTGGCCGAGAAGCGAGACGGAATGCTGGTGATTGCCAACCGAATTTATGAGCAAGTTTTCGAGACAACTTGGATCACTACAACGGAAGAATACTTAACCAGTTTACAGGAAGAATTTATGGTCAGTGCAAAAATTTTGAATCGCGATGTTTATATCCTAATCGACCAAAGTGCCTCAATGGAGCTAACAGATCGCGATCAAGAAAAAACCCGTTGGCAGCTTCTAGCTGAAAACGTAGCAGGTGATGTTAGAAATCTGATGCGTGACCGCAACGGTCGCAAGGTTTGTGACAAAGTTACTGTATATCTTTTCAGTCGTAATCGAAACGGAAAACGTTTTGAAATTGACGAGAACTCCAGCATTGAGCGCACAATTTTTGATGAAAATTTTCCGGATTCTAATACTTATATTGCTAAAACCTTTGAAGCCTGTTTGAAGGAGCAAGAGCAAAGCCCTAAAATCGAGGCAAATAAAAATGGCGCATTCATTATCATTTACACCGATGGGATGCTAGATGATCGTTCTACCTTTGAGAAACAAATCCGTCAACTTTCGGAAAACCTACCCAACGAAGAGGTTCTCAAAGTGGTGATGATTGGCCTTGGGGATGATGTCAGAAGTAATCCAAAACCTTTTTTGGATTTAGATTTCAATTTAACACAAAATAAGCATAACATTTTTATCTTTGAACTGGCTGATGAAATGGAGGATATTATCGATACTCTTGATCGCCAACTGAGTGACAAGCCGGAAGATCAAGTTCCCGATTGGGTCAAGCAAAATTACCCGGACTGGTTCGCTAAATATCAGCAGTTCCAAAAAACCCGTAAGCCCTAGATGGCAAGGGGACTGATTACAATCAACGGAATGAGTTTTCCATCCATCTAATATCTGAACTGCTCTGGCGATTGCTATATTTCACCATTATCCGTAGACTTGCATGGGCCAAAAGTTTAAGCCCTAAAGACACCCAGAACCCAACTATGAGCAGCCTTGGGTCTCTGGGTGTCTTTGTGTTGAAAAGGAATTACATCGCATCAGGGTCAATGCCTAATTCCCGAAGTTTTTCGGCGAGACGGTTAGCGCGTTCGGATTCGTGTGGGGTGCGTTCTCTGGCTTGTTGGGCGCGTTCTATGGCTTGTTGGGTGCGTTCTCTGGCTTGTTGGGTGCGTTCTCTGGCGCGCTCGACTTCGTTGTACAATTCAACATAAGTGCAGAATTTTCGACCATCGGGACTGTACACTTCTAACCCGGACTCGGGCATTTCAAATCGCACGCCCAATCGAGGAGAAATCCATCCAATCATGGGTTCGATGCGGGTGAGTTGATTGTCGGTACGAATCCAACCTTCTAATTCAATTTTGTCTGGGTCATAGATATAGTATTCTTCGACGCCATAGCGTTGATAAAATTCATGTTTTTTTGTCATTTCCGGTAATGTACTATTCTGAGACAAGATTTCAAAGACGACTTGGGGAGGGATGTTGTCTTCTTGCCATTGCAGATAAGACCCACGATCGCCTTTGGGAGGTCCAAAGGCGACCATCACATCTGGGGCAATTCGCAGTTTATTGTTGCCTTCGACGGGATACCAGAGTAAGTCTCCGGCGACAAATACGTTGGGGTCATCTTTAAACAGGGCATCTATTCCCCCTTGAAGGGTGACAATCCATTGAAATTGTTCGGTGTTATCTGCGATGGGTTGACCGTCGCTTTCGGGGTAAATGATAGGTTTTTTTGGAGTGGTTGTATTTTCTGGAATCATTGTGGCCTCCGTTGGTTGGTTTGGCTCGAATTAGATGTTAAAACCAGGGGGATTTGAGGTGTTTTTTGAGGGGTTTATGATAAAATGATTATAGCAAAATTATTGAATTTTCGGGCTTGGAGATGGATATCAGGGGGTAGGGATTCTCTGATGTTTGGGAAGTGTTATAGGCGCTTAATTTGTTGATTTTTCGGGACAGGGTTCAAGCGTTGTCACGCGGTCCGGACTGGCGATTCGCGAATCGCCTCTACATTATTTAGGGGTTGTTATTCCACTTTTTTTGAGGGGTTTATGATAAAATGATTATAGCAAAGTTATTGAATTGTCGGGCTTGGAGATGGATATCAGGGTTTAGGGATTCTCTGATGTTTGGGAAGTGTTATAGGCGCTTAATTTGTTGATTTTTTGGGACAGGGTTCAAGCGTTGTCACGCGGTCCGGACTGGCGATTCGCGAATCGCCTCTACATTATTTAGGGGTTGTTATTCCACTTTTTTTGAGGGGTTTGTGATAAAATGATTATAGCAAAATTATTGAATTTTCGGGCTTGGAGATGGATATCAGGGGGTAGGGATTCTCTGATGTTCGTGAAGTATTACAGGCGCTTAATCTGTTGATTTTTCGGGACAGGGTTCAAGTGCTGTCACGCGGTCCGGACTGGCGATTCGCGAATCGCCTCTACATTTAGGGGTTGTTCTTCGACAATGCGTAAGTTCTGGAGAGGATTACGATTGAGGATGGAAAATTTTTTTGTCCCCGCTGTGGTTTATAATTAAGGGTTGGGAGATTAGGGTCGGTTTGGTCATTGGTCATTGGTCATTGGTCCTTGGCTATTGGTCCGGGGGACCGATCGCCCCTAGCCATCCCATCCCTCCTGTGACCCTGGATCGGACTAACCCGGTGACCGATCGCCTATTTATATCTGTGAATTTTGGGGCATCCCCTTGAGAATTGCGGTTGAAGTGGGCAAAAAGTGATGGGGATCACGGTTTAGGCGGATGGCGATCACTTCCCTCGGTAGCTTTTTCAGGGATGATTTTAATGGAGGAAAGAGAATAACTTCTCTGGATTCTACCCGATGAGTTCCCTCGAACGCAATGGGTTTTTACTCAAAAAGATTGTTTTTTTTTGATGAGCTGTAGGCAGGAAGCGATCGCCCGTTGAATTTTCTACCAGTCAAGGATGCTAGTCCATTTTATTGACGGGTCAAAAGGCAAAACAGCGATTCCTAACGATTCTGACTCATTCTCCCTAATCCTTCAAAATTTTTTCTGTTCTTTTAGTTTCTTGTTTTTTGCTCGTCCAATTATTTAACCGAGAGGGTTTAAAATGCAGACACTTCAAGCGATCCGATGCCCCAATTGTGGAAGTGTGGCGGAACGTTATTATTTTTCAAAACGAGATTTTAGTCAGACTCAATGTCCAAGTTGTGACTATTTGATGGTGAGTTGTGTGAGTACGGGTCGCGTTGTGGAAGCTTATGCGCCAGGTCTGTCGATTCGGCGGTCCCATTAAGTTGCCCACTTACATCGGTTAATTCTCTCTTCCTTACTAACATTCTTGCTGCTTAGGAAAGGGCGATCGCACTTAAAACGCGATCGCCCCTTTTTTATGCTTTGGAGGCCCTCAGTTGACCACAGGCTGCATCGGCTTCTAATCCCCGAGAATAGCGGACACTGACTGCAATATGTCGCTTTTCTAAGGCTTCCACAAAGGCTTGCACCCGCTGGCGATCGGGCCGTTTAAAGTCTACTTCCTCAATGGGGTTATAGGGAATCAAGTTCACATGACTTTGGAACCCACGCAATAAGCTGGCGAGTTCTTCGGCATTTTCAGGGCGATCGTTAAATCCGGCGAGTAAAATATATTCAAAGGTCACTCGGCGTCCGGAAATTTTCACATACTCTCGACAATCGGCGATGATGCTTTCGATGGGATATCCTCCCGCATTGGGAATCAGTTTTTCCCGGAGTTTTTGGTTCGAGGCATGGAGACTGACGGCGAGGGTAAATTGACCGCGATGTTTGGCGAGTTGGGGGATGCGATCGCGAATGCCAACAGTAGAAATAGTGATGCAGCGTTGACCAATTCCGATATCTTCATTGATGGATCGCACTGCCGCTAACACATTCTCGGTATTGAGTAACGGTTCTCCCATTCCCATAAACACAATATGACTCACCCGGCGTCCAAAGTCTTCCTGTACGGTTAAGACTTGATCCACAATTTCATGGGTTTCCAAATTGCGAGTAAATCCACCTTTTCCAGTAGCACAAAAGTCACACCCCATTGGACATCCGACTTGAGAAGAAACGCAAACGGTGAGGCGTTTTTCTGTGGGAATTCCGACGGCTTCAATGATTTGACCATCGGTTAATTGCAGTAAATATTTAATCGTGCCATCGGAGGCAATGGATTTGTGGGAAATGGTCGATCGCCCGAGGGGATAGTCAGCAACTTGTTCGCGCCACTGTTTGGAAAATACCGTAATGTCAGTCAGCGATCGCGCGCCTTTGTCATAAATCCAGTTATGCAGTTGTTTTCCCCGATAGGCGGGTTGTTGTTGCTGTTGCACCCATTCGGTTAACTCCGGTAATGAGAGTCCCAAGAGGGGTTTTTTCTCCGGGGAAGATTTTCCAGGTTTGGCTTGTTCCACTGTCTCTGTGGCGGGTTGTTCAGCGGTAGGTTGAGGGTTCGTCGTCATGATAGATACAACTCTAAAGGTAGGGGGTCTAGGCGATCGGGATTTGTGGCTAACACAGTTGCAGAACAATTTCGGGCAGTTTCTAGGATAGAGAAAGCATTCAGGATGGTCAGTTCCGTTAACCCCTGCTTTAGTTTAGCAACTCTCTGGGTTGAAAATCGCAGCCCAAATTTATCCCAACTGGGGGGTCCCGACTGGATGAATGCGGCAAGGGAGTGATACTCCATACGGTACTGATAAGTCTATAAAAACGAGGCGCGTCAATCTGTATTTGTAGGGGCGCAATGCTTGCGCCCTCCGGAGGGCGCAAGCATTGCGCC
>NZ_JAMXOT010000211.1 GCF_024220515.1 Oscillatoria sp. HE19RPO
CAGGAGTTTCTGAATTGGTATCGACCTGTTGCCAAGTCATCAAATCTACTAACCCCACGCGACCTGATTCTTGTAACAACACATAAGCTCGCGTTGCATTGTTGGTGGCTACCAATTCTACTGGTTTATCTTCCCGGTCTGGTGTTCCTACGGGAATGTTAGCACGTAATAAATCTGAGCTGCTGCCTGCTTCAATTACTGATTCGGGCGCATGAGCATTGATAATGCTAATCGCATCGGCTGTTTCTTTTGCCACTATAGCTAGTTCCACACAAGTGGGGGTCAACTGGATTGGGGTGCTTTCTTTTTCGACAATTTCTGAATCGGTTGGTAGCGGACCCATCTGTTCTTTTTGTCGTCGAATTAAGACGATTTCAGCTTCGCCCAGAACAACTATATTGGGAACTTTGATGGCAATTTGATAGCGATTGTCTCCCAATTCAACAGAGCGTTCGGGGATTAAAATGCCGGGATAGGATTTATTTCCTACTCGAAATTCCACCGCCAAGTCTTCAAACGAACTGCCAATCTCATTGAAATCGTTGAGGAAATTACTCCCACTGAGGACAACAACAGGTTCGTTATTACTAAAGGTGAGTTCTGCTTGTTGCAGAACGGGTGGTGCCAGTGGGTCGGCTGGTCCTGGTGGTGGGGTATTCAGAACTGCGGTCACCGAAGGGACTCCTTCAGCGGTGAGTTCGACTCCGGCTGTTGTGACTACAGGTAAACCGACTTGGGGAATGCCGATGATTTCGAGGTCGGTTTGCAGATATTTAGCTAAGTAAGCCAACAGGTAGGCTGTAGCGACGAATTGACCGTAGGTGAGGGCAGCTATACTCAGGAAACCAACCTGGGCGGCCAAAGAGGTAGTTGCGAGACTCAGGTTGCCTGTTAAGTTGATTCCTCCAGCCGTGGAAGTTGCCCATTGACTGGCGGTGATTTGTGAGATTCCTGTGTCGATAAATCCTAAAGTGCCTAACCCGGCAGAAGGCCATGCCAACACTGCATATTGACCGCTGGCTAAAATTCCATTAAACGGCCAGGAAGTCGTTCGGATGGTGCCTTCTTCGTCTACGACACCGGCTTCTTCAATGGACCAAGTAGGGTTCCAAGTGCCGGTTTCATCTGGGAGGGAGCTTTTTCGCAGGAACAATACTTCGCTACCAGCAGACAAACCAGCAGGAGCAGGAATTGCCAGTTGAGCGGGCTGAGTGAGGGGTTCGTCACCTAAATCCAAGCTGAAGGCACCGACTAAATCCAAACTTTCCGGGAGTGGTAGTGAGAGAGACTCTCCGGTTAAGGGAGTGAGACTGACGGCAGTTTCGGCTTCTAACCCACCGGGAGGAACCATCACCAGGGATCCATCAACGGCTTCAACGACTCCCCCTTCTGCTCCCAATGTCACGGAACCGGCTAAGGGTTTCTGGACTGAGATGGGTATCGTCACCATCTGCGCTCCATGAATTATCGTAAGGGTGGCCTCTCCTTCATCGAGTGCCGTGACTAAGCCATCTTCATTCACTTGCAGCAAGTCCGGATGGCTCACAAAGTAGCGGGTTCCGGTTTCTCCGGCGCTGAGATTGGGTCGTGATTCTAACCCGTTAATGGTGAGGGAGAGTTGTCGAGTGGTTCCGGCGGCTAGAGTGAGACTGTCGGGATAGGGGTCTAACCCATAAAATTCCGCTAATGCCTGATTGAATTGAGCATCGTTCTCTGGGACTAAATTACCCACCCGAATGGCCTTGACTCCGATTAATCTGCCCGCATCTTCGGAAATTAAGTGGAGTACGTGACTGTTGCCAGCCAGGGAATTTCCCAATATTTGTTCTAAAATCTGACGGTCTAAGGAAAAACTCCCATCGGCTTGCAAGTAGGCGGTTACATCGACAAATTCCTCGACTGGAGTTGCATCAAATCCAACCCGTAACCGGATAATTGGACTGGCATCGGTAATACTTCCTCGTACTACTGGATTGAAGGGTTCGTTTCCACTGCTGTCGGAGAACAATTGGGCTGTAATTTGCGGGGGTTCTTTATCTGAATTGGGGGGTTCTATCTGAATTTCATTGAGGATTTGCTGTCCAATTTGAGAATTGCGCCAATCTGAATCTGGAGCAATCACTTCATCCATGTTAGGAACGATTCCGGTTGCACCTGACAGTTTGAAGATGATATCATTAAAGTCGGCCTGGACTCCAGGCAACCGCAAATCTTCCCAGGCAAATAAGTTCCCATCTCCAGTGACATCAACGAGTTGAGGTTGATGCAACGCTCGTTCCGGGTCATTGGGAGTTAACGAAAGGAAGGGTTTTTTGCTGCCAGTAACTTGCGGATTTTCAAAGAGTTCTTGGAGGGTGCCGTCAGGAATTAAGATTAAGCCAAATTCTGTTCCTTCCGGTAAGGAAAAAGTTTTCTCTCCTGGTTTGATGCCGCGATTCCAATTGTAAGGTTCTAATTTTCCATCGAGTTTGGCTGCTTCTGTGGAGTCGTTTAGGAGAACGTAACCTTCCTCGGAATTGGAGAGAGAACGTCTGGCAATTTCTTGGAAGAATTCAGGAGACCCCCATTCATACTCTGAGAGGCCAGCCATATTGAACAAACCGACAGTCCCTTGATAATAGCCGCCATCGAAGATGTATTCGATGTTAATCGAGCCAGTTTCTCCGACTTGGAAAACTCCTTGGGAAAAGTTAGGGAAGGATTCCTGAACACTGATTTCACTGATTGACACGGATTCATTTGGGTGTAAATCTGTGTCATCTGTGGTTAAGGATTGGTGAACACTGATTTCACTGATTGACACGGATTCATTTCTGTGTAAATCTGTGTCATCTGTGGTTAAGGATTGGTGAACACTGATTTCACTGATTGGCACTGATTCATTTCTGTGTAAATCTGTGTCATCTGTGGTTAAGGATGAGGAATTTGTTTCGGTTGAATCGAGTGAAGATTCTTCTGAATTCGGGGTTTCTTCTAAAATAACTGTGGTGGTTGTTGACTCGGAGGAGGAAGTTTTTAAGTTGGATTCGGTCGCTTCAACTGTGTCGGAGTCTGATACAGTTGAAGTTTCATCAGGAGATTCGGTCGGTTCGGATGTTTCAGTTGAAACAGAGGTGGATTCTGTTAAATTGGATGTGTCGGAGTCGCTAACGGTTGACGGTGAGCTTTCGGTTGAAACAGAGGTGGATTCTATCTCGTTGTCGGTGTCGTCAGATAAGACAGTGAGCGATTCAGTTTCTTCAGGAATTAAAGTGGATTCAGTCGGCTCAACTGTTGTCTCGTCAGATAAGAGAGTTTCTGATTCAGTTTCTTCGGGAATTGAGGTAGATTCTACTCCGTTGTTAGTGCTATCAATGTCAAGGGTTGACTCTACGGTTGAATTGCCAGCCGCTATTTCATCACCACTCGGTTCTAATGCGTCAATTGGTTCTGAAACTTCCTCTAAATCGCTTGATGGCGGCGGTTGGAGTAAAGCGGATTGTTCTTGGACGTAGGTGATGATTTCTTGAGCGGTGGGAGTGGTGCGCCAATCTAAATTAGGATTGATTAATTCATCCAGAATCGTTACGGTTCCAGTGGCTCCAAATAGGGAGAAGATGAGGTCATTGTAGTCGCGATCGCTTCCCACATCGACTCGCAAGTCTTCCATAACAAACAAATTGCCTTCTCCGGTAACGTCGGCAATTTGTCCCACATGAAAGGCATCTTCTGGGTTGGCGGTGGCGAGGGAAAATAAGGGTCGTTTGTTCCCAGTTAATTCGGGATTTTCTTGAACTTCTTCGATTGTCCCATTGGGAACAAGGATGATGCCAAATTTATCTCCAGGCTGCATGGAAAAAGTGCGAGTTCCGATGATTTCTCCTCGATTAAAATTGTTGGCTTCTCCTAACTCTCCGGTAAATTTGGCAGCTTCGTTGGCGTCAGAGATGACGATGTAACCTTGCTGGGAATGACTTAATGCTCTCTTGGCGGCTTCTTTAATAAATTCTGCACTTCCGGGGATGAGTTCTTCCATCCCGGTTAAACTAAAGATGCCAATTTCGCTTTTATAAGCGCCACCATCGTAGAGGAATTGGATGTTGACTTGTCCAGTATTGCCAACGACGAATGTTCCGGATGTGAAGTCGGTATTTTGGAGGGACGCAAGTGCTTCGCCGGTGAGGGGGTCGATTGGAAAGTTGTTGTCTGAACTGGGGAGTATGCTCGACTCAATACTATTAACGGATACTCCATCTGTAAGCGAGGTGTTCTCAACTCCATATTGAGAGTCTATGGGTGGTAAATCGCTACCAGTTGGCGGAGATTCTAATGGTTTTATTGGGTTGGTAAATGGGTTGATGGGGTTGTCAACTAACCCTGATAGTAAAGGGTCTCCCTGGGAGTCAGGGAATAAAGATTCATGGTTTAAAATTGGCATGACCAGTTTCCATCCCGGTAAGGTTTTAGATGGCGCTGCGACAATACTTTTTATGTAAAAAGTAGGATGCTTTGATAGATTTAAAAATCGTTTGGAAACTACCTTAACAACTCTTTACGGTTTTTTCTATCCGCAATTTTACTTAATTTTTTAGGTATTTTTGGGGAGGTTTTGGTCTGAGCCTTGTGAATTCTTCAGTAATTTTACGTGAAGTTTTTTGAAGGTAACTTAGTTTTTGCAATTAATTTGATAGATTTTTCTTTTATGGCCTGGGGGTTTAAAGGAGTTTTAATTCATTCAAGTTTACACAAAAAAAATCAGGGAAAACTGTTTTTCTTTTTGTCGGGAAAAACTTTGGTGAGTAATAATGCTTAATTAGTGATGCAGAATACAGGATTAGTAGGATAAGGGGATTTAATCGCGGCGATGGGGTTGGATTGAGAAACCGGGTTTCTGACCCAAACTTTGGCAATCTACCCAAATTGAAGCAGAAACCTGGTTTCTAACCCCCAGGCAAAGATTCGGAATAATCTGCTAAGTTCGTATCAATCTTTAGGTGAATATTTAGGTTTCTTAAAATTTGTTTGTGAACCGGAAAAATTTGGTAAGGTGGCGATTATTACCTCTGACGGCTGGCTACTTAGAACGAAACTAATGTAGGTGGTATGGCGATAAAAAAGCGAATCAGGTACAATATCAGAAACCGGAATTGCTGTTGAGGAGCCTCTCAAATGCTAGAAATCCACCAAAGTTATGTCATCGACGAAAACCCGAAGGCGATCGCCGTCCAAATTCCGATCGCAGAGTTTGAGAAGATTGAGGAAATTCTCGAAAATTACGGCTTGGCAAAATTGATGGAAGAAGTGCAAGACGAAAAACCTCTGTCCAAAGAGGAAGCCCTAAAATACTATGAATCTCTAAAGGCGAATAATGTGGAACCTTGAATACACCAAATGATTTTTTAAAGAGTTGGCGGCTTTGCCAAGAGAAGTTCAAGGTCGAGTTGACCCCATTATTTTTCAAGAACTCGAAACCGAGAATCCCTTTGATTTAGGATAGTTGGAAAAAATGACAGGCTATTCCGATAAATATAAAATTCGGGTAGGTGACTATCGGATTGCCATGACCGTTGACAAAAAAACACAAACCATCATTTATCAACGAGTAGCTCATCGGAGGGATATCTATAGAACTTTTCCTTGATTCAGAAACCGGGTTTCTTGACCCCATCTTTGCCACTCCACCTAAATTGAGGCAGAAACCCGGTTTCTAGCCTCCAATAAAAGATTCAGAAACCCCCAGGCAAAGATTAAGAAACCGGGTTTCTTCCCCAAATCTTTGCCACCCCACCCAAATTGACGCAGAAACCCGGTTTCTAACCCCCAGGCAAAGATTAATAGTATGTTCGCGGACGAGGTGATATTGATAAATCCGTTCTAAATTTGTAATTATATTTGGAGTAGAGGTGATGTTAGGTGAGCGTTTGACGGTTCTGACAGATAAATTATTATTAAAAGTACAAGTAAATTTGGGAGGAGAGTTATGGAGGTTGAGGAGTTACTCAGACGTTATGCCTTGGGAGAAAGAGGTTTTGCTAGAGTCGATCTGAAGAATGCCCGGTTAAGTGGAGTTGATTTAAGATGGGCTAACCTGACTGGTGCCGACATGGAAGGAGTGCTGCTACAAGAAGCGGTTCTGAACAATACCATTCTTAAAGAAGCTAATCTCAGATATGCTGACTTGAGTCGGGCTAACCTGACTGGTAGCAACTTGTTTAGAGCCAGACTAAATAATTCTAATCTCAGGTTTACTATTTTGAGAAATGCCAAACTGTCTGGCACAGATCTGAGCTATGCCATTTTAGAAGGCTCTGACTTAAGACTCGCTTCTATCACTGAAGCTAATCTCGAAGGGGCTAACTTAGAAGGGGCTAACTTGGAAGGGGCTAACTTGTCTTTTTCTACTCTAGTGGACGCTAACCTCAGACGTGCCAATCTGGAAGAGGTACTGCTGAAAGAAGCGATTCTGAACGATGCCATTTGTGAAGAAGCTAACTTTAGCTCTGCCACGATGTTTGAGACCGGGATAAGTAGAACTAATTTCAGAGGAGCCATTTTTGATAACATTCGCTTCCTTGACTGCTACTGCTGCGAAACCATCTGGCCTAATGGAGAGGTCATCACCGATCCAGAAGCATTTCCTCCCGAGCAGTAAGTAGGCAAAATAGATTACACATTCGTTTTGGCTAGACGACTGAGTTAATCGAGGCATTAACTTTGTAATCAATTCGGCACGGAAACTTATAATTTTTGTAACGAGCTGTTTTACCTAAGAAAAAAAGAGAATTTTCGTTCGGAAAATTATTCAAACATGACTGACGCATTTTCTCTATATTTGATGTCAGACTGGGGTCATCTAGGCGTCAACGCAGAAGCTCCTACTACTGTTGTTTTTGCGTAAGTAAGTCTTCTACAAAAAATCAAAGCAGCCGTGACCAAACCGGGTTTCTTCCCCACCCTCTGAGAACCTACCTAAATTTAGGTAAAAACCCGGTTTCTAACTCCCACGCAAAGATTCAGAAACCGGGTTTCTGACCAATAATACTTCTGAACCGCGTGGCTAAACCTGTGTTAGTGTTAAGCTAGGAAATCGAATTGACGGAGATTAACGATGGATGGCGAAGAACTGCTGAAATGCTACGAGGCGGGAGAAAGAGATTTTCGAGCAATTATTTTGCAGCATACTGACTTAAGCAGTGTCAAGTTAGATTCGGTCAATCTAAGCGGTGCCTGCTTTTACAATGTCAACTTCCACGGGGCTCATTTAAAAAATGTTAACTTAAGCAGTACCGAATGGTGGGGCTGTAATTTGTTGGCTGTGCAATTCTGGTTATGTAACTTGAAAGATACTATTATCGACCATTGTGTTTTAGAGAGTGCCAGATTTTTTGACTGCGATCTCAGAAAGTTTAAAACCATCGGATGCAACATGACTTGTACTGCCTTTACTAGAGTAAATCTTCAAGGGGCTGAATTTGGTGGTTTTGGTGAAGATCCTTGTCGGTTTTGGGATGTTATTCGACCTGACGGAGTTTTGATTCCCGGTTTCACCTTCAATCTCTATCGTTCTTCACATAATAAAAAAATATAAAAAACCGTTTAATAGACATCTTTTTGTGATTTTCAACTTAAATCTCCTCAAACCCCTACATTGTCGTAAAAATTAAGTGCAAATGCAAATTAACTATTAAGGCTAGAATGCTTAAAAGGTAAAATTTGAGAAATTTTGGAGATGTCTAAAATCTTTCTTTTTTGCTGTCTCGATCTTTTAACTGTTTTAAAGTGAAAGGCTCATCCCCCCTCTATATACCAAATCCTATGAAACTCCCCTCGATTCTGATTAGTTTAGGATTAGCATTGTTACTGGTTCTGACTGCGCCTGCTCTACCTTGGGGACAAACCCCAATGCAATGGAATAATCTGGCGATCGCCTCTCCCATCCCTTCCCCCTGTGCAAACGTCGCCACTATTAACAATGATGCTTTGGAAGTTCACTACAGTCCCGACTGTTTAGAGCAAAAACTCCATCTGAGTCAGTTACTCCAGCGGTTAGAACCCATCATTGCGGAAAAAACTCGCAACAAAATCACCGTCAGCCATCTCAACTATGCTTTAATTCCAGAAGGAATTCACCTCCAGGGGGATGTCCTGGTTAATCTCAAAGCAATCCCGGGAAGCGTTCCGGTTTCAGTCGCTCAAGATTTATCTGTGAGTATCAAAGATGGATATCTCTATGTTAAAGCGGGGGAGACGGATTTAGAAAGCTCGAAATTAGTTATCAAGTCTAAGCCGGGGATAATTACTCAAAAACTGGACCAAGAATTAGCTAGATTTAATGGGAAAAAATTATATGAATTTGTTGCCCTCAATCACCTCAATACCCTGGCGGAACCGATTGGAATTGGTCCTGATGCGGTGGACTTTGTGATTCAATCCATTGAAAATAAACTGAACCTGAGTCTGGATGAAAGCGGTTTAACTCTGGGGGTTCGGTTTCGATGAATCAGGAGGGGATGGCGGATGGATTCTCTTAGGCATTCTGGTTGCAGCTAAAGCCTGATTGCTGATTCCTGCGGTTCAACCAATTATGGACTCGCTCATTAGACCTCTTGCAAAAAAAAGGATTGATCCCCCCAACCCCCCTTAAGAAGGGGGGCTTTAAAGAATTTTGCAAGAGGTCTATTGCTCAGGCGGGTTTTCGGATAAGTACAGCATTATACATCAGAATTTTACAAGCGGCTGATGAATAATTCCTGATATCCCCTGTGCCGATTTTGTTGATATTATTCTAACTTTTAGTCGTTATTAGAAATTTTTGTAGGTCCATTATTATATCATAAAACGTTTAAAATAAAAATATTTTTATGGGTAGAAAAAATAGTTAGAGACCAGAGTAATTTTATTTTTTGCGCTATACTTAGCCTGTTAGGTTTAGAAGTTCAACTTTTAGGGACGACTTATTCGGAAATGAATTCACAACAATTGATGAGCCGCAGTGAGGAAGAATTAATGATTCCTCATGCGGAGTATGCGAAGAAATTGCGTCCCCTGCTGCCACCAGAGGCGTTTGCACCGGATCCCGGTAAGTTAGTCATTTTATTGATTAATTTGGGGATCATGATCCTGGGTTGGGCGATCGCCTCCACCTTAGATCGTTGGCCCGTCTTCTTGTTATGGCTTTACCTCCCCATCGCCCTAGTGATGGGCAATAGCATTGTTGTCCTGCTGTTTAGTTCTCATAACCTGATGCATGGCAGTGTCATCAAAAATAAGCGGGTGATGTACCTGATGGGGTTTCTGGGATTAACCCTGTTGTGGATGCCAGCGACGATGTGGAAAGCGGTACACAATCGTGAGCATCACAATAAAACCAATTCTATGAACGACCCCGATCGCAACTATTTGGAGGGTCAGCCGAAAAATTGGGGCAAATGGATTCAAAACCTGTTTGTGCCTTCTGCGGAGGTCCATCCCTTATGGTTAGCAGTCGGGATGACCAGTGCTTGGGGAGTGCATAATTTTAGAAACATCACCTCAGTGCTGTTTTTCAATGATAAATCCGTAGATTATGTGCCAGCAGCTTTTACCATTACGCCGAAAGAACGACGGGCGATCGCATGGGAATTAGTGGCGATCGCAGCCATCCATCTCACTATCTTGTATGCGCTCCACTTTGACCCCATCAAACTGCTGCTGAGTTACTTTCTACCCATCGCCATTGGCTATGCCGGTGTAATGTTTTATATTTATACCAATCACATGGCCTCGCCGATGAGTACCGTTAACGACCCCACGTTCAACAGCTTATCCATTCGAGTTCCTAAATTCTTCGATTGGTTGCACTTGAACTTTTCTTACCATACGGAACATCATATCTTCCCCAACATCAACTCCGACTACTATCCCCTGGTCCGAGAATTGCTCGAACTTCACTATCCCGGTCGATTGAAGTTAATCGATGCCACAGAAGCTTGGCGTTTATTGTTGCAAACGCCTCGTCATTACAAAGATGAAAATACCTTTACCGATTGGTCCGGAGAAAAATCGGTCCCTTGTCCCGTGATCCCGACTTCTGCTAAAAACTGACCCTTAAGCAAAAACAACCGACACTTTTTAGGGTGTCGGTTGTTTCTTAAGCCTGGGTTCGGGTTTAAATCCCCCCTGGACTGGCGCTTCTCGAAGCGCCCCTACAGGCGGTGGTTTTAAAACCGAACCGGGTGTTGCTATGTGAGTGTTATACCAAATCCGGTTGGTAAAAGTCAGTTTTCGCTCCGCAGCCCGCGCAGGCGGGCTTCGTCCGTATAGCCCCACCCTTGAGGGTGCGGGTTTTTACAGACCTTCGACAACCGAATTGAGTGTTATACCAAA
>NZ_JAMXOT010000212.1 GCF_024220515.1 Oscillatoria sp. HE19RPO
TCAACTGAAAGAAAGGTATCTGTCGGAGTAAATGCTTGCGCCCCAGGGCGTATGCAATACGCCCCTACATTGACGGGGCTACTCCGTTGAGCAGTGACTACGAACGAACGTTTTGGAGATTTTATTTTTTGGAGTTCCCTAAGCGGATTGCTTTTCGCTTCTGCTTTTCCTTCTTGCCTCCCATTATGTAACATTTCTTTACAAATAACAACCCCTCGACAATCAGAATTACCAATCACTGTCTTAACCTAGAGTAATGAGAGTCCCCAACCACGGTGACTGTCTTCATTCCAGCCGATCGCCCCGCCAGAACTCGCATTCACCCACCCAGAAATCCAGCCATGAACCCCACCCCCGCCCAAATTAAAGCCAAAGCCCAAGAATTGGGATTTCATCAAGTCGGCATCGCGGCGATCGACCCCCCAGACCCCGCCCCTGTTGCCGCCTTACAACAGTGGTTAGCCCAAGGCTATCAGGCTGAAATGGATTGGATGAACAATCCCAGACGCCAGGATATCCGCCAAGTCATGCCCGATGTCCAATCCGCAATCTGTGTCGCCCTCAACTACTACACCGAACATCAACATCCTGAAGACCCCAGTTATGCCAAAATCTCTCGCTATGGCTGGGGACGGGACTATCATAAAATCATGCATAAAAAGCTCAAAGCTCTCACTTTATGGCTACAAGGGCACAACCCAGACATCCAAGCCCGCTATTATGCCGATACCGGCCCGGTCCCGGACAAAGTGTTAGCACAACGGGCGGGAATCGGTTGGATTGCTAAAAATGGCAATGTGATTTCTCGACAGTATGGTTCCTGGATTTTTCTGGGAGAAGTTCTCACGAATTTATCCTTAACCCCTGACTCTCCCCATACTTCCCATTGCGGCACTTGTACCCGTTGTATCCAGGCTTGTCCTACGGGGGCGATCGCTCAACCCTTTGTTGTCGATGCTAATCGGTGCATCGCCTATCATACCATTGAAAACCGTTCGGAAACCTTGCCCGACTCTATTAAACCTCACTTAAACCGTTGGGTTGCCGGTTGTGATATTTGTCAGGATGTTTGTCCCTGGAATCAACGCTTTGCCCAACCTACGGATGTGGCTGAGTTTCAACCCTATCCTGAGAATGTTTCACCGACTCTGGCAGAGTTAGCGGATATTTCTGAGGAGGAGTGGGACAGAAGGTTTCGGGCGTCGGCGTTGCGTCGGATTAAACCGGAGATGTGGAGGCGGAATGCTAGGGCGAATTTAGGGGAGGATTAGGAGGATTAAGAGGGGAGGTAACCACTGATTTCACGGATTTTCACTGAGGGGATTTTCGCGGAGGGTTTGAATGAGGTGGCGTTTGATTTCTATGAATTTTGGGGTGAGTTTGGTGTCTAAGGTGCGCGAGGGGGGTAGGGAGATGGTTTGTTCTTGTTTGATTTGTCCGGGATTGGCACTCATGATATAAATGCGTTGGGAGAGGTAGATTCCTTCTTCGAGGTCGTGGGTTATCATGAGGATAGTAGTCTGGGTTTTTGACCAGAGTTCTATCATGAATTGTTGCATCTGTTCTTTGGTTTGGGCATCTAAGGCTCCAAAGGGTTCATCCATGAGTAAAACTTCGGGTTCGTTGGCTAAGGCGCGGGCGATCGCAACTCTTTGTTTCATTCCTCCGGAGAGTTGTTTGGGGTAGGCATTGCTAAATTTTTTCAATCCGACGACTTCTAAATAGTAGTGAATTCTCTCCTGTCGTTCTGCTTTGGTGATGCCTTTGAGGGATAGCCCAAATCCAATATTATCGCTAACGGTTAGCCAGGGAAATAAGGAGTAGTTCTGGAAAATCATGCCGCGATCGCACCCGGGTCCTAAGACGGTTTCTCCATCAATTAGCACGGTCCCGGATGTGGGGGTTGCTAGTCCTGCTATGATGTTTAATAGGGTAGATTTTCCACAGCCGGATGCCCCGACGATACAGACAAACTCATTGGCTTTAAGGTGGATGTTGATATTCTCTAATACCACCAGGCGATCGAAGGTTTTATAGAGTCCTTTGACTTCGAGTTTGGGGGAATCCAGTTCGGGGGCGGCTTGGTTCATTTGATTAATTGCAGTTTGGTTATTTAAAATAAAATTTTGGGGCGCGGCGCGATTTTTTTTTGAGGTTGGGGTTGCAAAGCTAGCAGTTCGTGCTATTATATGAGATAATGAGAGTGGTGCTTGTTTTAAAATTTTAGCCACCACTCTCATTATCATATATATTATCACAAAAATCAAGCTGCGGCACATTTTTTTAAAAAAAAGTTGGCGCGCCGCAATTGTAAAGTTATTATAACCCTTGGGCGATCGCCATCATCGGGATGGCAACTGCGATACAGTAGACGGGATTCATTGCGACGAGAGACTGAAAGATGAAGCCGCGATCGCCTAAACCCTATCTTAAGCCTTCCATATTTTGGAGCATTCGGCAAGGATTTCCTTACCGACTCCGGATTTTGTTAGCCATCAGCGCCCTAGGGATTCCCCTGGTAGTTTGGTCTATTTTAAGCTATGGCGGATGGATTTCACCGATGCTATTGCCCACTCCCACCGCTGTCTTTAGTGCAGGCATTCAAATGTTTGCCCAAGAGAACTTATGGGGGGATGTAGTTGCCAGTTTCCTGCGCGTCGCTGCCGGATTTTTTGCTGCTGCTGCCGTTGGCATTCCCATCGGCATTGCAATGGGAACCTTTTACAGCATGGATAGTTTATTTAGCCCGATTGTGGGAACAGTCCGATATATGCCCGTGGCAGCATTTATTCCCCTAATTATTGTCTGGTTTGGACTGGGAGAAAGTGCCAAAATTGTGATTATTTTTTTAGGGATTGTCTTTTATAATGCCATCATGATTGCCGATGCGGTCAAGTTTATTCCCAATGAACTGTTAAATGCGGCTTATACCCTAGGTGCAAACCGATGGCATATTTTATGGCGAGTGATTTTACCCGCATCGGTGCCCAGTATTTTAGATACTTTGCGGGTGAATATAGCAGGGGCTTGGAATTTCTTAGTGATTTCTGAATTAATTGCATCCGATCGCGGGTTAGGGTTTAGAATAGCCCGGGCGCAACGGTTTGTACAAACCGATCGCGTCTTAGTGACGATTGTGGTAATTGGGGCGATCGGCTTACTCCTAGATTTAGCCTTTAAAACCCTATCCAAACGAGTCACCCCCTGGGCTGAACATTCTCAACATTAAACTTCTTGCAAAATTCTCTCTTGCCGATTGGCGTTCTTAAGGGGGGTTGGGGGGATCTCTCCGTTATTTTGCAAGAGGTCTATTAAACTTGAAGGTTAGGGGATGAATGGGTTAAAAATTGACCCTCATCCCCTGTGTTTGGGGAGAGGGGAGAGTTCCAGTTTCCTAGAGGCGATCGCCAGTTTCCGAAGCCATCCAATTTTTGACAGCCTCCTTCAACACCGGATTAAGAAAGAACCTCCTGACCCCTTCCTGTTCCTGAGACTCCACAAAAAACCGCCGACTCAGGGATTGAATCAGCTTAAAACAGTCATTCGGAGAGAATTGAGTCAGGTGCAAGAGTTGCGCTAAACAAACGGGTTCTGCTTCCTGAGAAAGTTGTCCCATGACTGCCACTTCTTGAGCCGTTAAGCGATGAAACTGATAAGCTAAATCCTCTTGCAAGGGTTCACATAAAATTACCGTTTTATAAGCTAAAAAATCCGAGACTCGACCCGCAAAAACTTCACGAATTAACCCGGCAGTTTGTACTAACCATAAGGGGTTGCCTTGATAAAGATTAATCAATTCATCCCAATTGGGTTCATCCAATAACTTGTTATCCCTTAAAATCCCGGTGGCGGATGTTCCTAAACTTCCCACAAGAAAAGAGCGAATCGGCAAATTTTCGCTTTCTAGGGTAGAAACCATCAGGGGTTTTTCCCAACTCAGCAGCATCATACAACTCTGATGATTGACTTGGGCGATCGCCTTGAAGCAATCCTGATAGTCTTCATACCCCGATTGATATTGACCCGCCAGTTTACCCCCACCAAACAACATCTGCACATCATCCAGAACAATCAAACAGCGAAACTGACGCAGATGAGCAATTAAGTCAGTTAGTTGAGTTTCCAGGGTATTAGGAACCTCAGAATCTGGAGAAAAAGCAACCCGTAAATTAGTCAGAGTTGTACTCAGAGAAGGACAATACCGCAGACTGCGATAAATGACATAATCAAACTGAGATTTAAGCTCATCAATCAAACGGAGTGCTAGGGTTGTTTTACCGATGCCATTGAGTCCGAGGAGTGCAATCAAACGGCATCGTTCCTGAATAATCCAGCGATCGAGTGTGGCGAGTTCCTGAGTTCGTCCGTAAAAATTGAAGAGTTCCGGTGCGTTGCCTAAGTCGAGATGGAGTTCGGTGGGAGTTGCCTGGGGTTGTTGCGCTTGAGTCGGCGATCGGGTAGGTTCTCGACAAATATTAACGTTATTAATCCCTACAAAATTTTCTCCTTTAGCTGATGAAACATGATAAAATTTACTTCTGTTTAATAAGGCTCTAAAATTCGCTTTACTAACTTCTTTCCCCAGCCCTTCCGAGAGAATTTTCCAGAGGTCCGAACCCACATCTCGCACATACCCCTCACTCGCATAAGTCTCTTCTGCAATTTTCGAGTAAGTCTGACCCTCTACCGTTCCTTGGAGTATTGCCTCTTGTAGATAATCCAGATGCTTTCCCGTCTGAGCAAAAACCAGCTCATCCGCCAGATTCAACACTTCCGTGATGTCCATAATTCAACGAAGGTACTAGGGTTTGGCCTATTATATCCGATCTTTCCGACATTTCCAACATTTCCGATCCCGTTGTCTGAGAAAATCCACCATTTTTCCGACTTGGCGGAAGCGAGATCAGAGCTTATAGTTAAATCAGGCACTATAGTTTTCTTTTCCTAACGCAGAATCAGCATAAACTTCGGATCTTTAGCCAAAAATCAACCAATCACCAACTTAACCTAGGTTCAGTTGATATCAACTTACGGTTCTCTCATTTTTAATTGAGTTTTTGAGAGGCCCTACGAGTGAATGAGGGTTACAGACTTCCGGGGTTTCCTTGACAAAAGTCAGATTGTATGTATCTCATACGAGAGTTACTGGTTTGTTCTCAGTGTAAACTTGATAACTTTTCAACAAATGCTACCTTGGATTACAGGATTGTCTATTTTTTTGTTGTAAACAGAGGCAAGAAAATTATGATTTTTGATTTTGGGCAGAAAAATTTTTGGATTAATTCACAAAAAATAGCTCTTTTAGCTTTAACACTCCTTCCCTTGTCTAGTTGTGCTTGGATAAATCCCACAGGTTTAGAAATTAAAATTTCTAGTATTCCCAAGGGATACTCTAATTTAAAATCAGGGGAAGTCATTACATTTTGGGATTCTAAGAGACTTCGCTCGGAGTCTCAAAAAGTAAATTTTTTTATTAACGAAAATCCCGAAGCAAATGCTTTGTCCAATCCAGAAATAGTAGTCGCTTCTTTTGACGATCAAATTAAACTCATTGATTTTTATGTTCCGGAAATTAATGAAAATCCTGATTTAAGTTTTTATTCTACTGCTAGAGCATTAGTTTTTATTAATCCTTTGTTTTTAGGATTGCCACCGGAAAATAAAAAATCTGTTTTTCAAAAAATAACAGAAGATGAAGATTTTGCCGAGCTAGTCATACTACTATCAAATAGCACCTCTATTTTAGAAGACAGTATTGTTGATTTGGCAACGCAAATTGCAATTAGAGTTGCAGAAAATCAGGGATTACTTGTTGGTGAACAACAAGCTATTACTCCAAATAGCTCTACCGCTCCATCTCCACTAGAGGATGTATCAAAAAAATCAGAAAATTTATTTAAAACACAAGATTTCCCCAAAGAATCTTGTGGAGATAATTTACCTGTTAATTCAGAGGCATATCCTCTAAATTTTTATCCTGTTTTTGTTGATTATACCGAAGCTAATTTACAAAAAATAAAATCTAACTTTTGCGAAGATTCCTATCAGCTAAGGAGGGAATCAACTGGCAATTTATCAATCCAAGTCGCATCATTTACTAGCTTGGAAAGTGCTGAATCTTTTAAGGTTTTTATAAATAAATTTTTTAACGGTGCTGAAATTGGGGAACCCAGACTTATAGAAGCCCCTCCTAATTCTTATAATAAGAAAAGAGGGGAAGAGAAGCTATTTTCTTTGAAGAAATTAATCGCAACTCCACTCAACACTCTAATTCCCCCTGTCCAGGCACAAAATTTACAACCGGAATCATCCTGGCTGGAATATTCACTTAACAATCAATTTAGTAATGATGGTTTATTCCCCGGTACACAGTGGCCTCGTTGGCATGGCTTAGAACTCAAAGTAGAGTCAAGTGGTATAAAAATAGTAGGAACTTCTCTACTAGCACAACAAGTTCTAGTCTATCCTGCTCATAAGGATTGGACACAAGAGGGTGTTGTAGTGAGCAAAAAGATAATTTATCCGGCAAATTTAGGAACGTGGGATGGAAATACGATAAAAACGCTTTCTGGACAAAATAACGTCGAGATACCTTTGACTCCAGAAAATGGTCAAAGTTGGGCTGAAGGAACTTATAATGTACTAATTTCAGGCGGTTATGCTCTTAGACCGAGGACGGGGTTTGATATTAATACCCTTCAAGCGTTTGACATTAATATGCTTTTATTAATAACTGACTCCTTAACTATGTTTTCTGGGTTAGGCAGTGATGAGCTTTTTAAAGAAATAGTTGACACTACAAAAGATTTTTCTCAATTAGGGGTGAGTTGTAGAATAACACTAGAAAGCAAAAAAGACAAAAGTTCTATTTTGTCAATTTACAACGCTTTAGCAGAATGCTTAACTGGACCTGAGAATTTAAAGATATTAGCTAATCTTCTATTTAGGGCGGTACCCGAACTTGCTGCAAGTGATTTAACTACCAATAAAAATGGCAAACTTACCTTTGACGAACGGCTGGTTACTAAATTGATTTCTCCTTTGCTTACATTTCAAGGCTTAAGTGTAGAAGCCGTTAAATCAAGAGGTAAGGATTTCGCTCAACAAATCGATTTTTTTGAAAGATTAGTTGCTTTAAATAGAATTTGGATTTTAGGTTTGTATTTGCAACATGAAAACGAGGAAGGATTGTATTATGGAAGTTTTACGGTATCTCAAATCACAGAATCATATCCTTCTAGAACTAAAACATTACCATCTGCATCTCGCGACATGGAGCTAGATTGTAGTCCTAACACTTCAGTCCGGAAGCGTTATCAAGAGCTTGATGTCATCATAGAAGTTTCATGCTATTCTTCTAACCAAGGAGGAATTTCAGCCATTACAGTCACCAATTACTCTAATAATGCAGTTGAGGTTCATTTTCCAATTCCCGGAGTTCTTCCTGATTTGTTGCTCCCTAATAGTAAAAGCAGCATATATAGAGCAACTGTTCCCTGGGAGGCTCGGGATAATTGGAAAAATCGCCCAGATGGAGTAAAAATAGATGCTCTTAACAATTTTAATCTTATAGAAACCTTTGTCCCTTATAAACTGCCGCTATCACTGAAGAGTTATTCTTCGAGAAATTTAGTTAAAGAAGTTCGTGTTCAATGTAGTGATAAGCCAACCCGAATATGGGGGGTACAAATTGAGCCTCAATGCGTACCTCCAGGACTCCGTGCTACATATAAAAACATGACCCACAAGCCAATAAAAATAGGAGTATTAGGTTTAAATGAACCTCCGGTTAATTTAAGTGCCCGATGGGACACCCACGGTTTGAGAGGTGGAACAGGAGGTTCTGGAAATGTTCAATGGTCCAGCGATACCGTGACTTTATCAATTATAATTGATTATTAATTTAGAACCTTATATAACCTAGAAAATATAGGTTTAGGTTATTTAGGCTCCTAATATATAGCCAAAAAATGACCATTTTTTAGGTAAATCAACCCATATTTTTGCTATAAAATAGCCATTCGATGCAGCACTTTACCGGCTGCATTTTCTATGATAATTTCTTGCAATTGTTCGCCTAGAACAAGGGAAGCATCCAAAACTTCTAATCCAGCAAGCTTTCCATCGGGACTATAATTGGCAATAATTTCTTCTGAGAGTTCTCGTGTTTCTGCAGTTGCTGGTGCTAAAGGCAACAGTTCGATATAGAGCGCGTCAACTTCCGAATCGTAATAAATTTTCATGGTTTCCTCTGTTTAATTGAAATAGTAAACTTTAACCGTAATGACGACTATTTGCTCCAGTCCTTCTTTAAAAATAGCATCAACAGCTTTATAAAGATAAAACTGTTGATTTATGGGAGAATCCTTATTATAGCCGAATTGAAGACGAGAATGCAACTTCCCATTTTTAGCAGGTTGCCAGTTCCCGGACCGAATCGCTACAATGACTTCCTCTTCCTCAGCACCTCTTAGGAACATTTGCTGTCGGGCATGGTTTGAAAAGTAGATAGGCTTTTCCATCTTGTCTCTGGGTTGTTATCTTTGGGTGTATTTTAACAAAACAGGGGGGTGTCTCGTTCGGTTTTGTCCCGATCGCGATCGCCTCCTCAAACATCGGATACAATAGGAGAGTGCAAAACGAACCTGGCAACCACCCGATCGCCCCTAAATTTGCTATATGACTCAAACCCTAGTTACCCCACCAGAAGTCGGTTCCTATCTGGTATTATATGGCGTCAGTTGGGAGATGTACGAACAACTGCTGACTATTTTTGCAGAACATCCGACGCCGCGCATGAATTACTACAAGGGAACGTTAGAACTGAGGACGCCGTTACAGGAACGTGAATGCTATAGCTGGACTTTGGGACGTTTGATTACGGCGCTATCGGAGGAACTGGAGATGGAAATTTGCGGGTTGAAATCTACAACCTGGCGATCGCAACCCAAGGCAGTTGGCAAAGAAGCCGATGAATGTTTTTATATTCAAAATGAACCGGCAATTCGCGGGAAATTAAAGATTAATTTAGCCGGAGATCCCCCGCCTGATTTAGCCATTGAAATTGACACAACCCATTCCTCTGTGAATCAAATGGATATTTATGCAGAACTAAAAGTTCCAGAGGTATGGCGTTGGCAGCAGGGGAAACTCAGCCTTTATTGTTTGACTGAGACAGGGTATGTAGAATCAGAACAGAGTTTAGCGTTTGGTTCGTTTCCGGTGAAAGAATTGGCGCGGTTTATGCAGTTAGACTCGGAGAAAGGAGAAAATGCTCGATTGCGGGAATTCCGGCAGTGGGTGCGATCGCAATTGGCAAGTTAGAGAATTGCTGACTCGCCGGTGAGGGGATGAAGCAAATCAAAATAGGCAGTCATCCCCAAATTATCTTAGCTGGATTGTTTGTCTCGCAGGGAGAGCACAAATTTGGGGTCAATGAACGAAGTTAAATCAGGAACTTGTTGGATTTGATTTCGAGATTGTAAGAATTGGGCGAGGGAATTCAGGGTATTTAATAAATAGAGCTCACTCTCAGGATTCGCCAGCATTTCGATATTGGCATCTAAATCAGGAAGACGTACCCCTTGCAATCCTGCTTGTAATTCATCTGCTGGAATGCCTAATGGAGTCGAGGCGATCGCCACCCCTTCCTCGGGATTCGCTTCCAGAAATGCCAATCCTTCCAAAACTCCGGCAACAAAGGCTTCTACCATTTCAGGATGGCGACTGGCATAGTCCGCATCAAACACATAAAGGTCATTAATTGCCGTCGGCATTTGGGAAGAATCATAAATAATTCGCCCATCGGGTTGGGCAGTATTGGCTTGTTGTAAAAAGGGCGCATAAGTGACAGCAATGGGAATATTTCCCGATTGATAAGCTGCTGCTGCTTCAGCCGGTGGCGCATTAATTAAGGTAAAATCTTCTGCCCCTAAACCCACAGTATTCAACACTTGCAACAGGAAAAAATGACTGACGCTGCCTTCTTCCACAGCAATTTGTTGACCGCGAAAATCAGCTAAACTGGTAATACTACGGCGGGCTAAAATGCCATCTGCCCCGACAGAAGTATCTTGGACTAAAACAATTTTAAATGCCTTGCCTGCTGCGGCTAAAGTTACCGCTTCCGATCCCACGGGAGAAACCGCATCTAACCGCCGAGAAATAAAAGCCGTATTGGCATCAGTATTGGCATTAAAGACTTTAATATCTAAATTTAAGCCCCGGTTTTGAAAAAAGCCTTTAGATTGGGCAATATAAAGGGGAGTAGAACCCACCCAGGTAAATAAACCTAGGGCAGGGGATTGGTTATTCGTTGGAGGAGTGCAAGCGTGTAAGGCAAGACCCCCAGCGGCACCAACTAGCATCCACAGAGTTTGACGACGAGTCCAACGTTGAGTCATGGGTTGAGGAATTAGGATAAACGCGATTGTATTGTATCGCTAATCTAAGTGCCTTGTCAGGGTTTTGACTAAAACTTTTGCACCCTTATTTTTTAGTTGAGGGGAAGTTTAGGGAGGCAAAATGTTCTAATAGGAGACGATGAATGAAGATGTAACCTCCACCGACTCGTTGTAAAAAAATGCGTTCGGTTGCCCAATCTAAAAAACGGGCATAGTTCCAGGGAATATATCCCTGAGTATAGAGCATGATTCGCAAAATCAAGTGTTTTAAACAGGCTTCTCCACCGCCAGCAGCCATGCCAAAAATCAGGCCAAAACTGCCCCAAAATAAAGGATTCCAGCCGATTGACATGGCAGCGGGACTCATCACGCTAATTCCCATGATTCCAAAAATTAGGGAGTTTTTAGCCGACTGCCGAATACTTTGATTAGGAATTGTGATTTGGTCAATTCCGGGCCCCGTCCATCCGCGAATTAATCCCAACAGGACCCCAAGGCTTAAGCCAAAGACTAACCCCCGCAGGATGATATCTTTGCTAAAGTCAATCGATGCTGCTGTAAAAATTTGCCAATGTAAAGGATTAGCAATGAGTTCATAAATAAGTTTGATAAAAATCCCGAAAATTGGGCCGCCTATTAATCCGGCAGGTAGGTAAATTTTTGCGCGCTTCCAGGACCATTTGAGGCTTTCCAAGGGTTGAATAGATTTGAGTCCGAAAATGCTCCAATATAATCCGGCCCCAATGAGGAGGCAAAGGAGCAGTTTTTTGCCGGATAAAAAGTATTGCAAGATGGACCCGCACAGGATAAAATAAGCGCCTAGGATGGCGATTTTATAAAGGAGAGTAGTCCATCGATTGGGTAACCATTGGGGCTGCATTCGTTCAATTAGAAAAACGGTTTGTGACTCAGAGGACATCCGTTTCGCCAGCCAAATTAGCCAAGTCATGGCTTGAGATTTGGAGTAAGAAGGAGATGAAAGTTTCCGCTGAAACATTCGGTCAATATAGGTGTTAAAAAGATGCTGATGAGCGTCCGATGAGTTGGGTTGGGGTAAGGCATTAAGTGGCATTCCCCGATAGGCGATCGCCATAATATTCAAAATTAGGGGAGACTGGGCGAGTTGCTGTAACTGGGTATCCTGATTCAGGGCATGGCGCAAGGGTGCGAGGGAGTCGCCAACGCCTTCCAAATAGGTTTGAATTTGCTGAAAGTTCAGGGGTTGGAGGTAAATTGCCCCTTGAAATCGCAGGCGGGTGTTTAAGGATTCATAATCTTTAATCCGGCAACAAATGACAATTTCAGTTTGGCCGAAATCTTGATGAAACTGGTTTAAGGCATTTACACAGGCTTCGCGGTTAGCACTATTGACTTCATCTAAGCCATCTAGCATGAGTAAGAGGTTTTGATGGGTAATCAAATCCCGCCCAATTTCTTTAGAAACTTGATATTTCGTATAGAGTTCTTGCACCAACCAATCTGCGATCGCCTGCTTTCCTCCTGCCCAAGAGGATAAATTAAACACCACCGGAATAAGATGATAAAAATCCTGTTCAGCGGTGGCAATCAGGTCCCGAGTTAGTTCTAACAGCGTCGTGGTTTTACCCGAACCTGGGTCCCCTAAAATTAATAACGTGCGACCTGCACCCAGAGATTTGAATTGGTCTAAAATGCGCGTACCCAGGGGTAAAGGTTGGCGGTCCACTTCGGGAGATTCCCATTCCAGACCCCAGGGGCGATCGACGGCATTGAGACGTTCTTCTAGGCCCAATTCTATCAAGGCTTTATCATGCAACGAGGTCTCTAAAACTCCCTTAATCCAGTAGTTTTTGACCTTGTTGAGCAAAATTTGGCGATCGCGATAGTCTTGACGACTTTTCGCACCTGTCGGCAGGGAATTTTGAGGGAGAGAACCCGCCAAGGGTGTCAGTAAAATTTGATAAACCGGCACCGCTTCCGTAATATTTTTTAACTCCCTCGGCCCTAGATAAGTCGCCGTTAGCGGAATGCTAGTTTTCACTACATCATAAACCGTTTGAGACAGACAAATGCCCCCAGGAACTGCGAGGGTTTGCAGTCGCGCTGCAATATTCACCCCATTCCCCATGACATCATCTTCACTGAAAAAAACATCCCCCAAATGAATGCCTATTCGATGGGTTAACATATCCTGGGGAGACAATCCCTCTGCCGCCTCAGCGAGAGCTTTTTGAATGGCGATCGCACAAGTCACCGCAGCCAGCGCACTGGTAAAATACATCAACAAGCCATCTCCGGTGGATTTGAGGACATGACCCTCAAAGCGCCCACACAGATCGCTCATCAGTTTTAAGTCCCGGTGAATCAATTCTAGGGTCTGTTCTTCCGCCACGGACATTCGGGCGCTAAAGCTGACCCCATCCGTAAACACAACAGCAGCAAGGGTGCGATGTCCTCTCAACTCCGGGGGTACGCCGTTCTCCATGAAATTTCTTCCTGGTTCTAAATGGATCCCTATGGGTAGATTGGCTATATTTTAGTCTGCCTAGGCCAATTTATGGAAATGTTCCCCAAACTTGTGGATTTGCCAGGGATGATCTTCACCGGATCTGACGTTGAATTAATCTGCCGAAAACAAGGGGAAGTTGTTAAGTTCGGTCGGAGTCACTGGAGTAAAAGACCAGACTACAACTTCCCATTTTTGGGAGTTTGCTATTTCCCCAGTTGAAGAGGGATTTTTTGTCGTCAACCTGGAAAAAAGATGCTAAAACTAGGGTAGAAATGAGGATTAATCAACATGAAACTGATTAAGGGTCTATCCATTGCTGTGGCGAGTGTGGTTTTGGTTTGTGGTCCGAGTTTAGCCGTTCCAGCTACGAATGCAGATGGCGATTATCTGTTTCCGGGACGGCGCGGGACTCGTCAGTTTAATTGGCAGGTAAGTGACGCGGATCCGAATGGGCTAAATTGTCGCATGGCACGAGAATTTCAAGGGGTTTATCTGGATAGTTTGGAGGTCCCGGATTCGTTACGCCTAAATAATCACCATGAAATTTCCGAGTGGTCGGTTGTGAGACGTTTTGACCGAGGGGAACTATTGCAGGCGGTGACGGGAAATAATGCTAATCAAATTGTCTTGTTGGATAAGCGGGGCAAACCTTGGATTCCTGTCTCTATTGAGGATGGGAATTGTTTTGTACGCGCTAACAGTCGGTTTATTATACCGATTCCAGAAGATCCGACGACGTTACGTCCCTTAAAATAAAATGAGTTGAAATCAGGTGCATTTAGGGGATTGCAAAATATAAATCCTTCAAACTTTCAACTGAAAGGAAGGTATCTGTAGGGGCGCAATGCTTGCGCCCTCCGGAGGGCGCAAGCATTGC
>NZ_JAMXOT010000213.1 GCF_024220515.1 Oscillatoria sp. HE19RPO
GCAATGCTTGCGCCCAAAAGAGGGCGCAAGCATTGCGCCCCTACAAATCAATACACCTTGACAGGGCTAGTCCAAAAAGGGCAACCGATGGGAGATTTCCGCAAGTTTTTAGAACATCGGGGATAGCAGCAGTTTATTATCTATAAACAGCCGAATGGCTTGCCCTGTGTTTGGATTCTGGATAAACCCATGAGCGATCGTCCCTCTGCATCTACCCCAACAGATATGACTGGGATTAAAACGACCCAGACCCATATTACCAATGCTGACTATCGCGAACTCGATCGCAGTCGCCTCTCGGCGATGTATCGGCATTATGCAGAAGTCAAGGATCAATATCCCCATTCCCTGTTGTTGTATCGGGTGGGAGATTTCTTTGAAACCTTTTTCCAGGATGCGATCGTCGTAGCGCGAGAATTGGAATTAGTCCTCACCAGTAAACAAGGGGGAGATGTGGGACGAGTCCCCATGACGGGAGTCCCCCATCATGCCTTAGAACGCTATGCCATGCAATTGGTGGAAAAAGGCTACTCCGTCGCCGTGTGCGATCAAGTTGAAGATGCTTCGGAAGCGAAAGGATTAGTCCGGCGCGAAGTGACTCGGGTGATTACCCCGGGTACTATCCTGGAAGATGGAATGCTCAAAGCGCGCACTAATAATTTTTTAGCGGCAGTCCTCATGGCGGGAAATCAGTGGGGATTGGCTTATACAGATATTTCCACTGGGGAATTCTTCACCACCCAAGCTGAAGATTTAGAACATCTCGCACAAGAACTCATGCGTCTGCAACCGTCGGAAGTGCTTGTGCCGACGAATGCGCCGGATATTGGTACTTTATTGCGTCCCGGGGAAAAGTCCCAACATCTCTCGGAGTATCTCCCTTCCTGCTTTTGCTATTCTCTGCGATCGCAAAAACCTTTTACCTTAGTCGAAGCACGTCAGCGGATTTTCCAGTATTTTAAACTCCGTAGTTTGGAAGGGGTGGGATGTGAAAATCTCCCCTTAGCAGTGCGTGCAGCAGGGGGATTATTGGAATATTTGGAAGCAACGCAAAAGGAAAATCGGATTCCCCTGCAATTGGTTAGAAGTTATACCTTAGCGGATTATTTAATTGTTGATGCTCAAACTCGCCGCAATTTAGAAATTACCCAAACTGTGCGGGATGGGACGTTTTATGGGTCGTTGTTATGGGCGATCGACCGCACCAAAACCGCTATGGGTGGGAGAGCATTACGGCGGTGGATTTTGCAACCTTTGCTGAAGATTAAAGGCATTCAAGCGCGACAGGATACGGTGGAGGAATTAGTCCAAAAAACGGAACTGCGCGAAGAAATTCAAAAGTTGTTATCAGAAATCTATGACATCGAACGCCTCACGGTTCGCGCAGGTTCGGGTACAGCAAATGCGCGAGATTTAATCGCATTGGCGGATTCTTTGGCAAAATTGCCGGAACTCTCCACCTTGGCACAACAAGGGAATTCTCCCTATTTGAAACCCTTACAACAGGTGTCCTCAGAACTAGAAACATTGGCGGTTCGCTTAAAACGGGCGATTGTGGAATCACCGCCGCTACATTTAACCGATGGGGGGTTGATTCGTCCGAATGTTTATGAGGCGCTGGATGAGATGCGATCGCTGGTTGAAGGCGATCAACAATGGTTGGCGAATTTGGAAGTGCGGGAACGGGAACGCACGGGAATTTCAACGTTAAAAGTGGGGTATAATAAGACTTTTGGATATTATATCAGTATTTCTCGTTCAAAAAGTGAACAAGCGCCTGCGGATTATGTGCGTCGGCAAACATTGACCAATGAAGAACGGTATATTACGCCGGAGTTGAAAGAAAGAGAATCAAGGATTTTGACGGCACAGGAGGATTTGAATAAGTTAGAATATGAGCTGTTTATCCAGTTGCGATCGCAGGTGGGAGAATATGCAGCAATGATTCGCAATGTGGCCAAAGCAGTGGCGGCGATCGATGTTTTATGTGGATTCGCTGAAATTGCGATCGACCGGGGATATTGTCGTCCGCAAATGGTAGAAAATCGAGAATTGAGAATTACCAATGGTCGTCATCCTGTAGTAGAATATTCCATCCCAGCAGGGTTATTTGTGCCGAATTCCACACGATTGGGGAATGCCGAAGAACCGGACAAATCTGAAGGCGATCATCGCCTTGCACCGGATTTAATTATTTTAACTGGACCGAATGCCAGTGGCAAGAGTTGCTATTTACGGCAGGTGGGATTAATACAGTTATTGGCACAAACGGGGAGTTTTATTCCAGCAACTTCCGCCACTTTAGGAATCTGCGATCGCATCTTCACCCGAGTTGGCGCAGTGGATGACTTAGCAACAGGTCAATCCACCTTTATGGTAGAAATGAATGAAACCGCCAACATTCTCAACCATGCCTCTCCTAAATCCCTAGTTTTACTCGATGAAATTGGCCGAGGAACCGCCACCTTTGATGGATTATCCATTGCGTGGTCCGTTGCCGAATATTTAGCCACAGAAATTCGCTCTCGCACCATCTTCGCCACCCATTACCATGAAATGAATGAACTGGCATCCATCCTTTCCAATGTCGCCAACTATCAAGTAACGGTTCGGGAATTAGCCGATGAAATCGTGTTTTTACATCAGGTACAACCGGGAGGTGCGGACCGTTCTTATGGCATCGAAGCAGGACGGTTGGCGGGGTTACCTCCAGTGGTCATTCAACGCGCAAAAGAGGTGATGAGTCAGATTGAAAAGCATAGTAAAATTGCCGTTGGACTCCGCAAAGGGGCGAAGAAAGAGGGAGTGAATTCTTCGGAATCGACGGAACAATTAGATATGTTTGATTTTTAAATAGGGTTTGGATGTTAGTAGAAGAACCCCACCCTAACCCTCCCCTTGCTAAGGGGAGGGAACCAGAAGAACCCCACCCTAGCCCTCCCCTTGCTAAGGGGAGGGAACCAGAAGAACCCCACCCTAACCCTCCCCTTGCTAAAGCTATGCGTTACTCGCATCTTTCTTAACAATCTTGTAAACCTAATGCCAGTATTGGTTAGCGGGATAATTTACCCCAAAGGGTGGGACTCTACCACACTTAAGCTCCATACTTAAGTGTGGTAGCCATATTCTAGAATAGAAAGGGAGCCTCCCAACGAGCTATGTTTCCTAAAACTACCATAAAGGAAAAAGAGCATTGAGGGTCTCATTCATGAAACAATAAGCCGGAGAAATAAGATGGTGGAGTCTTGGGCCGCATCCGAACTGAAATATGCTAACCTCGGGGATAAACGCCTTCTTCAGCGATTGGTAAAAATG
>NZ_JAMXOT010000214.1 GCF_024220515.1 Oscillatoria sp. HE19RPO
TTTGCAAAAATCTTTGAGAGTGAGCAAAAATTTTGGAAAAAAACCCGGTTTCTGGTCTAACTCAAGGGTGAAGAAACCGGGTTTTTGCAAAAATCTTTGAGAGTGAGCAAAAATTTTGGAAAAAAACCCGGTTTCTGGTCCTAGCAGAGGATAAAAAGCTGGTTTCTAATCCTCCGCTTGCCGCAACTGTTCAAAGAGACGATACATATCCTGAGCAAATTTTTTAGGATTCCACAAGGGGGCGAGAGTTTCTGGCATTTTAGATTGGATTAACTGGTTTTTAATCTGGTGATGAAAGGGTTTATCGCATCCGAAGCGAACTCCCCACGCCACATACTCCTCCCAACTCCATGCCACCCCCGCTTGAATTCCCAAAGTTTGTAAGAAAGAATAGCCCATCCGGGAGAGAAATTGTTCCCCACTGCGGGTCACCAGGGGGAGGTTAAACCATAACGCTTCTAAGGTATGGGTTCCCCCATTATAGGGATAAGAATCGAGTAAAACATCGGCTAATAAATAGAGGGTTCGATGTTCTTCTTCCGTGCGAGTTCGGGGTAAAAAATGAATGCGAGAAAAACTGACATTTTGTAGCTGGCATTCTTGTTGATAAGTGGCAGAAATAACCGTGCGATCGCCTTTTCCTTTGTAGAGTAAAACACTATCAGGGACTTGTTTGAGAATGGCAACTTGAGCGCGGACTAACTCCCCATTAAATTTACGTCCTGGGGCGACACAGAGATAAACCACTTGGTTGGAATTAATTCCCAAAGAATGTCTCAGGGTATCGCTGTCGGCTTCCATGCGCTCAAATCCGGAACTCGCCACAAAGGAATCCGGCATCCGAATTATTTGTTCTTGATAGTAGGATTCGCTTCCCTGGGGGTGAGTCTGCCAATCCCCGATAAAGTAATTTTTCGCCGAAATAAAGGGCGCATCAAAGCCCAACCAAGAGATACAAATTGGGGCTGGATGAGAGGCTAATATTTCAATATTTGTATCAATCGTTAAGGAGTCTAAATCAATTAAAATATCTAAATTGTCATTCTGGATTTCTTGAAAAATAGTTTGACGGTTGACTCCTCCAGGGGGATGATAGAATTTAGCCGCTAAGTTTTCAAAAATAGTCGTGCGATCGTCCGGTTGGAGAGGACCCGTGACATAGAGATACAGATCCGGGGTGAGTTGAGATAACTCGCGCAGGATATCTGCACTGCACCACCCCACAGAATGCCGCTTGTAATGGGGGGAAATGATGCCAATTTTTAACGGAGTTGAGGCAAGGCTAGGGGGGAGATTACTGGATGGAGGATGAGTTTGGAAGCGCGGTAAGGTGGGAATAAAGCGTTCAGAAATTTTGCGATAAAAGTGAGAATTTTGGCGGAGATCATCGCGGATATTGGTGAGGATATAAAAGCTGTTGTAATACAGGCGTTGGATATCCCGATCGCAGAGGGTGTCTAAATTTTTCAGGACTTGCGACTCTAAGGTTAAAAAATGGTGGTAGGCATTTTGAGCGCTGCCTGCTTTCAGATAGGCACTAATCCAGGCGATCGCTGCCATTGATTGCCCTTCCCCTTGACAGTGTTCTATATAGCAGTCAGCAGCTTTACGCGCAGCGGCAAAGTTATCAGAATGGGTGAATAATTCATATAAATTCCAATGCGCTTCTACTAAGTCGGGTTGAAGAGATATCGCCGTTTTATAGCTATTTATGGCTTCTTCCATCCACCCTTGCTGTCGGTGAATGATGCCTAAATGAACATGAGCTTCCGCTGAGGTGGGTTCAAGTTCTAAGGTTTTTTGAAACAAGGACCGGGCTTCTTCTAACTGCCCTTGATTCATCAAGTCCGTCCCCAAGGTAAAATAACCGGAAGCGCCCACTAATTTGGAATTAATACTAATCGCCTGTTTTTGATAAGAAATGCCCTGATTGATATCTCCGGTTTCCTTGAACAGTTTGCCTAAATTCCAGTAGAGTCCCGCTAAATTTGGGTTAAACCTTAGGGCAGTTTGATAGGCGGCGAGCGCCCGTGGAAAATCCCCTTGTTGGTAGTAGATAGTCCCGAGATTTCCGTGGGCTTCTGCAAACTCAGGACGCAGGGCGATCGACCATTGGTAAGCCCGAATTGCCGCCTCAATTTTCCCCGATGCTTGTAACAGATTCCCCAGGAGTTTGTAACTCGGGGCAAAATCTGGCTGGATCTGAATCAATTGATGACACAAAGACAGGGCAAGATTGAGGTTCCCTTGTCGATAATATCCCTCTGCTTGATGAGTTAAATCCTCAACTTGCTGATCCAGGTTGTTGGCCAAATTGGGGGAATTCATAGTAATTTTTTAAATAAAATGCACAGCTAGACCCTAAACAATGGCTGCTAATTTAATCAATTGAAGCAAAGAATCTAAGTTAACATAAATATCTTCAGACCGAGGGGGGCGATTCACGGGCTTGGGGCGCAAATGGGGATGTTTTTCATAGTAATTTTCCTGATTATCTCCAATCAAATAATAATAGTCTAACCCAACGTGATTGCTAATAATCCAATAACAATCGGGAACATACCGGGGAGAAAAAATCTCCACGAGTTGAGTCCCTGGTTGACAGAATAGGGTATTGGTTAATCCCGCCCCATGTGGGGCTATAATCGTTTTAGCCCCCGTCATTAAAGCAATTTGTTGCCGGACAGAAAGCGTTTCTAAAATGACGGGTTTAAACCCCAAGGGTTCTAAGAAGGCGCTGATTTCTTCTTCATTAATAAAGCGACGGACTTTCGCTTTGCGACGGCTAATATAGATTTTTTCCGGGGTGTCAGAATCTTGGGAATCGGCGAGGGAGGTAAATCTCTCGCGGAGAAAGTCGCAGACCCATTTAGGCGGACCTTCAATAAACGGCCCAAACCATTTTTCTGTACTACTGGTCACAGAAGGAACCAATAATTGAGTGGCCTGAATGTGGGGATAGTCCAGACTGGTTATCAATTTTTCTGGAGGAATATTTAAAGTATTAATTATGTCCTGTTGGAAGCGATGGCGAACATTATTTATCACAAATTTATCAATTTTATCCCAATCGATGCCACTGCGGCGCAAGAGTTCAAGTCGCGGGAGAATATCTACCCACCAATGATAATAAGTATCGCCCCCCAGGGTTGAGAGAAAGGCGACTGTCCCATTAATTTTATGAACCGGAGGCAATTTATCTAAGGAGAATAAAAAGGGGACATTTCCCGTGGAGAGATCCCCTAAGAGAGTATTGTTTTCAGACCAAATCACACTGGTATATAAATCACCCCAAGCGCGTCCATTGGGGAGAATCGCCAAATAGGTTTCCGGCGATTCTCCTTGGGTTTCTGGGAAATAAGTGGGAACCGTTTCATCCTTGACTGGAAGGGTTTTCCCTGCCGCTAAATGAACAGGGATGCGCGGAGTCATTTCCAGATAAGTAATATCGGATGTCGGGTAATTTAATTGAAATTGCGTGGCTAATTTTTGAGTTAATCGACAGATTTTTTTGGGCGAATTGACTGGAAGTCCCACTAAAGATGGCCGGGGTATCTCTTCTAAATGGGGTTGACCTCGAAAGTAAAGCATCCTGAAATCTGCATCATATTGGATGGCCTTTTGGAAGCAGGAGATTGACTCTTCTAGTTCCCCTTCCTGGTGTAAAATATTGCCTAAGTTGCCATAGGCCATTGCTAAATCGGGTTCCAAGGCGATCGCATGACGCAGAGAGGCTTTAGCTTCTTCTAATTTGCCTTGTTGTTCCAGAACGTAGCCTAAATTGCCGTGGGCGAGGGCAAAATTGGGCTGAATTTTAATACAGTCTCGCAAACAAGAAGCGGCAGCTTCTAGCTTGCCTTGTTGTTGGAATGTGATTCCTAAATTACGGTAGGCTTCGGCAAAAACAGGGTTAATTTCAATCGCTTTTTTAAAACAAGTAATGGCTTCTTCTTCGCGCTTAATTTTTCTTAAAATTATACCTAAATTATTGTAGGCTTCAATCCAATTCGGTTGCAATTCTAAGGTAGAATTAAAGCAATTAATTGCCGATTCAATTTCATTCTTTTGTTGAAGCAAATAGCCGAGTTTAAAATGACCTGCTGCGAGAGTCGGTTGTAGCGTTATCGCTTTCTGAAAACAGGCGATCGCCTCTTCTATCTTCCCTTGAGCTTCCAGAAATATCCCTAAATTTAAGTATGCGGGACCACAGTCAGGGTAAGTGTCGGTAAATTGCTGATAAAATGCCGTGGTTTCCTCCAGAGTGGCCCGTTTACTTAACTCTAATCCCACTTGATTGTGCAAGTCCGGGGGAAACTGACTCGGATTGAGGTTCAAAGCCGCTTTCTGATACTCCGTTGCCTCATTGAGTCGCCCTTGTGCTTTAAAAACTTTTCCTAAATTCCAATAAACTCCGGCCCAATTAGGCTGAAGAGTTAAGGCTTTTTGATAGCAGGATACCGCTGCCTCAAACTGACCGATTTGATAATAAATTGTCCCCTGATTGGCATGAACTTCCGCAAATTCCGGATTGAGAACCAAGGCGCGATGGTAGGCCCGCATTGCTGCCTCTAGTTTACCTTGAGCTTGAAGAATATTGCCCAAAGTTTTATAAATTGGAGCAAAATTTGGCTGAATTTGAATCAGTTGATGGCAGAGGGCCGCTGCTTCGGTCCACTTGCCCTCCTGATAATAGCGTTCAGCTTGTTGATTGGTTGCAGTTGCCTCATCGATATGCATCACGGTTCTACTTTCCTCGGTTGTTGGGTTATCCCTATCCAGTGACGACCAACGGAAACAGTTAAAAGGACCGGAATATTATATCATGACAGTCGCCCATAAGGGAAAGGGGTGCAGTAAACACTACACCCCTTGGGAAGGTTTGAGGAGGTCAAACGCGACTCATCAACCTCGGTCTCAATCCCCTATTTTGGATTCAATTTTCAGTAAATCAATCCTAGACAAAAGCAGGATTTTGTTGCTTTTCCAGATATTGAATTAAGGCATCCGCTAGGTCGGCCCGCGTCATCAGGTCTAAGGGACGAATGGCCTGATTGCTATCAGTATTAACAAAGCCTTCTTGTAAGGCGGTTGCCATTGCTTGCTTGGCCCAATCGGGGATATCCACGGCATCGGGATAGTCATTTAACAGGTCGGTGACGGCATCTTCAGATAGCTGAAATACCCCATAAGCTTGGGCGAAAATTGCCAATCCTTCGGCGCGAGTTACCGGGCGATCGGGGAAAAAGCGGCCTTGACTATCCACGGTCATTGTGCCGGTTTTTAAGGCGATTTGAATTGCAGCATAATCTGGGCGATCGCCCCCCATATCTTGAATGGAAATCGCTGGGTTTTCTGCTGTACTGCGTTGGTATAACTTGAATGATTTACCCAAAACTTGGGCTAATTCTGACCGAGTAACGGATGCGGTCGGGTCAAAAGTTGCATCTTCTTCAAGATGAGACATCCAACCCATAGAAAAGACCCGTTCTATCGAGGTTTGGTTCGATTGAGTTTGAGGCATCATTGTCCCTGGTTATATGCTAGGTTAGTCGATTTTTTTGACTTTCCTTCCTTACGGGAAGAGGAGGGAAAAATCAGGAATTTTCCCCCGAGATCCAGGGACCGATGATAATTTTATCCGGTTAACATTAAATGCAGTCGAGGATTTTAGCCTCTCAACCCCTCGGTTAAATATCCAGGATAACTTGGGCCCTCCATCCCTCGGGGGTGGATTCAAGTTTAAATTGATGTAAAGTGACAGCTTTGACATCAACTCGCTGTTCATGGCGATCGGGGTCGAGGGTTTCTCCTTTGGCGATCGCCTCTAGGTGATACAGTCCATTATTCTGGGCGATCGTCACCTGTTGTCCCAGCAACAACAACTGTTCACTGTCTTTATAATACAGGAATTCCTGTAAATAATTAAACAGCAACATATCCAATTCATCGTTTTCCAAGGTAAACTGACGCTGTTCAGTTAAAGCAATGGTTTCCAACTCAAAAATCATCGCATTAACCGTAGCATCTCCCGCAGCAAGAAATACCGCTTCTAAATCTTTCCCTTGGGCAACAAAGGCGATATCTGCTGTTGCCACCTCTTCTAAAAATTCATAAGGCATCCGCTATTCCTCACAGGATTGCAATCGCTGGATGATTTCAGATTGGAGAGTCTTTAATTGTTTGCCAATAAAGACTAACTCGGTTCTTTCCCATTCAAAGGGTTCCAATTCCCACCGTCCCGCGACGAAATTAAACAGATAATTTCCCTCAGCAAACCGGATGAATCCTTTGGCGCGATAGATGTCGGAATCTAGGTTATCTGCAAAGGATTCAAACCGGGGAAGACGAAAGAGATGTTCCGAGGTATAGCTAAAGGAATCAAACTCTGGCTGATGAACGTGATGGGGTGGTTTTTGAATGCGATCGCGATTTAATCCAAATAGCAAATCCGGGTCCACTTGACAGCGTTCGGTTTTGACAATTGGGGCGATGCTGTTAATCTCCGTTAGCTTCTTCTCAATTCCCCGTAATTCTTCCTCATTGACCAAATCCACCTTATTTAAAAGGATGAAATCCGCCCCCTCAATTTGCAGGCGGCTGGTATGACCAATATGGGGATATTTGACTAACCCATCGGCATCAATGGTGGTAATCACTCCATCCAAAATTACTTGAGGTAAAGTTTCTTGAATATCAAACACCAAAGCATCCGGTTCAGCCACCCCGGTGGTTTCTACCACAATTACATCGGGGTGAATCGTTTCCAGAATTTCCTCAATGGCAGCCTCAAATTCCCCCGCCAGGGAACAGCAAACGCAACCTCCACCTAATTCAGCAATCTCAATATTTTTCCCCTCAATGACTTTGCTATCAATGGCAATTTCGCCGAATTCATTCATTAAAATGGCAATTTTGCGGGGAACTGTCTCCAAAATATAGCGCAGTAAGGTGGTTTTCCCGCTGCCTAATGGTCCCGTAATCACCGTAATCGGAGTGCGTGTTTCCATTGTGATTACCCCTTGACATTTCCAATCGGAACTAAGCGAACGACTCGCTTGCTTAATCCTGCTAATTCCGTGGCTTTGACCACCGCATCCACATCTTTATAAGCGCCTCCAGCTTCCTCAGCTAAACCCCGCCAGGAGGTGGTTCTAATGTAAATCCCTTGCTTCTGCATATCTTTTTGTAATTGTTCCCCATTCCACTGTTTTCGCGCCTTGGTTCGACTCATGGTGCGTCCGCTACCGTGGGCGGTACTAAAGAAGCTTTGAGCCCCAGTGGATACCCCCGCTAACAGATAGGATCCGGTTTCCATACTGCCGCCTAAAATCACCGGCTGACCATAAGGTTTATAGCGGTCCGGAACGCCTTCCATGCCTGGACCAAAGGCGCGAGTAGACCCTTTGCGATGGACCAGTAGCGATCGCATTTTGCCATCAACGATATGTTCTTCTAATTTTGCCGTATTATGAGACACATCATAAACTTGATGCATTCCTAATGCTTCAGCGGACTTTCCAAAGACCTCAGAAAACACCTCCCGAATCCGGTGCAAAATCACTTGCCGGTTGGCAAAAGACATATTTAGTCCACATTTCATGGCCGCAAAATAATCTTGCCCTTCCGGAGAATTAAACGGCGCACAAGCCAATTCTCGGTCTAAAATGTTAATTCCATATTTAGATTCCATGACTTTGAGAAAGACTTGCAGATAGTCCGTCGCCACCTGATGCCCAAATCCGCGACTGCCACAGTGGAACATCACCACCACTTGATTCGGAATGGTAATCCCAAAGGCTTCGGCTAATTCTTTGTTGACGATATTTTCAGGACGGGCGACTTGAATTTCTAAATAGTGGTTACCAGACCCCAAAGTTCCGATTTGATTGCAACCGCGATCGATGGCTTTGTCGCTAATTTTAGAGGCATAAGCCCCGGCAATACAGCCATTTTCTTCCGTGAGTTCTAAATCCTCGTCCCATCCATAACCCTGATTAATACACCACTTTGCACCCTCTTGCACCACTTGGCGAAATTCATTGCGAGAGACTTTCACAAAGCCTTTACTTCCTACTCCTGCGGGAACTCGTTCGTACAGCTTATCGATTAATTTTTTAATCTGAGGTTTGACCTCTTTTTCTGTCAAATTGGTGACGACTAAGCGCATTCCACAGTTAATATCAAAGCCAATGCCTCCGGGAGAAATCACTCCCCCTTCGGCAATATCCATTGCAGCAACACCGCCAATGGGAAATCCATAGCCAAAGTGACCATCGGGCATACATAAGGCATTTTGGGTAATTCCCGGCAGGGTTGCCACATTGCTAATTTGGTCTGCCACCGCTTCATCCATATCGCGGATTAGCTGTTCTGTGGCATAAATTCGGGCGGGAACTCGCATTCCGGGTTTGTAGGAGGTGGGAATTTCCCAGAGATAATCAGAAATTCGTTCTATGGGTTTCATAAAATTATTTTGAGGACAAGATTTGGAAAAGTAACAGGTAGGCAGAAAACTCAGGGATGGATTACCAACCCTAAGTTATCTGCCTTTATTCTGTCTATCGTAACCTTTGCCTCAGTCTTTTGCCTACTCCGGGGAGAGTCTGAAGGCAAATGAGTTCAACGAGGGATGCAGTTGTTGGAGAGATAAACCGATGTGGAGTGGAGAGGGGTTTGAATTTCTTAACAATCCCAAAGCGTGAATTAGGGTAAGGTGGATAATAATGCTTTTTTAAAACAAGATTGGGTAGGAATTTGCCAGCGATGAATCAGGGAGATCTTCTAGAACAAGCACAGCAGGGGGATGTGGAGGCGATCGCAACCCTGCTCAACCAGTCGCTACAGCCTCACGGCATTCTGGGAAAAGCATCGCTGAAGCACGATTGCCTCAAAGTGATACTGGAGGCAGGTATCGTACCCGATCGAGAGCAGTGGGTAGAGTCGCTCCGATCGCAGATCTTGGGCTTACAAATCGATTGCATTGCCAAAGTCAAGCTTTGTGGGAAGCAAGAGAATAGTTTTGAGATGAATTGGCAGGAGGAGTTTGATGTGGACAATCAAATCATTCTCCTAGCCGAAAATTTAGGAAAAAACGGTAGTCTAGTAGACAACAGAGCGGAAAATTATTATTGCTATCTGGACTTAGAAGTTAATGGTGAGGGAAATCTCTATCGGATTGGACTACATTGCCAAAATTGGAGTGACGATATTTTTCAGAGGGATCTTGACTTTGCTTGGGGGAGGCTAAAGGAGTTTAAGGAAAAGGGTTTGGTAATTTGCGGGCACAATTTCCGGCGCTTTGACTATGGGTATCTCATCGAACAACAACCGGAATTGTACCCTTGGGAAATTATCGACACTTTGGAATTGTCACTGTTAGCGTTTCCATTAGAAGCGTCACACAAGCTCAATAAAGAGTATAAGCCGAGTGCGTATGCGAGTAACAATCCTCTGGAAGATGCTCGGGCGACGGAACAACTGCTGCATCAAATTATTGCCGAACTGGAGCAAAAACCGCGATCGCTACAGCACACTTATAGTTGGCTGCTGACTTGTGGAACCGAGGACGCCGACTGCGCCTATCGGCAATTCTTTAAAAGGTTAGATTTAGAGAGCGAAGAGGCTCCGGCTTTGGAAACACTTCCAGAAGAAGCGATCGCCTCTTTTGACCTCAATTATCTGCAAGAATTTTGGCAAAAAGCGCCGATCGCAGATTTTAACAGTCGGCTGTATTTAGCAGCGCTGATCGCTTGGAACTATGAGTGCAATATTACCCAATCCCCCCAACATTTTTCGGGATGGCTCAGTCATCAGCCCGGATTTTATCAGATTTGGAATGCTCTGCGAGTCTTACCGGATTATCAGAGATATCTAGAACGGTTTGGACTGGAGAAATTTAGGGGAAAACAAGACGAAGCGATCGCTGCGATCTTAAAAGGCGATCGCCCTTTGGTGGTGATGGCAACCGGAAGCGGAAAATCCCTGTGCTATCAAATTTCGGCGTTGATGCTATTTGAAATTCAACGCGGTTTAACTGTCGTTATGTCTCCCCTGCAAGCGCTGATGGCGGATCAAGTCAAAGATTTAGAAGAACAAGGATTGAATATTGCCACATTTATCAATGGCAATATTCCCATGCAGGAGAGAGCGCAGCGGTTGCAGCAAATCAGAGAAGGCAGCAAAGGATTGCTTTATATTAGCCCCGAACAACTGCGATCGCCCAGCATCCGCGTCATCCTTCAGGAAATGCCACCCGCGTTGTGGGTCATTGACGAAGCACATTGCATCAGTCAGTGGGGACAGGATTTTCGACCGGACTATCGGTATGTCCCCAAATTCATCGAGGAACTCTATCAACAACGTCCCTTGCCACTGTTGGCATTGATGACAGCAACCGCAACGGTAAAAGTCCAAGAAGATATTAAAAAACTATTTGCCGAATCCGCTCTGAATATCGGCAGCTTAATCTCTGAATCGACACCGCGAACCAATTTAGAGTATCAAGCGATCGCGGTGAATGGCAATAAAGAGCAAATTCTGCTTCAGGAAGTCGAAAAAGCTCGCCAGCTTGGCGGTTGCGTTCTCGTCTACACTGCTACTCGCAAAAATGCCGAACGCCTAGCCAATTTGCTGAATCAAGCCAATATCGAGGCCAAATACTATCACGGAAAGCTGAATAAACAAGAAAAACAAGAGGTTTTGGAGGAATTCAAAGCCGGTGAATTAAACGTTGTGGTGGCGACTTGTGCCTTTGGCATGGGAATTAATCGCAAAGACGTTCGAGCGGTGATTCACCATAACATGAGCGCAAATTTAGAAGGCTACGTTCAGGAAACGGGACGTGCCGGACGAGATGGAAAACCCGCAAGCTGTATTCTACTATTTGATGAAAAAGATGCCGAAACCATCTTTTACCTGCAAAGTCAGATGCAACTTAGCGAAGCCGACTTGAGAAATATCTTTATTTCTGCTAGAAGCATTCGCGATCGCATACATGGCGGCGCATCCGATGAGTGGTTTTGGGCAACTCTCAATGAAATTTTACAAACCAGCGAACTCGATGAAGAATTTGCCTCCGATCCGGAGTATCGAGATGTCAAAATTAAAGTGGCGCTGCAACATCTGGAAAATTTAGGGTTAATCGAAAGAGCCGAGAATTTATCGGCATACGTTCAGTTTGAACTGGTTTATCAAACCGATGAAGAGTCTCAAGAAAAATTTGCAGAATATGCTCGCGCTCATACCCTACCCAAGGCTCAGATTAAACCATTTAAAAAGCTGATTTCCGCCATGCACTTGGCGAAAGCGCATTACATTGAAAAGGAAGAACCCATCCCCCTCGATCGCTTAAGCGATGAATCGGGAATCGACCCCAAGGAACTGACGCGCCGCATTCGAGAACTTCAGAAAGCCGAAGTTTGTTCTGCTAAAATTCCCTTAACTTTACTCGTTAACAAAGGCGTTAAAGGAGATGCCCGAACTAACTGCGATCGCCTGCGCGAGTGGGAAGAACAATTACTCGGTGCCCTGTTAGAACTCCAAGGAGAACGGGAGTATATCCAGGTCAATTTGCGAAGTTTGGCGGCGCGATTAGATCCAGAACGCACGAAAAAAATTCGGGCAGCCAATTTGATGGATATTTTAGAAGGGTGGGTCTCTCAAAAATGGGTGCGCGTCACCAAACTGAATCGCGACTTAGTGCGGATTCAACAACTGGATGGGGTACTGGAAAACTTAGACCCGCACAAAGATTTAGCCCATGCGATCTTAGAGGTGATCTACGAAAAACTATCGGCGAAAAAAGGCGCTCGCCTGCGGGTGGTTTATGAGTTAGAGCAACTGCTCAATGACGTTAACGAAAAACTCCGCCCTTTTAAAGTCATGGAAGAGGAATTGTCGCCGGGATTGCTGTGGTTGCATCAGCGCAAACTACTCCGACTGACTGAGGGAGCGAATCTTTTCCATCAAGCGCTGAAACTGCGAGTAATAAAAGGGCGAAAAGAAACGGTTATTGGTAGTGGATATGCGAAAATTCAGAATTATTATGACGAGCAAACCCGCCGGACTCATCTGATGCTGAAGTACGGACAAACTGAAGAAGCAGCAGCGCGTCAGCAGTTAGTTGAGGATTACTTTAGCCTATCGGAAAAGGAATTTCGCAAACGCTATCCCGATCTATTTACAGAAGCGGCAAAACGTCCCGTTACCCAGGATGACTACAGCCGCATTATGGGGAATTTAAACGCGGCGCAGGAGCAAATTGTTTTAGCGGAAGATCCCACATTATTAGCGATCGCTGGTCCCGGTTCTGGCAAAACCCGGACGATCGTGCGTCGCATTGCCTATCTGGTAAAAGTAAAGCGAGTCGATCCCGATCGCATCTTAGTATTGGCTTATAATCGCAATGCGGTGCGGGAACTGCGATTGCGATTGCAGGATTTAATTGGAGCGATCGCCTCGCGATTGCGCGTCTATACCTTTCACGGATTAGCACTGGCATTGTTAGGTCGCACCCAAGGGAATCAAAGACTGACCAAAGATACAGAATTTCAACAATTGCTCAAGGAAGCGTGCGATTTAATCGCAGAGGGAGACGAATCGGAGGATGCCGATATCCAAGTGCGACGGATTCAATTACTCGGAAATGTCGAGTATATTTTTGTGGATGAATATCAGGATGTCGGGGAAGATGAGTATCGCTTGATTAAACTGATTGCCGGATTGGGAGATTCGGGAGATGAGTCGCGATCGGTTCAGATTAATCTCTGCGCGATCGGGGATGATGACCAGAATTTGTATGAATTTAGAGGAACCAGCGCCAAATACATCCAACAGTTTGAAGAGGAATATCGAGCGAAGCGATTTTTGCTAACAGAAAATTACCGTTCGACAGAAGCGATTATCGCAGCAGCAAACCATCTCATCCAACATAATCCCAAACGTTCTAAACAAACCCCTGACGAGCAAGTTCGGATTAACGCCGATCGCCAAGGGGAAATGGGAAAACCCGTTGCTGCTTTGTCGTTTAGCGATCGCGTCTCACAAGCGGTGTGGGTTACGCAAAAAATTCAGTCTTGGTTGCGTGACGGAGTTGCTGCCAACGATATTGCCGTTTTAGCTCGTCAGTGGGATATTATCAGTCCGATTCGGTTGCTGTTGGAACGAGAGAAAATTGCGACTTATGCACTCAAAGGTGGCGATATCAAGCTGATTCGCAATCGGGTCACCTGCCAACTGATTGACGAGTTGAACCAAGAGAGCGATCGCATTTTTTCCCCGCAAGAGTCTGTCAAATCCTGGATGGCAAGTCGGTTCAGCGCCTGGAATCGGAGTGAAACCGAACCCACCGTCAAAACCCTGCTCAAGATTGCTACGGATTTAGATTTAGAACGGGGATATGGAGCGGAGGAAATCGCCTTGCCTTTAAGTTTTGGTGAAGTTGTTGCCACTTTGTATGAATACAATAACAGCGATGTTAATTTAGAAGAAAATGCCGTTTTGGTCACCAGTTGTCATGGAGCGAAAGGGCTGGAATTTCGCAAGGTTATACTGTTAACCGATAACTTTAAAACAAGCGCCAATGACATTGAATCCGAGCGACGACTATTTTATGTTGCCATGACTCGGGCGAAAGAGGAACTGCTATTATGCGGCACTAATCCCAGTCTGTTCGTCCGTGAAACGGGTGTTAGCAGCAAACAGATAGAACAGACTGGGGGTGTATTTCCCGAACCGATGCTTTATTTAGACTTGACTCCCAAGGATGTGAATCTCGGTAGTAAGTCCCCCGTTATCCAAAAGCAGCAGGAGCTCATAAAAAGCTTAAAGGAAGGAACTTCTCTTATAATGAAAGTCAACCGCTATGGCAATGGATGGGCTGTTTTCACAGAAGCCGGTCAGGAAATTGGCGGTTTATCCCGCAAGGGAGATAATGAATTAGGACAACAAGGAATTCAGCCCGATCGCTTCCAGTTTCAGCCCAAAGAAGTGACGGTTAAAAGCATTTACAGACACTTAAAAACAGACGAGATTACCGGAGAAATTATAGAAGACTGGTTTGTGGTCATTCCTCAAATTCGCATTTGTCGCTGATTCGGAAGAGATTCTGCATCCGAGACGGCGATCGCCCCTCTGTAAATTTCCCTAAATTTCCCATGCAGCAAAAGGCAGCTTTGCCATGCCGCTAGAATGCGCTCGTTTGATTTAGTAATACTAGATTGTTAACTGTCGATTAATGACATTGACTATTCCCGTTCGATTGGCAATGACTAAAGGGCATAAAATGAATACTGCTTTCCCTGTAAACACAAATGAGCTAAAATGCGAGCAAGAGGTGCTATCAGTGGCAGACTTTTCGATCCCTCAAGAGCCGGTGGGCCAATTCTCAGACTCGATTATCAAAAAGCGAAAATAACCTAAAAAGGTGCCGAGCGAGTAGAAGCTCATATCCGCAGATTTAGTCCTGTTGGTGAGGCAGAACTGAAAATGGTAGAGCGATTGAGAAAAATTGCCGCTGGTCAACTTGTGGCAGAGCCAGTAGATCTGCGATTCTACACCCATGAACTAAGGGAATGTCTGAGGTACAATAAAATGGGCTATTCTTCAGGACAACCTGGGGATCCAGATGAAGCTTATGAAGTCTGGAATAACGCTCATACAGCCACTCTTGAGGATTATAGACTAATAGAAGGTCCAGGTATTTTATTTCATCCGAGTGTAGAGGAATTTTAATGAATCATTCAAACGAATTAACTCAACTTGAATTAATACTTCTTCAATTAGTCGCTAAAGGCGAGGGAAAATGGAGTTGGTATGAAATTGCTCAGGCACTTTCACGGTTAGACGTACCCAGAGAACCCGATATGATGGAGGTATTAAAGAAACTGGCAGCAGAGGGTTTCCTCACCCGAGAAGTCCAACCGGGTTCGCCTCGCGATCGCTGGGAATTAACGCAGGCAGGTAAAAAAAGACTTTCGGATGCAAAGGCAGGGCGTACTAGGCGTACTATTGGAGATGTTTCTCGTTCTATCTCTGCTGAAAGCATACCAACGATTGAGTATAGCGGTTCTCAATTAAGTGGAAACGTAAAAAAGCGATGAAACCTTTACAGGGCCTAGACTTCATTACGACATTTATCTGAGAATTGCTATATCTAAAGCTTAACAATTCTCAACTCTCAAGCAATTGTAGCAATGCCCACCCTACGATTTTTAATACTACAATTTTTAATACTACAATTTTTAATACTTTTAACAACCGGATTTAGTATTAGATGAGCTTACCCTGCTAGTTTTTAGCCTCTGGAGTACAAGAGAATAGCGGATTGTTGTGAGTTATTTACGTTTTTTCTTTTTCTTCTTTTTCGGATTAGCCGGGGTCTGATTTTTAGCTAACCCGGTTCCAAACCCAGGAGAATTTATCTCAGGGTGCTTCTGGGAATATTCATGCATGGCTTCTAGCCAATTTTGACGAATTGTATTATCCGGTTCGGGAAGTTCTTCCCGAGTTTTTAACCCCAAGTTAACTTGCACTTCATTCCAGTCTCCAGGAATAAAGGGATTGATGGCATCGGCAGCAAATCCGGCTTCTATTACGGATGCTGATTCTACCGCTTTTAAATCTATTAAGTTACAAACTATCCAGCCATTTAATTCATTTGGATTACTTTTATAATCTGCTAACCTCCGGGTTAAAATTTTAACACATTCATCTCGATATTCAGGATATTGCTTTCCGATTAAAGCGATAGACTCAGTAATGATAGCTCGCTGATGGGAATTATAACGAGGATTGGCTAAATAAGCGATTAAATCGGGAAGGGTTACGGGGCCAATTTGTGCCAGGACGGTGGGCAATTCATCGGTGTACCAATCGGAGTCTTTTAATTCATCGATTAAGGAGAGTAAGGGCTTAACTGCTGCTGCGGCCCGGAGTTGTCCGAGCGATCGCCAAGCATGGATGGGTGACCAAACTTCTAGGCTCTCTGAATCCGCCCAGTTTAATTCCGGATCAGTGGCCATCCGAATTAAGTCGGGGATATGTTCTTCGGTAAATTCAAATTGTTCAAGATAATTGTTTTCAAAAGCGATGTTTCTAGCATCCCCAAAGGTAAGCAGTTGGCTAACTGGCGGCTGATAATCCTGTAAATCCATTGGCTATAAATATCAATAACAGCATTATTATTTTACCATCCAACCAAAATGGTGCGAGGATTTTTTTGAGAGCATATAAAAATTTTATTAAGCCTACTGACGCCGCATCTCCTCTCGCTGTTTGCGAATTTCAAAGCTGAGAATTGAGGCATTTAACCAACCAAAACCCGTGGCATATCCGGCTAAAACATCCGTGGGCCAATGCAATCCGACATACATTCGACTCCAACCGATCGCCAACATTAGCAAAACCGTTCCCAGATAAATCCACAGCCGCCATCCGGGAAAATACCGGGCTAACAAATAGCCACAAAACCCATAAATGACCAGCCCAATGGTCACATGACCACTGGGATAACTGGAGGTGTTCAGGTGATCATTCACGAGAGCCCACATCTGGGGACGATCGCGATTAAAGAACGCTTTCATCCCAAAATTTAGTAGAGTTCCCCCTCCGGCTGCAATGGATAATCCCAGCAATTCCGTCCGCTGTCGGCGGATCCAAAACTTGAACCCTAATCCTATACAAATTCCGGTTAAAACAATCAGTCCCGCCAGGGCTGAAACACTTTTCATCACCACATCCAGTACCGGAGTATGGGTTTTCTGAATGGCCAGCATGATGTTGAGATCCCAATCGCGGGTTTCTAACTCTATGACCTCATCCGTAAGCGACAAGAACACCACCAGTGACAGCAACGAGAGCAAAATGCCCTTGATTAACACCAGGGATTGAAGTGATAAAAATGATTTAGACTTAAACTGCTGCCAAGACCGAATCAACTGGGATGCTTTTTGCCGAAACCTGAAAATCGTCATCTTTAAATCTAATAATCAACCTAAATCAGCGCAGGGCTGCTTCCTCTTTAGTGTAGGATAAAACACAGAGGTAGGAATTTGTCTCCCACAATCAACAGCGATCGCCCCGGGTCCCGATGTCCTCCATCCAGTCTCAAACGGTGCAGTTTTTGGATATGATGAATCATTTGCAAGAACTTGTTGAGAACATAGTATGACCCAAAACTACCGCATAACTCTTCTTCCCGGCGACGGCATCGGCCCTGAAATTATGGCGATCGCGGTAGATGTCTTAAACCTGGTCGGACAGCAACTCGACTTGAGTTTTACCTTCACCGAAGCGGCGATCGGCGGATCCGCCATCGATGCCACCGGAGAACCCCTGCCCTCGGAAACCCTCAAACAATGCCAAGATAGTGATGCCGTCCTCCTCGCGGCGATCGGGGGCTACAAATGGGACAATCTCCCCCGCCACCAACGACCGGAAACCGGCTTACTGGGACTCCGTGCGGGTTTAAATCTCTTTGCCAACTTACGACCTGCAACCATTTTACCCCAACTGGTGGATGCCTCTAGTCTCAAGCGAGAAGTCGTCGAAGGCGTAGATATCATGGTCGTCCGGGAACTCACTGGGGGCATTTATTTCGGTCAACCGAAAGGCATTTTCGAGACAGAAACCGGAGAAAAACGGGGCGTCAATACAATGGCCTATACGGAATCAGAAATTGACCGAATTGGCCGCGTCGCCTTTGAAACAGCCCGAAAACGCCAGGGAAAATTATGTTCCGTGGATAAGGCAAACGTCTTGGATGTCTCCCAACTTTGGCGCGATCGCATCACCCAACTCGCCGCAGAATACAGCGATGTGGAACTCTCTCACCTCTATGTGGATAATGCCGCCATGCAATTAGTCCGGTGGCCCAAACAATTCGATACCATTGTCACCGGCAACTTGTTTGGAGATATTCTCTCCGATGCTGCTGCCATGCTGACGGGCAGTATTGGAATGCTGCCTTCTGCCAGTTTAGGGGCATCCGGTCCCGGTTTATTTGAACCCGTGCATGGTTCGGCCCCAGATATTGCCGGACAGGATAAAGCGAACCCGATCGCCCAAGTCCTAAGTGCAGCGATGATGTTGCGCTATGGGTTAGATCAACCGGAAGCGGCAAGCAAAATTGAGCAAGCAGTTCTCCAAGTCCTCGATGCCGGATATCGCACGGGAGATATCATGTCCGAAGGCATGAAATTGGTGGGATGTCGCCAAATGGGTGATGCGTTACTTCAGGCATTAGCGGGATAAACCTGTGATAGCTGAGTGTAAATAGATATATCGAAGTTTCTTGTAGGGGCGCAATGCTTGCGCCCTCTTTTGGGCGCAAGCATTGCG